>NZ_DAOUQB010000023.1 GCF_030625865.1 Anaerotignum sp. | reverse complement strand
CAATACATCCTTTAATGCAGTAAGAATTGCTCCGTTATAGGCAACACCGCCGGAAAAAAGAATGGGTTTTTTCACGGGAAGCTTTTTCATCACCGTACCCTTATAGTTTCTGACAAGGGCATAAGCCAAGCCCAACAAGATATCCGCAGCGGGTACGCCCTCTTGCTGATGATGGGTGATATCCGTTTTGGCAAATACACTGCAACGCCCTGCAATTCTGGGAATAGACTTTGCTTCCTTTGCCAGCTCCGTATAATCAGTTAGCTTTAAATTCAGCCTGGACATCTGTTCCTCAAGAAAAGACCCTGTTCCCGAAGAGCAATTAGAATTCATGGAGATTTCGATACGCGATTTATCTTTCTCACTCAATCCGGTAATAAACCGTGCACTTTCGCCCCCAATGTCAATGATTGAGCCTACGCTTACATTTTCAGCCATTGCACCTTCGATCACAGCTGTTACGTCATTGACAGCCTTGATTTTACTGTCTGCACTTAAAAATTTGGTTCCACTGCCTGTTACGGCGCCGAATACAATTTCCCGTGGATCAAAAACAGCCGTCATTTCTTTCAGAATTTTTAATAGATTACTCTTAATCCTTCCCTTATGCATTTGGTATCTGCTGAACCTAATTTTATTTGTTTCATCCGTCAAGATAACCTTAACGGATGAATATCCAATATCAATTCCAATACTGTACATTTGTTTTCCTCCTGATTTTATTGATTTTGCTCGTTAGCGCATTTTTTACATATTCCAAAGAATTGAACCTTATGGTCTTTTACAGTGAAGCCTTTTTCCGTTAATAGCTTCTCTTCCAACGTTCCCAGCATATCCTCCTCCACATCAATTACTTCGCCGCAAATATCACAAACAAGATGATGGTGTTGGTGCTTTTCCTTTGAATCCATAATCTGAAATCGCATGCAACCATCATCCAGTAATATGTGATGTACAATTCCAAGCTTTTCAAACAGCTGCAGGGTACGGTAAACTGTGGCAAGCCCTATTCCGGGATAAGCTTTTTTAACCTCATCATATATTTCTTCCGTGCATAAATGCCTCTTCTTTTCTTCCCGAATAATATCCAGTATTGCCTGTCGCTGTACTGTCATCTTATATCCGCAGGTATGAAGCATTTTCTCAAAATCTATTGTGTCGATGTTCAAAGCATTATCACCTCCAAACCATGAAATACGTTTGCGCTTCATTTTAAAAATGATTATCATTTACATTCCATTTGTATTATAGTATAATAAAATCGCAAAAAGCGTATCTCAAGATACATATTATTAAGTTTTTTTAAGGAGAATAGAATGAAGCATAAATTATCTGTACTTCAAAAATGCACCTTGTTTCAGAATAAAAGCATTGATGAAATTGAAGCTCTGCTATCAGAAATCAGTTATAGGGTAGAAAGCTTTGCTGAAAATGATATTATTTTTTCACCTGTTCAAATTGCCGACAAAATCGGAATTTTGCTATCGGGCAGTGTTGATGTGCAAAAGATTTTTCCAAATGGCAAAATGGTTATTATAGAGAGAAAGAAAGCTTGTGAAGTAATTGGAGAATGCATTTTCTCAAAATACAGTTTTTATCCTGATAACGCCTGTGTATGCAAGCCCACAAAAATTTTATTTATTTTAAAAACCGATTTGCTTAAGCTTTTTACCCTTGATAACCAATTCATGCTTAATTTTCTCGAATTAACTTCAAATTCAATGCTGATGTTGAAACATAAAATCGGTATATTGTCTTTAGATTCCATCCAAGAAAAGATTGCCGGATATTTGGTTCATTACCTTCAGTATGAAAACGAACCCAACAATACAAATATCGTTTTACTTCCTTTCTCAAAAAAAGCCTGGGCGGAATATATGGATGTTTCAAGAACCTCTTTATCCAGAGAGTTGCGAAAACTTGAAGTTGAAGGTATATTATCTTTTCAAAATAGAACAATAGAGGTAATGGATATTAATCGATTAAGTAAAATAGTTTCACTGTAAAATAAATTGAACAAAGTGGCTGTCGAGAAACCTTGGGCGCCGCCCAAACCCACTTGCTTTTTATAAAAAGCAAGACCAAAAACTTTTTGTTTAAACCGCATATTCATGCGGTTTTATAATGGGTCAAGGGTGAAAACCTCGTGGGTGTTTGAGGGCAAACCCCTCAAGGGTTTGACTAATTAATTTCCTATACGAAAAAACAAGACAGAAACTCATAATTATGGTATGGTTCCCGCCTTGTTTTTTATTAACTATCAACTGGCTGATTTTCATTTTGCAGCAAGTCAAGAATTTGATTTCTAACTTTAACTAACGAAGGGTCAGTTAAGCTTCTTTTCATCTTAGGTGTTTCAATACGAAATTCTGTCAAAACTTTCGTTGGCCTGTTTGTTAAAAAAAGTATCCTATCTCCAAGCAAAAGCGCTTCGTCAATCTCATGCGTTACAAATATAATCGTTTTCTTCTTGCTTTCCCAAAGTGTAAGCAGATAGTGAATCATTCCGATCCTCAAGTTAAAATCAAGGGATTTAAAGGGTTCATCCATAAGCAGTAAATCAGCTTCATAGTTAAATGCTCTTGCGATAGAACACCTCTGCCTCATTCCACCACTTAACTCGCATGAAAAAAAACCTTCAAACCCTTTTAAACCTACCTTTTCAATTAGTTCCATACAGGTTTTGTGTGAACTCTTATCATTTACTATCCTAATATTTTCATATACATCCTTCCAAGGTAAAAGTCTGTCTTCCTGAAAAACATAGCTCGTATTTTGACTATTATTGATTACTTCACCGCAGGAGGGCAAAGTTAGCCCCGAAATAATATTCAGCATGGTAGACTTTCCACAACCTGAAGGTCCTATAATACATACAATTTCTTCCCGATTTGCTTCCATAGAAAAATCATGCAGTACCCTAACTTCTTCAAAGTTCTTTTCAATGTTCAAAATTTTTAATAATACTTTATCCCTCATAATTTTTTCTCCGTTTTAATCTAAATTCAAACAACTTTGCAGTGATTTTTTGAAAGAGAAAGCAAAGTAAAATAACAATGATACCCCATGCAAATACCATGTTTGTTTCTAGGTTCATTCTGGCATCTGTAATCTGTGCTCCAAGCCCAGTGCTTGCACTTAAAACCTCACCCATGACAACAAGCTTCCATCCAAAGCTAAATACTGTTATCAAACCGGTCTTAAAGTATGCCTTTAATGACGGAATGATAATTTCCAGAATCATTTTTGTTCTGGAAAACTGAAAGGCTTTTCCCATTTCAATTAGTTTCACATCAATGTTTTCAAATCCCTCCGCAATATTGACAGCCATAACCGGCGCACTCCCAATAAATACAATAAAAATTGTCGCTCTCCCGTTCAAGCCAAACCAAAGCATGGCTAGTGTCATATACAATATAGGCGGAGTTGCCTGAACAAGATAAACAAGGGGTTCAAGTAAATGCTTTATTTTTTTGCTACAACCCATCATAATTCCGAATATGCTTCCAATTAATATTGATGCGATTAGTCCGATCAGAAGTCTCTGAAGGGTAGAAAACAGTTCTATAAAAAAGCACTTGCTTTGTAATATTTTCAATAGAGATTTAGCAGTCAAAAAGGGGCTGGGGAGTACTAACGGCGTATAGATAGATGACAGTCCTTGCCAAAGCAACAAGATTATTAGAGAAATGATAATGATCCCTACGCTGGATGACCACCTATTATATAATTTTTTATTTTTAAAAACACGATTCATCTTTGTGATAAAAGCTTTCATCTGGTATTTTCCTCCTATCATCTCAAGTCTGTAAAGAACATCATCAGCATTTAGGTGTTTCTCGGCAAGTTTTCCAGCATCCTCTGTATTATTGACCATCCAATTGACTGTTTTTTTGAATTCTTCTATAAAACTTTTTGCAAATTCTTTATTCTGGGATAAAAACGTACTATTCGTTGCCTTTTATTACGCAGAAGGATGCATCTTTTACCATCTTAATCTTACTTTTGTAAATGATAAAATTCTTTATTAGGAATTGTCCCTCCGATACTTTCCGGTTTCATCTCCAACAAAACATTATAATATTGTTCTAAATCCTTTTGAGAATCCACAGCTGATTGATAATCAAAACCGAAACCCTGCATAGCCTCCGCAATCAGTTCCGCATTAGCATTTAAATTAGCGCTCGCCAAAGCACCTGCCTCAGCTGGGTTTTCTACTGTCCACTCAACTGCTTCTGAGAATTTTTTATTAAAGCTATTTATAAGTTCCTCGTTTTTGCTTAAGTATTCGTTACTTGAAACCATACAATTGGCAGGCATACTATACTCTTCTCCCTGTGTAAGCCTCCATTCCTCAGAAAATTCCGATATGACTTTGTAGCCTAGTACATTATTCGTATTCGAAGTAACAAATGGCTGCGCATCAACAGCGTACTTTATGGTCCCCACTGATAACAGTTGTGCTATTTCATTATGAGAAGAATATACAACTTCAATATTTTCACCCACTGCAAGTCCATTTTGTTTTAAGAAATATTGAGTTAATATTTCAGGTACTGAGCCTTTTGAAGGAACATATAACTCCTTACCAGCTAGATCTTCCCAGCTATTACAGTCGGAGTCCGTTGTACTTAAACACATTCCACCCCAGTTAAATACGTTGAGCAGTTTTACATCAACACCCTTATTGTTGAGATTAGCAGCTGTATGCGCAGGGACAATTAAAATTCCATAGTCACCTTCAGAAGCCATAGCCATCATAGTTTCCATATCACTGTAAAGCTGAAGATCTATTTTAATTTTATCTCCCATGCAATTACCTTCAATCATCCTTAAAATAGGAATTGTTGCAGGCGATTTCGGAGCTACCACCGTTATTGTTGTTTGCACTTTTAATTCAGCGTTTTGGGGACTACCATTACTTGTTACCTTTGAATTGGATTGACCACAACCCGTAATCAGGCTGATAATCAATACAATCATTAATGGAATTGATTTTTTCATAATTTGGTTCCTCCTAATTGATTTTGACATGCATTTTCAGTTGTGATACATTTATATAGTAAGTCATGGCTAACCAAAACGGTGTATCTGTGGATACACTTCAAAATTAAAGAGGGGCTCAAATGGACGATATCATTGAAGTTTTATATAAATGCATTATATTTAGAGGTTTAGATAAAGCCCAAATACGACTTGTTTTATCAAGAACTCGCTATCATATCAAGGAATACGGAAAAAACGAATTTATCTGCCGAGAAGATCAGTTTTCGAAAAATGTCGGAATTATCATTTTGGGCAGCATAGAAATACAGAAGTTACTTGCGTCGGGAAATTTAATTTGTATCTTTCATAAAAACAAAGGGGATTTATTCGGCGGTGCTGTTGTTTTTTCAACCGAAACCACATACCCTTGTGATGTATTTTCAAGAACCAACAGTAAGATTCTTTTTTTCCCTAAGCAAAGTATCTTTGAAATGTGCAAGGAAGCTTTGATTGCAGAGAACATATTAAATGCTTTTGCAAATAGAATTATCTATTACGAAAAAAGGCTCGAACTTTTTTCATACTCATCAATTAAAACGAAAATAGCCTATTTTTTAATTCACGAAATAAAAACAGCTGACAATTCAATCATTCATTTATCTTTTACAAAAAAAACATGGGCAGAATACTTAAACGTATCCCGACCATCATTATATCGAGAACTTAAAAAGCTTTGTAATGACAATATAATTGAAATAAATAAAGATAAAATTATTATTTTGGATGAAAACGCTCTTATTGATTTACTTCAAAAATAAATAATTTTATTTGATAATTTGCATTATTTTTACGTCACTTCTCGCCAGTCTGACATTGATATACCAAATATCTAAAGCACCAATAAAAGCTGACAGATCAATATGAACCTGCCAGCTAAAATAATTTTTCTGGAATATTTTATTTACAATTTGTTCAGACCATATATGATTTTAAGAAGTTGTCAAATGCTTTTTCAAAGCACTTCATTTCTTCCGGTGCCTTCATAGCCTGTTGATACATAAAAACATTTCCGAATTCACTTTATATAAACCTCTTGTAGAAAAAGGCAAGCATAGACGCGGGAAGTATGTACAAAAAAGTTCAATTTAAAGGGTGAAAGCCTAATTCCACTTCTTTTTATTGCTTTAAAATTTTCTTGAAGTCTTTTTGCCGCCATACACATGGTTTCCCGTGGCGATCTCCATCATATGCTCCTCAGTCTTTAAAAGCTCCCCCACCCGTCGGATGATCTTCTTATAGGCGGCTTTATCATTTTCATAAAAAGGTCATATACAAGGGAAAGTCTGCTCCACACTTATTCTTCTTTTCTTCCCATGCTTATTCCCCAACTATTCTACTTTATCAACAAAGCTATCTAACTATTTTGATATTGTGTTTTTAACATGGATGAGAATACCCCTTGTTTTTCCTTTAATTCTAATGGTGTACCAGTTTCTCCAATCGCACCGTCTTTGATTACAACAATTTTATCAGCGCCTAACACCGTTCTCATACGATGGGCAATAATCAAAACCGTCTTGTTTTTCACAAGCTCTCCAAGGGCACTTTGAATTTTTCTCTCATTTTCTGCATCAAGAGATGCTGTTGCCTCATCCAGAAGAATAATAGGAGCATCCTTTAGAATCGCTCTTGCGATAGAGATACGCTGTCTTTCACCACCAGATAATTTTTCTCCATTCTCGCCAATTAAGGTTTTATATCCCTGGGGCAGTTTACTGACAAATTCATGGCATCGAGCAAGCTTTGCTGCCCGAATGACTTCCGCGTCAGTAGCATCCTTCTTTCCCAGACGAATGTTATCCAGAATACTTGAGTTAAACAGTGTAACATCCTGAAAGACAATAGAATAATGCTGCAAAAGTGTCTCCGGATCAACCTGTGAAATATCTTCTCCACCTAAGGTTATTGAGCCATTATCAATATCCCAAAATCTTGCAGCCAACTTTGCTATCGTGCTCTTTCCGCCACCTGAGGGTCCTACAAGTGCTGTTACATCCCCCTGCCTCGCCGTAAAGCTGACATCATTTAAAATTTGCTTACCATCCTGATAAGAAAAATCAACTTTTTTAAATTCTATATCATAATTCTTTGGACTAAATATATCTCTTCCATCCTGTCTTGGCATTTTATCCATCTCTTTCATGCGATTAATCCGCACATTTAAAAATAGGAGCAGTGCAAAATTTTCCATTGCCTCCATGATAGGATTATAAATGCGGGCTGTTACAATAAGAAATACCAAATAAGTAAATATCCCGATATCCCCTTTTGTCAGAAGATATGCACCGTACAGGATTACACTGGGCAGCCCAAGCTTTAAAAAGACATAGGACAGATTAATAAATGCGCCGATTAAAAGCTCCCCTTTAATCATAAATTTTTCAAGAGCATCAAGCTGAGTATTTAAATCATTTGAAAAAGATTCTTCTCTGTTGTAGGATTTTATTTCATGGGCTGAGTCAAGCCCCTCTTGGATTTTTTCTGAAATATCCCTTTTTATATCGTATAGCTTTACATGCATATTTTTTTGAAGTGACTTTGTTAAGATAAAAATAAAGGCTGCAACTGGGACTACCCAGAAAACCGCAATGGACAACTGCCAATTATAAAAAAACATCATCACGCCCATAATAAAAACAGTTACTGATGCTGCATAAATCTGAGGTACCGAATGGGAAAAGAGCATTTCGATCTGGGTTGCATCCTCCATGATCGTTGCGCTCAAATCGGCAATATCTTTTTTGCCGAAAAAAGCCAATGGTAACCTTCTTAGCGTTTCAGCCAAACTAATTCTTCTTTTGGCACTTTCTTCGTAAATCTTCGTATAAGTCGAATCATATTGAAAATAGCCAATCACCAACATGACGACGAAGAATATTAAAGACATAACTGCATAGTAGGGGATGTTTCTTTGCGTTGCACTGGATGAATTCAATAGCTTACCCATATATTCATCCAAAAATTTAAAGCCTATAACAACCGGAGCCATAAAGCTGATATCCAAAATTATTGTCCAGATGATAGCATGAAAAAGATCCTTTGCTCCTTTTTCCGATAAAGCATATTTATTTTGAAAATACTTAAGCATATTGACCTCCTATCGCTGCATCGTTATCCTTTATTTTCCAATCTACGGATTTTTGGTATTCCTCCCACATTGCTTTGTAAATACCTCCCCGCTTCAACAATTCCTTGTGACTTCCCTCTTCCGCAATTTTTCCTTCTTGAATGACCAAAATTCGATCCACATTTTGCACTGTTGTAAGACGATGTGCAATCATAAGGGTGGTTTTTCCTCGACTGAGTTCCTTTAAAGCCTTTTGAATTAAATGCTCATTCTCCGGATCTGCAAAAGCAGTGGCTTCATCTAGTAACACAATAGGAGCATTCTTTACAATTGCTCTTGCAATGGCTATTCTTTGCTGCTCCCCACCAGAAAGATAGATCCCTTTAGAACCTATAATTGTATCAATTCCAGCTGAAAGGTTTTCAATAATCTCTCTTGACTGCGAAAAATCAATGGCTTTGTCAAGTTCTTCCTTTGTAACATTTTCTTTTCCAAATATAATGTTTTCTTTTAAAGAATCTTTAAATAGTTTGGTGTTTTGGAATACTAAGGAAATGCTGTCCATCAGCTCTTTTTTGGGAATTTCCTTTACGTTTACGCCTCCAACTAATACTTCCCCTTCATCAACATCCCAAAACCTAGCTGCCAGCCTAGCAATCGTAGTTTTTCCACCCCCCGAAGCTCCAACGAGGGCTATGGTTTCTCCTTCCTTTAATTTAAAACTGATTTTTTCCACGGCAGGCTTATCACTGCCTGCATAGGAGAAAACCACATTTTTAAACTCCAAATTATGATTTTTTATGCTGATTTTGTTTTCTGTATTACTCATGGCAGGGTAGTCTAGAAGCTGATCCAGCCTGTCGATTGCCTGCTCAGCAATCATGGTGTTTTGCTGAAAGTGCATAGATTTCATTAAAAGCATAGTGAAAATTGGTGATATAAGAATATAAAAAACAAAATCTGCAATGACAAGCGCTAGATTTTCTCCTCTTCCTATTAAAAAAATAGCCATTGGAATTAAAAAGAATGCTGCCGACTGCATAATTGTACTGTAAAACGACATTGGCTTTTGCCAAAGCAATGTATATGCATGAACCATCTCCTTATATTTGATAATGCTGTCATAAAAACGCTTGAACGAGAAAATGCTTTGCCCAAAGGTTTTTACCACAGGAATGCCACGGATGTATTCTACTGATTCAGAGCTCATTTCCTCCAAAGAATCAAAATACATTTTCTGAAAATTTTTCCCTTCTGCACTCATCATAAACCGCATGGTTATAAAACCCAATACAATCGGTACCAGAGAAGCTACGCCCATTCTCCAATCAACAGTAAAAATCAAAACAATTAGAATGATTGGCGAAACAACACTTCCTGCCATATCAGGAAGCTGATGAGCCAAAAAACTATGTGTCGTTGCTGCGCCATCATTGACAATTTTACGGATTTTCCCGCTGGAATGTTGATCAAAAAAACCCAATGGCATTGAAAGAATCTTTTTCACTCCAAGCTTCTGCATGCCAATTTCCACACGAAAGGCTGCCAAATGAGAACACATAAGGGAAAGAAAATATACTAAGATGCCTCCTACAGCACTACCAAATGCAAGCCACGCATAAAACCCGATGCTTGATAAATTAGCGGACTGGGAATTTGACAAAATATCCCGTGTAATATACCATACCAATACAAAGGGAACGATATTAAGTACTGCCGATAATCCTGATAAAATCAAGGCAAAAGGCAAAAGAATTTTCTTCTTACCCATATAAGGTGTAAATCTTTTTAATATGAATTTCTTTTTCTTTTTTGACATATTTTGCATTCCTCCTATTTTCTTGCAATATCCACGTCCATGTCCCCAGTGAGCATACTGACCGTCTGCTTAAAAACATTTCTAAATCCATTTCTAAGCATGGCATCACTAACCTCTCCCTGGTTCAATTGAAAGTCAAAGCCCCTCAAAACGCTTGGCAACCATGAAACCACCATCTCCTTGGGGCTGGTTTCCTCATCGGTTAAGCCCTCTGAAATGCACATAAATACGCCATAAGGGTTTAGTGCATCATATATTTTCTTAACCACCATGTCTAGGTTGTGCTTTGCAAAATTTAGGGTTCCTATGGCAAGAATAAAATCATAACCCTCGCCAATGGAATCCTTTAGGTAATCTCCCGTCATTACCTCAACACGGCTTTCAAGGTTATTTTCCTTTATCGACTCCTCCGCAACCCTGCCAACCTCGGCCGTATCAAAAATAATAGCCGTAAGTTCAGGATGACGTTTAACAATAGCCAATGAGATTAATCCCGGGCCTCCTCCAAGATCCAGCATTTTTTGAAAGCCCTTAAATTCCGAAAGCCCAGAAACCATATCCGAAATTTCCTTGGCTCTTCCACCCCTTTGCTGCGTCTTCATCATTTCAGCCCAATCCCCAAATATGGCATACGCCTCTAATCCCTCTTTTCCTTCAGCTTCACCGCCGGGACCTTCCTTTATCAGCTTAACCATATCAATTTCATCAAAACCGGTACCAGCGTGATACACCCTAAGATGATCTCCAATAAACCACTCTGATTTTCTTAAAAGATATTTATTTGCCAATGCCGTATTGCTATAACGACCCTCATTCTTTTCCAGAAGCTCCATACCTGTTAATGCATTGAGAAGTAATCTCGTATTTTCCGGATGTAGCATTCGCTTTTCAGCTACTTCCGTAAACACTTTCCCCTCTTCAAGCTCCGAAAAAAGTTCCAGCTCGATAGCCGTAAACAGTGTTTTCGTATACATTGGGGCATAAATCATATCAAGCAGCTTTTTTACGCTTGCGTCTACATGCGAACAATGCGTCATAGTTTCCCTCCATTTCTTATCCACTCTTATTAAATTAATTATCCTTATATAACTATTGAGACAGTTCCCAGATGATTGATCTCTGTGTCCCTTGATTACAACCTGCGCAGCTACTGCATCCACCAGCACAACTCGTATAAACCTCGACTTTCTTTATATAACCCTGTCTTTCCAGATAATCTATTTGCGCCTTAACAGTTTGGACATCCGTATTTAAACTGTCCGCAAGCTCCTGAAAAGAAAATGTTCTTCCTTTTTTAAATTGGTCTAAAATTTCATTTAGCATAGTCCATCCCCTTAAAAGATCAAAAGTCCAACATGATATGCAATAGCCGACATCAGTAAGGCAACCCCCATGTAATATCCTGCTATGCGTAATGTCCATTTTAGTGAATGGGTTTCCTGTAGCGTAGTTACGACAGCCATTAGACAAGGCACATTAAAGAAAAATGCATAAATAAACGCTAAGGCTTCTGCCTTGGAAATATCAGTAAGCATAGCGTTGCCAAGACCAGATGTGCTTACCTCCGCCTGCTTGGAAATAACATCCCATATGCCAGCAGCCTGCCCCTGAGAATTAAACAACGCAGCCAATACACCAAGAGCCGCTTCTTTCCCCATAGCGGCGGATAAAAATGCCATAAAGGTCTGCCAACGTAATCCAAACCACATGGTCACTGGTTCGATAAAGGTTCCAATCTTATAAATCACACTATTTGCTACATTACCGTCTGACGTATAGGATAAAGCCCAGAATATAACTGCTACGAAAATAATGGTCTTAAGTGCACGCTTCAGTACATCTCCCATACGCATAAAAACAAACCGGAATAAATTTCTGTATTGTGGCTTGTGATATGGTGGTAACTCCATAATCAGTCCAATTCTGTCACTTTCTTTAATTAAGTGTTTGCCGAATAGTCTTGAAGTAATTGCCATGTGCAATGAGGCCACTACAAATAGGGAAAGCACAACCAATAAAGCATGACTCCCAAAAAAAACGGTACTCACAAGCCCAACAACGCTCCATGTGGCAGCACATGGAACAACCCATGAAAGCGCTATCGTAGTTACTCTCTGTCCCCAAGAATCAATCACCCTGCTTCCGCTCACACCGCCAATATTACAACCAAAGCTTACTAAGAAAGGCATAATTGCCTTTCCCTGTAGTCCAAGTTTAGACATGGTGCTATCAAATACATAAGAAATACGAGCCATATAACCTATTTCTTCTATAAATCCAAACACTAGACTGATGCCAAACACAAAACTCACCATCATTAAGGCAAAAGTAACCGCAGTCAATATACCATAGCAGAGCAGCGAAATTACCACTTTCGGGACACCAACGGCAACCAACGCAGTCGAAAGCTGCACAGTAGCAATTTGAGATATTTTCTGGAATACCCCCATGATGGGAATCGCAATCACCATGGACAAAATGAGCCCTAATATAATGATTCCCACTGCAAGGGGCTTTCCCCAAATCCTGCTTGTGGCTATACGATCGAAGCGATTCATCCTGCCTTGCTTATTTGCTGCTTTTTTTACACTATTCTTAAGTAAACTTTCTATCCACTTAAATTTACAGTCTGCTGTGAATAAATTACCGTTTTTCACACTGGAGAGTACAGTTTCAACCTCTCTCCAACAGCTTACATCAACCTTGGATTTTACAAGCTGCATTGCATGATTATCCTGTTCCAGTAACTTTGCTGCCAACCACGAGGAGGAAAACGCACCTATGCCATCCTTCGGCAACAGCTTTAACAACTGCTTAAACGGCTCACCAATCACTTCAAAGAAAATATCTGTTAGTTCTTTCTCTTTGAGTGTGGAATTTGATTTTTGTGAGGTTTCAATAATTTTGTAGAATTCTTCATAACCTTTTCGATTTAAAGCCGTAATAGGTATCACTGGAATTCCAAGTTTTTTTGAAATAGCTTGACTATCAATGGTTTTACCCTGCTGAATCGCTACATCCATCATGTTGAGAAGCAATACCACAGGCTTATTGATACCTGTGTAATCCGCCAGCATAAACAAACTCCGCTCTAGCTGTGAGGCATCTGCAAGAATACAAATCAAATCAGCCTTATTCCCTGCTATGTAATCTCTCGTAACAACTTCCTCCTCGGAATTGGCAGAAAGACTATATGTACCCGGCAAATCTACAACAGCATAGTTTATTCCGTTGTAGTGAAAAGCGCCTTCTTTTTTTTCAACAGTTTTACCCGGCCAATTTCCCACATGCTGACGAGAACCGGTAAGGCCATTAAATAATGTTGATTTTCCTGAGTTTGGCTGTCCCAGCAACGCTATTGTTGTATCACTCATTTTGTAGATACCTCCATAATAATTTTTTCGCATTCATCTCGGTTAACCGCAATCATGGTATCTCTTCCATAAACCAAAACTGGCTGTTTTTTCTGATTTTGCATAACTTCAACCTCGCTTCCCACCGTGAGCCCAATAGAAGTGATCCGGCTTAAAAAGCGGGAATCTCCCTGAAGGCATGAAATTTTGCCTTTTTCGCCTTTCTTTACCTCATTTAATTTTTTCATATTTAACCTCCTTATACTTTATTTGTGTATAAATTAATTTTAAATTTTTTAACTATTTGATATTTTAAATATTCCTTGCCCAGTTGCTTCTCAGTCAGGCAATTCTCACCCTAATCTGAGATAGCAGATATGCAACAAAAGCTATAAAGATAACTACTGACCCAGCCATAATTCATCTCAACGCAAATTCAGTAAGATAAAACCAACATCACATTTCATATCCCGCATCTTAAACACAAATGCTTTTGTTCCTTCTCTAATTTTAAAAACTATTTTTCCGCCTTTAAAGTTAGCAATCACTAACTTTCCAATATTTTTTTTGAGGTTCTATTGAACCTCAATTTATTGCTTACCGTACTAATAAACTTTTTATGAATTTAAAATTCTTTTCCATCCTGCGGTAAAAAACTGCCTTAAGCTATCTATATAATTGTCCGCAGTTTCTCTGGGCATATTATGTTTAACCGTCTCAAAAATTGCAGAAAAAAAAGCACTTGAAATAATGTGTAACAGCTCAGGCGTAGCCCTTCCAGATGCTAATGCATCATTACCTGTAGACTTCATAAACCTTAAGGTGTACTCCACCTCAATTTCTACAAGATCGTGTATAAAATCCGAAAAGTCTGTTCCTTCTGCACAGGAAACAAGTAACTTGAACTCGTCAAAATAATCATAAACATATGCCATGAATTTTTTAACCTCATCAGACGAATACTCATACACAGCTTCCTTTTTTTCTGCTTCCGTCAACTGATCAAACTCCTGTTGCGCTGTCATAAACATTACTCTAAGCCCATTTACCGCAGGTGATACCAGTGCCTCAAACAAGGCTTTTTTATCAGGGTAATACCCATAAAATGCGCCTGTGGTAACACCTGCACATTTTACAATATTTCTCAGGGAAGCATCTTTAAAGCCTTTTTCTAAAAACTCTTTTTTACCCACAGCCATTATTTTCTGCAATGTATTTAAATCATTTGTGCTCATACTATCCTCCACGCTTATATAACGGCGTTATATAACACTGTTACATAAATAGTATTCTAATGAGCCGATTTTGTCAAGTCCATTTCTAAATCTTTCTTTGAAATAAAAGGAATCCTTACATTATCGACAGTTGCAACAAAATCGTCATCTCTGAAAGCCATTGTACGTTCAAATTCCATGTGCACTTAGCTTGCCATAATATATAATCTAACACAGCATTCAAAAAAATACTCTCAAAGCTTTCCAAAGAAATATAACATTAAAAAATAATATTATTTTGCTCCGTAATGACACTCCGCAACTGACTGAAAACATTATTCAATCATAATGGCCATAAAGGATGTTGGTCCAACACTTGTTCCTCAATCATAGCAAAAATAAGTGAATGACACGTTTTCACAAAGGTACATTTACTGCTTTTGCCGGAATAGATCCACGTGTAAAAAATACCCAGATTCCATTTCAGAAGCCAGGTAAACTATACTTTTAATCTTAGACCAGCGTAATATGACGGTCTTAATTAATGCCATTTTAATTCCTATAAGATTAGTTAATTTTTTATTTGCAGGCTGTATAAATTAATTTTACATCAGTTTGGACTATCTGCTTCAGCTACGTATTCATCTATTACAATCAGATGAAAGGATATAAGGCAAAGCTAAAAGTAATATCAGCTTACAGCCTAGGCCGCTACTGTTCTAGAAATTCTTTAAGCCTTTGTTCAAAACAATATTGTTCTATTTCAAGTACTGTAAACGTCTTGGGGTAAAACGGTGTTCTCATGGGTTCATTCATAATTTCCCATGCATACTTTTGCGCAATGTGCACGCAAAATACTAATTCCTTGTTTACAATTGCATCGTTAAAAGGATGATGATGGAATAATGCAGCTTCCACAATCGGGAAAGGTAATTCCCACCAACTTAGCAAATAACCCCCTACCTCTTGATGGGTAAACCCATATTCATTATTCTCCAAATCTAACAAATTATTGAAATTTTCATCTGTACCAATGAACTTACTATTCAATTCATAATTCATAGCTAAAATGCCTATGTTATGTAACAATCCTGCTGAAAAACAGGTCTCCGGAAGTTTTTTGTTTAGGAATTTCTCGTAGATTATAGTTAATATTTTATTTGCTAGCCGTGAATGATCCCACAGTTTTTCAAAATCACGATTTTTATAACCATTAGAATTTATTGAGCTTAGTATTGAAGTTGAAGTAATGAGAAGCTTCGTATTTTGAAGGCCTAAATAAGTTACAGCTTGTTTTACAGAACCTATTTTGACTCCGTAAAGAGCAGAATTTGCAACATGTAGTAAGTTTGTTGAAATAGCTAAGTCTTTTTCTATCTCATAAGAAATCGTTTTAATGTCTTCATCTGTTTCAAGCAAAGATAAGATATTTCTGTAGTTCAATGAAATTGTGGGGATTGAATCCAAATTATTAATTAAAACTAATAAATTGTTAGCATTTAATATACTTTCAACGTAAAAGAGTTGTTCAACACAATGGATAAGTTCCTCATTATTCCATGGTTTGAAAAAATATACCTTCGCAATATTTTTTATAATAGCTTTAATTATTGTTTTTTCTTCTGTATAGCCACTTAAAATTATTCTGATTGTTTGAGGATATTTCTCCTTAATTTTGCTTAACAATTCATAACCATCCATAAACGGCATTTTCATATCGCTTATTACAAGATTAACTTCAGTATTTTCTAATATTCCAAGAGCCTGTTCACCACTTTGTGCAGTATAGATATCATAATCGGTATCAAAAAAAGCTCTTTCCAATGCTTTTAGTATTGGAATTTCATCATCTACCAGTAAAATTTTTTTCATTATATCCTTCTATGATGTTTTCATAAGCACAACACCATAACTTCCTTTCTTTTTAATATCGTAGTTCAATACAATGCGTATACTGTGGACTTTTGATTTCCGCCTGTCAAAATAAACGAGAACTGACAAGGCAGACACTTATATTATTGCTAAACCTTATGGTGTAGGATTCCTTCAGATTTTCAACTTATTAAGATCTAAATCTGATGGAGTCGCTTGTCCCGTTTTCTTCAAAAACAATCGAAAAGCGAACCCGATTAAAGTTTCAGCTAACCTCCTATATCGATTAGCTATTCTTGGAACTACAGTATTTTTTCTAATCCGTTCTGCATCTGAAATCTGTCTCTGCCTATGATAAGCGGCTCCAACACTGAATGAAATTTCTTCCACGCATATGGCTCATCCGCTCATGCACTTGAAATCTCCTCCCACAGTCACTTCACAAAAAGAAGATACGAAAAGTTCTTGTACAAAAGTCAACGGATACCAGTGACAACGTTTATCTATTCAGACAGCCCGTTCCATTGCTAGGATTAAGTTATTAGATATCCAGTTAGAGAAAATTCCTGACTTTTCATAGCCGATCTCCTACTTACTTATGCCTATAGCAAATAAAAGATTATCATCAAGTTTGATAGGTTGAAACTTTATATTGCCATCATGTAAAGCTTCTTGAAAAATGTCTTTAATCAACTGAAGTTTAATATCTAAGAAGGTTAAATTATTTTTTTCATCCTTTTCACTATTTACAAATGCCATAGGAAATAGAATTGAAATAATAAATTTATTTTCTTGGTCTACTCCAATATTTAAGAATACACCCGTTTTTTTAAACTGTTTATAAAACAGGGTGAAAATTATTTCTATCATAGCTTTTAATAAGCCTAAATTAACAAAAAATGAAAATTCTTGCATTTCTTTTTTTTCAATTTTTGCGCTTGGAATTTTATTTATAATAAAATCATATAAAACATTTGCAAGTTCTTTCGTACTAACTTCTTTTTTTTCCACGGAAATATGTTTTACCAAGATTTCAAATAATTTATCTTCCATATCAAAAATGTCTTTATACATATGCTTTTGTTCTATATCAAACTCCTTCCCAAATTTAAGGATTGCTATGCCACAACGTCCTATTATTTGGGTGCTTCTTTTTGCTTCGTTAACTACCTCATTAACTTTCTTTAAAATATTTTGGTAAGCTTGATTTTTAATTTCGAGGGCTTTCTTATACTGAATATTTTCTTGTTGAACTCTGCAATATTCTAACGCTTTATATATAGATGTTTCTAGCTCCTCAAAACTCCAAGGTTTTGTCAAAAATTTAAATATATCAACTTGATTTATCGTAGCTAATATTTGTCCAAGCTGTGCATATCCACTTAAAACAATTTTAACAGTGTTCGGCCATTTTTCAGTTATAATGTTTAGTAATTCTAATCCATTCATTTCAGGCATTCTCATGTCTGTAACTATAACATCAATTTTTTTACTTTCCATTATCTCTAAAGCTTTTTTTCCACTACTAGCGAAATAAGATGTGTACTCTTCGTCGAATAAACTTCTTTCAATAGACCTTAAAATGCTTACCTCGTCATCCACAAACAACACCGAAAATTCTTCATGCATAGTAACACACCCATTCTTTTATTTTGATATATAAGTAGGAAGTTTGATTGTAAAAGTAGTACCGTTATCAACTATACTATCTACTTCTATTAAACCATTATGTTTTTTGGTAATAATATCATATGATACGCTAAGTCCAAGGCCCGTTCCTTGTCCAACGTCCTTTGTTGTAAAAAATGGCTCAAATATTTTACTAATAATATCTTTAGGGATTCCAGGCCCATTATCCTTAATTTTAATACATAGATATTCTTCCTTAATATAAGCCCCAATTGAAATTTCACCAAGCGTATTATTTTGTTGGGATTTTATAGCTTGAGCAGCATTTACAATAATGTTAATTAATACCTGCCCTAATTGAACTTTATTACAATAAACCATTAATTCACGGTCAAAGTCAACTTTAACTTTAGCAACATATTTTATTTCATTAATGCTAATATTTATAACAGAATTTATTATATCTAATAGTAAATAAGTTTCTTTTTCATCATCGTCAGCTGATCTTGCAAATACACGAAGGGATTGCACTATATTCTTAACACGTTCAACGCCATTTTCTGAATCGGATACGATATTTGATAATTCATCTAATATATATTTAATTTTCAATTTATTGTACTTTTCCATTGTTTCATTAATTATCCTATCACATTCAGCATTTGAAATGCTTTTAAGTTCATTTTGTTTTTTTTCAATAAATAAAAGATACTCACTAATCCTGTTTAAATATTTAGAAAGAATTTCAAGATTACTTCCTATAAACCCAATAGGATTATTAATTTCGTGTGCAACACCTGCTGCCAGTTGCCCGATTGCTGCCATTTTCTCAGATTGTACTAAATGAAATTGCGTACTTCTTAACTGCAAATTAATTTCTTTAAATTCATTATTCTGTTTTTGAGCATCCAAAATCATCTTTTTCAATTTAATTGATTTCGCTCTATTTTCAATTGCTGCTTTTATTCTCGCATTAAATTCAATTGGTATAATTGGTTTAGTTATATAGTCGGATGCTCCAAGATTAAAGCATTTTTCAAAGCTTCCTTCATCTGATAAAGAAGTAAACATTATGACAGGGATATCATCATATTGAGCATTTGATTTTATTAATTTTAATATATCAAAACCCGAAAGTACCGGCATTACTACATCCAATAATATAATGTCAAATTGCATTTCCTGAATAAGCGACTCGACATTTTGAGACTCTTGGCATAAAAATATTTGAGTTATGCTTGGTATTTTTTTAAGCTGGTTTTCAGCAGTAACTAAATTTAATTTACTATCATCAACAACCAAAATTTTCATAAAACAACACCCCTTTTAAACTGTTAGGATATCCTTCACCAATTTGAATCACCTTTTATTTTTCAACAAACTCTACAATCTCCAAAATTCATTTATTGCAATACAGTTGAATATTATTGTAGGTAATTTTCTAATAAAGACATTTTTTATCTATTATTATATATTTTTCCGCATATTTTGTAAACACAATATGCATGCCTCATCATAATCTTCCATCTTCCTGATTTATTATAAACTCATACCCACTATTTCATTGTAACATCTATTCTTAAAAATGAGCCTCTAGCCATTAACTATTTTTTCCACTTAAGATTAGAAGCACGTTTTTGCAAATTATTTCTTATATTTTATAACAGTGCATCCTCAAATCCACTTGAAGAAACAAATAAGATACTACTTGGTGATTCTTTAATAAATTTAGTAAGCAACTCACTATCAGGTGGCATACCAATAATACTCAAATCCGAATTAATTTCTTTTAAGTGTTTTATGAAATCTCCAGAAAAAACACGTATCTTTGTATTTGCAGGTAACCTTGCATCTTCAATGAATAATAACAATTTTTTTGCTGTTTCTTTCTTTTCTTCATCCACCTTTACAACTCTACATAAAGTAAGCTCTGCCCCCATATTTCTAGACAACTGTAATGCACATAAGACAGCAAGATCATTATTAGGACTTTTATCGCGTAACCATAAATTTATTTTTCTTTCCAATCCCAGCCCTTGTTTTGGGTGAAGCCACAAATAGCAGTGAGATAGCTTTAATCCTTTCATGGAATCAATAAGCCTAAAAAGTTTATCCCTTTTCTCTCCTTCTTCACTGATTGTAAACAAAGCAATGTTCGGTGCTAAAAACGAACTTTTCATGCATTGTAATGCTGGAAATAGGACCGACTCAAATTTAGCTGACGTTATTAGTGTTTCCTGTATAAAAATATTGTCTTCTCTTAGAGGAGCCAGCACCTCTCCAATTTCTTTTTGGTTGAGATATTCTACTTTTTCATCTTCTGTTGAGGAAAGATAGTATGCTCTGCCAGATGGAAATACCAAATCATGTACAATTCCAGATAAACGCTTAAAATCATGAGGATTTTCTATTGGTATTACAACAGATGGTTTCCACAATCTTGGATGATATGGTATAGAGGATGCCTTTTGTGCCGCCCATTCAGCAATGGAAATAAATATTCCACCTCTAACGTCTCCCCAAGGTGATGTCAAATTTTTCTTTTTTAAGTAAATATATAAAATTATAATTGTTGAAAATGTAAACACTGTGAAAATTGGGTTTATAAGTAACATAACAGACAAACATCCCAGCGTACCAGTAATCGGAACAAATATGGTCATTTTCATACTTGGTCTGTAACTTATTACGCCTGTAATCTGCTCTAAAAATACTACTAGATTTATCATGCCATATGTTGTCAAAAAGAACATCGTTAACAATTCTGCCAGACTATCCAAACTCCCTGCGACTATAACAATTACAGAAATAACTGAAGAAAGGATAATTGCATTAAATGGTTCTCCTTTTTCACTTTGTTTTGCCAAATATCCACTAAACGGTATCACTCTATCTTCAGCCAAAGCCGCAAGCGTTCTTGGCGCACTAACCAACGTAGACAGCGCAGATGATAATACAGCTCCCATGACGCCTGCGATAACTAGAATTTTAATTTTTGACAGCTTAAAAATTACCGATGGATCTGTCAGCAGCATTTCTTGCGTCGCTTGATGAGCAAACCAATACGCAACAAACAAATACACCACTAAACCAGTAAAAACAGCCCCCAGCGTTCCTTTAATGATACTCTTTCTTGGGTTAGCCAGTTCTCCAGACATCGTTGCTCCCGTTAAAATACCCGTAACTGCCGGAAAAAAGATTGCAAATGTCGACCAGAAATTTCCATTCGAAAAGGTGCCTTTCAAAACAAGTGAACCATTATTTAAATTCGTTCCTAATAAAAAAGAAATCAGAGAAAGCATCACTGCCACAAGAATAACATACTGAATTCTAAAAGCCAGTTTCGTACTTTTTAATGATATTGCAGATAATAAAGCCCACGTAATTACTCCAACAAAAACTTGAGAATGCGAGGGAAAAAATGACACCCACAATTCACTAAAACCAGTAATATAAAAAGCTATTGAAAATGTCTGGGAAATATAAAGAGGAATTCCGATAGCTCCTCCCATTTCATGACCAAGTGACCTAGTAATAATTGCATACGCACCACCAGCCCCGATTTTTATATTGGTAAGCATGGAAGACATTGATAGCGCTGTGGAAAGAGTTATCACATGTGCAAGTAAAATTATTATTATCGTCCCTGTCAGTCCGACGTTCCCAACGATCCATCCCATTCTCAAGTATAAGATTACACCTAAAATTGTTAATAGTGTCGGTGTATACACCCCTTCAAAAGTCTTAAGTCCGGATTTCTTTTCTTGCATATTCTCAGTTTTATTTATCATAAAATTTCTCTTTCTCCTTTTAATAAATCCCACTTGGCAAATTCCCCTCAAAATTGCCAACTAAAATTCCGCATATATAAATTAAACTCACTTTATTCTTGCACATTTACTTGTGCTTCTTTATAAACATGTGCTGCCGTTTTCAACTCTTTAATCTCCAACTCATATTTTTTAACTTGCTCACTTAGTTGACTATTTTCATCAGTTAAGGCTGCGTTTAACTTTTCATAGTCCTTTAATTTTTTTCTTGCTTTAAATTTAGAAATAGCATCCAGCAAATAAACAATGATAGCACCAATACTTGCAGATATTAAAATAACTAACGCAGCTGAAACATTTAATTTAGCAAAAACCAAATTAATGGGAATTGCTTCTGCATTTAATATCGCAAATAATGCTATTATAATTGAGAGTAGTAACGTAATAATCATATTTTTTTGCATAGTAATATTCCTCCAATAATGTTCATAATTTTTAGCCTATCTGCTTTCTGCTGAAACAAAACACATTTTGCTTCTGCCAGTTTGTTTGGCAATAAAGAGTTGATCATCTGCACACTTTATAAATTTTTTTCATCCAATTCAAATTGATATTCACATAACCCAAGGCTCATTGTGCACTTAATTTTATATTTGCCAGCATATGTAATACTTTTCTCAATTTCTTTTCTTATTCTTTCAAAAAATTCATACGCCTGTTTCTAGTTTGAATTTGATAAAAGAATAAGAACTTCTTCCCCCCCTAAAAAGCTCATCTGAATCTCTTACTGTTTTTTAAATATTTTCGTGCTATTATTCAGCAAAAGAACCCATTATTGTAACCATAGATATCAATAACATTCTTAAAGTGATTATATTACACATATTTCGGAAAAAGGAATTTTTTCATTTTCCAATTTCTTTTTGTAAACATTCCATATATCTCTTTAAAAAAATAATGATTTTTGACCTTGTTACTTCATTATGTTTGGCAATTGAGCTGATTACGATTAACAAAAGAATACTCATTGCCAAATATCTGGTTTTCTAAATTTTTTCCTATAAAAGCACTTCTGAATAAAAATTGCTTTCAATATCCCATTCATCAATCACTATTCGATTACATAAAAAACGGCTTAAACTTAATTTTATGTTGATAATATTCTCTTTGATTCATAAGATTTCTTCCTTAAAATATCCGTTTTTTTCTACTATAATTATTTCGTAATATATTTCCCAGCAATTATTTTTATTTTATAATATTTTATTGATTCATCTGCAAAATTAATGAAATTATCTTTATAACCGTTTTATTTGTCCGCCATTTATACCAATTTTTTAATAGACCCTTAACATTGAGTTTTACTTATCTTCACTAACAATAACAATGTATAAAAAGATATTGATATTTTACTCTATTAAAAAACTTTTCACAAGAAAAATCAACAAAATACTTGAAAATCATTCCCTTGTACTTTTGCCGACCAAAAATTGGAGTATGTTACTTTGGAGCTGAATTCCGTTCATTTTTTCAAAAAGGATGCACCGCGTGTATTTCTCAAAACAGTTAGTTGCTCCCAAGGAGCCAATCCGTACAATGGGTAAACTGACCATCGTGTCGGATCGCAACTTTATTGCCGCAGATTCCAGTTGATGTTTCCTGTGGGCGAAACAGATTATTGCGCATTTAAGTGTTTTTCAATCAGACACACTGGAAACATAGTATGAATATTTTGTACCGGTAAGCCCCAATATTCCTTCGTCCTCATGCAAACTTTGCCGTCCAGCAATGAAAACTAATACACCTTTTTCATCAGCAGAACAGGTTCAGCCCATATAAAATTTATTGAATTATTAATAAAAGGCATATGTCTTGTTATTCGTATACAGGGTATGAGCACCCCGCTGTTAGCACTTAACTTTACCTAGAAAATAAAATCCGGCTTATCACAAAATTGAACCGTTGCATCTTTATCTTGATCCAACGGCTCTTGCTTTACCTACATACCCAAAATAGTCCAGAGTATCCTTGCAAAAGGGCTGTGAATTGACTTATATTTGTTTTTATTTTCTATTCAAAGAAAAATTATTGACAAACGATAATTTTTTTACTATGTTATTATTGTAAAACAATAATTGAGGTGATTTTTATGTTTGAAAGCATTATTACATTTCCATTTATACAGATAGCGGATGGTCTACGTTATCTCTCTCTTTCAAGTTCGTTTGGAAACATTGTGGCAATTATTTTGTATGGTACCATTTGCCTACTCCCAATTATATTTTTGATGTTACAAAGGTCAAAGCATCAACTAAGTTATATTGATGCTCTACTGCTACTTATGTCAGTTTTACTATTTGTGGTAATGTATCAACTGATTAACCCAGGGCTTATTAGTAATGCAGCTGCAACGAAAGCTTTTCCATGTATAACTCTGTACTCCGTCATTTGTACCTATGTCATATTAAAGTTGATAGAATTATTTAATGGCAAGAGTATTAATAAGCTGTGCAAATACCTTATTCTACTGCTTTGGGCAGTTAACATTGTATTTGCTTACTCTGTTTTGTACACCAGTATGATTAGCTTTGGGGCGTCTATCAAAGCCTTACAGGCAGCAAATGCGGGAAACCATGATATGCTGGGAATGACATATGCTTTTATGTTTTTAGGTATGCTTGTGGACATCATTCCTCTTTTAGGTAATATTATAATCGTGCTTTTCGCTATTCTATTTGTAAAGGGCTTTTCCACAGACCGATATACTGAAAAAACAGTTATAGCAGCGCATAAACTATCAAGTGTTTGTAAATTATCCCTTATAGTAACAGTTTTAAGCGCAATGATATTCAATATTTCACAATTTCTCTTTGCTTCCAACCTTCATCAAATCAACAGTAATATAACGATCCCTGTTCTGTCTATTATCTTTGCCTTGGCAATTCTTATTTTTTCCAAAATTATCAGTGAGGGCAAAGAACTTAAAGATGATAATAACAGCATTATATGAGGTGAGGATATGGCTATACAAATACACATTGAACAAATACTCAAAAGAAAAAATATGACATCAAAGGAACTGTGCAATTTGATCGGGATTACCGAAGCCAATCTATCTATACTCCGTAGCGGAAAAGCAAAAGGGGTGCGGTTTAGCACAATAAATAAAATCTGCTACTACCTCGAATGTGATGTTGGTGACATATTAAAATTTAATGGAGTTTTGGAGGACACCAGTGATGAAAAATAAAATAATCTGCATAATTCTTGCCATAGTTACAATGGTTGGTTTTACCGGCTGTCAGCTTGCTCATGAGGATTTAGCGCAAGCGAAGATAAATGACAGACTGATCGGTGTGTTTGTTTCTTACGAGTATATTGATTTATTTGATTTTGAAGGCTACCTTAATGACAATATCGGCAAACTTGCAAACGGTGGGGAAATTAAAATAGATGGTACTGACAATCAATACAATGACCGATTATATGCAACATTGGTTGATGAGGAGATAACCACAACAGACGGCGAAAAGCATACAAATTACAAGTATGTTTTTGAAGGTGTGGATGGCATTTCCATGTTTTCTCCCACAATAATCGATCCGGTTACAGGGGACAGTTATTCTTCAAGTAGCTCCCATAATGGAATTTCTGACTTAAAATATCATGTGAACGTCGGAGATAATGAGAAAGGCATAGAGCTCGAAGGAACGATATACATTGCATCAGGAGCAATGTCAAAGACACTTTTTACAAATCCTGTCTATCAAAGCAATGACGGCAAGGTGTATTTGCTAAGCGGTCAAGGTTTTTCAAGTGATAATCTCGACGAGGGTGAACTTTTCACCAACACCATGGAGGACTCTGCAAGTATAACAGATAATAAAATAACAACCACATATACAGCAAGCATAAAGCTATCAATTGCAACAATAAATCCCACAGAAAAAATAGCTATTTATCAAATGGACAGCGAAAATAATATCATTACAAAAAATGAATATCTGCCCGAAAAGGTACCGGAAGAAATCCTCCCTGACAAATCTTGTGAATACTTTATTGTGGAAAGCCACAAAAAAACTTTTAATGGTGAAAAACAAGTCGAGAGGCAATTGTTTTCAAAAAAAGACGACTCACTTTATTATTTAA
This sequence comes from Anaerotignum sp., assembly GCF_030625865.1. GTDB lineage: Bacteria > Bacillota > Clostridia > Lachnospirales > Anaerotignaceae > Chakrabartyella. The sequence goes on along the minus strand of NZ_DAOUQB010000023.1, from coordinate 26,999 downwards.
AAAAAGGTGCTAAAAACGTGCTATACAAAACATTTTCAACGATTCTATGGGAAGATTTAACATAGATCAATTATCCTGTGTGCGAATAAAATCCTATAATTTAATATTCGACAAAACTGAGCCACTGTATTTTTAAATGCAGTAGCTCTTGTTGTATTTTCAATATTTACCCGCAAATGTCTTTATCAACGCTTATTCGAACGTCTCCAAATCTTTTGTTCTTCTGCACTCTGAATATGTCATTTTTCATCATAGACAGCAGTTGAGATATAGATTTTAACTACCCATTTCCTTTGCCCTATGTACTTCTAAATTTGATTAATTTAGGCACTAAAATAAGTGCCTGTATGCTCACATTTCTAATTACACACAGACACTTATGCAGATGTCTAAAATATTATTTAATGGTCTTTCTCATACCCCATTTTTACACCAAACAATGCTATTTACGATACTTTACGATAGTTTTAGAATACATTCAAAATCCTCTAATCCCTTGAAAACACTGGATTAATGACTTATTTTTGTAATATCATAAGGTGTGGTCTGATAGACATAATAATTCAGCCAATTGGAATAAAGTAAATTTCCGTGGGCACGCCAACGAACCAGAGGCTCTTTTGTGTCATCGTCATAGGGAAAATAATTGCATGGGACTGCCGTTTGCAACCCTGCATTTTTGTCTCGGATATATTCGTTGTTTAATGTTTGCGGATCATACTCGGAATGACCCATAATGAAAATTTGTTTGCCATCTAAAGTAGAAACAGCATATACCCCCGCTTCCTTTGAATACGCCAAGATTTCCAAAGATTTTTCTTTTAAAATATCTTCCTTATTTACTGTTGTGTATCGTGAATGGGGTGCAAAAAATATATCATCCGCCCCCCTAAAAAGCATAGAGTTTTTCCGTTTGATTACATGGGGAAATACACCAAAAAGCTTTTCCTTCATTTCATACTTGGGAATACCAAAATGATAATATAGTCCTGCTTGGGCACCCCAGCATATATGAAACGTGCTGTGTACATTCGTCTTGCTCCACTCCATTATTTCTTTCAGCTCATCCCAATAGTCTACTTCTTCAAACCCCATTTTTTCAACGGGGGCACCAGTAATAATGAACCCATCAAATTTTTCGCCCTTTACATCATCAAATGTTTTATAAAAGGCCAGCAAATGTTCACTGGGGGTATTCTTAGTGATGTGCGTTTTAATATGAATTAACTCAAGCTCAATTTGCAAAGGAGTGTTCCCTAAAAGTCTGGAAATTTGTGTTTCCGTATCAACTTTTGTTGGCATCAGATTGAGCAACAATATTTTTAAAGGGCGTATATCCTGGTTTATGGCTCTATGCTCAGTCATAACAAAAATATTTTCTTCTGACAATACCTTTACTGCCGGCAATTCATTGGGTATTTTGATTGGCATTTTCTATCACCGCTTTCCTTTCTTTATCAAATTTATTACTAAAGTCATGGGCTTCACAAAGTTCTTGGTCTGAAGCACATGGAAATTTTTTTGCTCATTGGATAGCATCTAATGCCTGGGTAATATCATCAATTAAATCTTGTGCATTTTCAAGCCCACAGGAAAAACGAACCAAGTCTCCGGATATACCACACGCAATTAATTCTTCTTCATTCATTTGTCTATGGGTTGCGTTTGCAGGGTGCAAACAGCAGGTTCTTGCATCCGCAACATGGGTAGCAATGGAGGCAAGCTTGAGACCGCTCATAAATTTTTCCGCTGCATCTCTTCCTCCTTTTACACCAAAGCTTACTACGCCGCAAGTACCATCGGGCATATACTTTTTCGCCGTCTTGTAATATTTATCTCCTTCCAATCCAGGGTATACAACCCAAGAAATTTTATCGTTTTCTTTCAAAAACTTCGCAACTGCAAGGGCATTTTCACAATGACGGGCAATTCGCACATGGATGCTTTCCAGCCCCAGATTCAAAAGAAAAGCTGATTGAGGAGATTGGCAAGAACCAAAATCTCTCATAAGCTGTGCAGTCGCTTTTGTAATAAAAGCTCCCTCTAACCCGAATTTTTCCACATAAGTAATCCCATGATAACTGTCATCCGGTGTGCAAAGCCCCGGATATTTTTCTGCATACGCTTTCCAATCAAACTTACCGGAATCCACAATGCAACCGCCTACTGCCGAACCATGCCCATCAAGATATTTTGTTGTGGAGTGTGTTACAATGTCCGCCCCCCACTCAAATGGACGGCAATTCACAGGGGTAGCAAAGGTATTATCTATAATAAGGGGTACCCCATGGGCATGTGCCGCATTTGCAAAACGCTCAATATCAAGAACTGTTAGCGCAGGATTAGCAATGGTTTCTCCAAATACAGCTTTCGTATTGGGTTTAAATGCAGCTTCTAACTCTTCTTCTGTGCAATCAGGGGTAATGAATGTAAAGTCAATCCCCATTTTTTTCATTGTAACGGAAAATAAATTGTAGGTGCCTCCATATATGGTTGAGCAGGAAACAACATGATCCCCGCAAGTTGCAATATTAAAAATAGAAAAGAAGTTGGCCGCTTGCCCGGAAGAAGTCAGCATAGCCGCAGTACCGCCTTCCATTTCGCAAATTTTTGCTGCTACATAATCACAAGTAGGATTTTGCAATCTTGAATAAAAATATCCATTCGCCTCTAGGTCAAAGAGTTTCCCCATTTCCTGGCTGGTTGCGTATTTAAATGTGGTGCTTTGAATAATAGGAATTTGTCTGGGTTCACCGTTTTGTGGAGTATACCCTCCCTGTACGCATTTTGTTTCAATTCTGAAATCACTCATCATGTATTACCTCCTTCGTTTTATTTGAAATAAAAAAACCCGCCTCAAAGTTAAACTTTGAGACGGGATATTCCCGCGGTACCACTCAAATTGCATTAAAAAATAATGCCACCTCTCAGGCTCCAACAAGCCCTATGCCTTTACGCAGCAATCACGGAAGGAGCCTACCGACATTTACATGTTTTCGAACCTTCAGCTCAGAAGCCATAGACATTAAGCAATCTTATTATCGGTTCGCACCATCCCCGACTCTCTGTGAACGCAACAGCTCAGCCCTCTTCGTCATAGCCTTTTATATTTGATTTGTTTTATTATAGCATCTGATTTTTGTTTGTCAATAAAAACTTTTTAAAATAAATAAAATTAGGAAAACAAAATATCTACATAATTCTTCCTTTTTTGACGATTTATTAAGATAATGCACCCAAGTTACAATTGGACTATATCTGCATGCACCGCCTTTCCCTTGCCTAAAAAAACTTAGTTCTTAAAGAAAAAATACTGGATCACCACGCTTTTACACGCTTTCACAGCGTACTACCTACCGAGCACAAGGGGTTGCTCATCTAAAATGTTTTTTCCGCCTCTGCATAAAACTGATTCTGGACAGTGGAAAAATTTCTGATCTATAGGAACAGTGTAAAACAAACGAAACGATTTTGGCCTTTGCAAATACATTCCAAAGAATGATATCTCCCAAAATTGCATTGGTAATATAAGCTTCGGTAAAAACGGAAACAAAGCAAATTCAAACTATTGCATCAGCAAACACAATAATAGTATCCTGATTATAGAAAAACCTTGTATTAGTGGAACTTCCGGCACATACCTACACAGTGTTCAAGTGCATAGGAACAATGCCGGAAGCTTTTAACAAACTGAATCAGCAGATTTATAGCCCCTGCAGTTAATGCGAATGATCCCGATTATACTTACAGGATATGGGTTGCATTGAAAAAAAAAGCACAACGTAAAAAGGATCGAAAGCTAATCTCTGCTTTTGGAAAAAAAATTTCGTTATTTAAGCAATACTCAAAGGATACTGTATCTTGTCTTTGATGCACAACTAACTGGCTCTTTATATCTGCAAACCAACCATCCTTTGGCAAAATGGTACTGGCTTTTCTTTCACTATTGTAATAAAGGCTGAATTTGAATTCCATCAAAAGCAAGCTCTAAAGTTGGAACAATTAGTTCCGTCTTTGCGATCATGGACTTAGGCTTACCCTCATAATTATCTTGCTGAAATGGCACAAAATAAATGCCTTTGGTGTTCATTAAACATCCGATATTGGTTAAATTTAATCCCAAAGCATCATTTGTAGAAATGGAAATTACTAAGGGTTTATTGTTTCGCATATGCGCCTTTGCCGCCATGAGAACAGAGGTATCGGTAATTCCATTGCTTAATTTCGCAATGGTATTGCCTGTACATGGTGCAATAATTAATATATCTAACATTCCCTGAGGGCCAAGAGGTTCGGCATCTACAATTGTTAAAACTGGTTCGTTTCCTGTAATCTCAACTACTTTTTGCATGAAATCTTCAGCTTTCCCAAATCTTGTATCCATAGTTGCAGCATTGGTAGATAAGATGGGTATGATATTGGCCTTCTCTTGTTTTAATCTTTCAAGCTCTTTCATAATTTTATCAAATGTGCAAAAAGAACCGGTAATTGCAAATCCAACGTTTTTCCCTTCTAATTTCAAGATAAACTCCCCCTAAATTTTTAATTCTAATGAAGCCTTAATCCCCCTAAGCAGGATGTTTGCGCTTGTTTTTGGCGAATATCTCCCAGGAATGCCAAGTGATAATTTCGCTTTGATACCCGTTCTTTCACAGGCGTCAAAATCTGTCCCCCCCGGCGCTGAAGCAATGTCAATAATAATTGAATCCGCGTCCATTTTTTCGATAAGTTCTGCATCTAACACCATCGCCGGAATTGTGTTAAAAACGAATTGTTCACGGGAAATAAGAGCTTGTAATTCTCCCAGTGAAACCCCTTGATAACCTTGTGCCATTGCATCTTTACGCGCTTCTTCTTTTCTTGCCCCAATGGTCACTTTAGCATTTAATCCTTTCAATCTCTCTGCAATCGCCTGTGCACACCGCCCGTATCCCAATACCAAACAATGTTCCTGATTTACATTTTGGGTACTTAAGGCTATGGCTTCTGCAATTGCCCCTTCTGCCGTGGTAATTGCGTTTTCCAGTGCTACATCCTCCATTTTCATAAAATCAAAGCACTCAACATTTTTCATTTTCGCTGATTCCAGTACGTTGCTTGGAATATTTCCACCAAACACAATGCTGTTTTCTCGCAAATTTTTGCTAAAATCCTTCAATAAAACGATTGTATTATCCTTAGTCAACAAATGAACACCATCTTTCGTAAAAGGAACAGGTGCAATAACAATATCGGCTTTTTCCATTGCACTTTCTAAAGAATCAGCCTTTTCAATTCCCTCTAATCGATCCGCACCATTCAAAGCATAGGATTGAACCAATAAGAAGGATTTTTTTAATAAATCAGCCAAATAAAGAAGTCTCTGATCTCCCCCAATAACAAGAATTTTTTTATCCGACCATTCCATTTTTTCCACCTCCTATCTTTGATTAAAATATGCTCAAAATAAAATCATGTGTTTGTATCATTCCTATAATGGAAAAGCGTGATCGTTCTAAAAGAATAAGTATTTTTTCAGATAGTAAGCCACAGTCCAGAAAAACTTTTCCGGTGTCCGTCTCCACCGCCTTCCTGCCAAACATCCTTGCAATGATTTGCCGTATCCAACTTCGTTTGGGAAATAGAGAAGTTGTGAAAACCTGGCTTCAAGAAAAAGCTCCAAAACGAAAGTGGACATCTGTGCGATGTGGCATTACCAGTATTTTACAAAAAAAATGGTGCAAATTTCCTTTGCTCAGAAGAATGAAGAACCAGCTGACATCCTGTGTCATACACGTTGTAAAGATGAGGGTTGGGGCATTTTTACATCTGTTGAACAAATGTGGTTGTGATAATGATGTAGCATTTCTAAACAATTTAATTCTGGCCATACGGACCCAGGCCATCCAATACCTCGTTTTTTGAAACAACAGACGCAACCCATAAAACCCATATCGACTGCAAAACCGCAGGTATTGAAACTGAAAACCGGGTGTCAACCGAAAAAGCCATGCAAAGGCTCAGGCAGAAAAGTTACATTTATTAAAACGCCATGGGGAAAAGCTGTCTCTAAAAAAATCCGTGGTGTCTAATGAAATCCAGTAATATAATTATTTTAACGCTATCCAAACGTATCTAATTTCAAAGTCTGCACATTAGGAAGAAACTTTAGTACGCCTATTTTCCAAGATTATCACAAAGCAAAACCTCCTTTATTTTTTGTGGTTGCCCTTGGGCTTTCCATTAAATAAAAGAGGTTCATTTTGTTTGCATCCTTAAATTCTAAAATTAATTCTTAAAATGAAATTACAGAAAAATTGACTTTGAAACGAAAAACTAAACAATTACTTCTACAGAACTTCCTGACAACCCCCGTTGAACCAATATTTTTTTATCAATATTCTCCTTTAGTTCTGTAATATGAGAAATAATACCTACAAGTCTATTCCCATAAGAAAGACGCTGTAACACATGAATTGCCTGCTCTCTGGAATGTTCGTCTAAAGCGCCAAAGCCTTCATCAATAAACATGGAATCAATTTGAACCCCTCCTGCATGACGCTGAATCACATCAGAAAGCCCTAAGGCCAAAGATAGGGAGGCTTTAAATGCCTCACCGCCGGAAAGAGATTTCACGGAGCGGCTTTTTCCGGTGAAAAAGTCCATTACTTCCATTTCTAAACCACTTTGACTCCGTCTATCTGAAGCATTTTCGGCACGGGAAAGATGATATTGTCCCCCCGTCATTTCGCCTAAACGTAAGTTTGCAGCACGAAGCACACGGTCGAAGTAAAATCCTTGCACAAAGGACTCAAAAGTAATTTTATCTTTTCCGGAAAGCTCTCCATTTGCCGTTTTTGAAAGTTCAAGAATTGGCAAATACTGCTTTTCCATCTTCTGACGCACTGTTAACTCTTGTTTTCCTTTTTTCAATGCAATTTCTTTTACAGCAATACTTCTGCTTAACTCTTCAAGGATATGGTCTGATTCCTGTAAACGAAAAGCTGTTTCATTTTTTTCTGAATGAAGTTTTTCCAGGTCAGTTTTTTCAACTTTTTCTCCTGACTCTGTTCGTTGTATAAAGTCCTGAAGTTGGTTAAGTTTATTAAAAAAAATACGGATTTTTTGCTCATCTTTTTCCAAAGCCTCTCTGGATTCTGGCAAAGCTAAATTATATTCTTCTTTTGAAGCAAAACCTTTTTCAACGATCATTGATTCAAAGCTTCCTTTTGCCTTCTCCATTCGTTTTTTTCCTTGTATCTCCAAATTTTTTGTCTCATCCAACCGGGTCTCTAGCTTCTGCACTTCCTCTTTTTTTTCTTGATAAAGTGTAAGAATTCGGCTATATTCATTCTCCCCTTTTTCAATATAACGCCGTAACGTTTCAATTGCCGTTTTTGCCTGGTCAGAAGTGGTATTTTGTTCAAGCCGTTCTTCCAAGGTTACAAGCTCCCCTTGTAACAGGCTATTTTTTTCCACGATTTCTTTGATTTTTCCATCAATATTTTCCAATTTCTCTTTTAATTGCAAAAACACTGCTTTTTCATTTTCTTGAACTTGTTCCACTTTTAAAAACTCCAGGAGTTCTTTTTTTTGCGTCTTGAGCTCCATTTCCAAGCGATTGATCTCTTTCTCAAGAATTTTAAGATCCTCATAAAAAGTTTCCTCTGTTGTTGACAATTCCCCATACACTTTTAAAATAGATTCTTTTTGCAACTGGCATTTCGCCAAAAGGCCCTTCCCTTCCGTAGCAAATTCCTGCAATTTCCTGTGGGTAGAATCCTCCTGCTCCTTGGCAATTTTCCATTCCTTTTCTGTAGGGGCATGAAAAGAAAGTACTGCTTTTTGAGGATGTTCCTTAGAACCGCAAACAGGACATGCTTCGCCGTCTGTCAGCTTGGATGCTAGAATACCCGCTTGTTCTGCCAAAAAAGCAGATTCCACATTCTCTCGATGGTGCCTTGCAGCTTTCCAGGCTAAATCAGCCTTTTTGTATTCTATTCGCATATCTTCTAAGGTTTTTTCATCGATTTTAAGCCCTTCTTGCAAAGTAAGAATCTGTTTCATTCGATTCAGAAACTCTTTTTTTGTCTGAATCATTTGAGATGTTATCAACTCTCGTTTTTCCCAAATAGGCTTCTCTTCCAACTTCAATTTTATCTCATTCATTCTTTTTTCTGAAATATCCAGCTTAATTTGCATTTCCTTTGCCTGGTTTTCAAAGGTATCTTTTTCTCGCAGCAAAATGTTTCTTTCTTCAATTATTTTTTCTTTTCTGGAATAATCAGCAAAATCCCTTTCCATTCTTTTCAACCGAATCCTATCCTCATTCAGTTTTGGCTGCTCCCTCTCAAATTTTTCTCTTTCTTCCGCCTTTTCTTTTAAAACAGGGTACAGTACCTCTAATTTTTTTGTAATATTGAAAACCTGATTTTTGACCTCTTCCAATGCTTCAGCTTCACGAAGCATGTTTTCTTGTAATGGTAAAAGATAATCTTGGGCAATTCTTTGCTTCACAAGAAAATTTTGCTTCGTTGTGTTACCTTCTTTTTCTTTTGATAAGATAAGCAATTCTTGCTTTGCTTCTTCCAAATCATCAATACGTTTATTATTGATCTCGCCTTTACTGATAAGAGCAGTTATTTCTTGTTCTTTTTTTGCGTAAGACTCCTTTTCCAGCTTTAATTTTTTTATTTTTTCCTGAGAAAAAATAAACTCTTTTTCCTCATTTTCCAGTATAACTTCTGCCTGGTATAACATACTTTTTTCATCCATCGTCTCATGGTTAGAAAGTTGCTGCAAATAATAGAGTAATCTCTTTTCGCTATCCTCATATTCAATTCTATTTTGCCGTTCTGCTTCTTTTAATCTTTGTTGAAAATCGGCATAAAGATCGGTATGAAATACTTTACGAAAGATTGTCCCTCTTTCACCGCTATCGGCGTATAAAAGCTTTAAAAATTCACCTTGGGCAATCATTGCAATTTGCTTAAATTGTTTTGCATCTACAGCCAAAAGATCTTCAACGGCTTTTTTCACCTGTACAAACCCTGTTGAAATTGTAGTATCCCCGCAATATAAAACCGCATCAGCAACCTCCATTGTCGTCCCTTCACCGCTTTTTTTCGGACGACGATACGCAGGATTTCGGGTAACACAATAAACCTTCCCCCTATGCTGAAATAATAATTCCACAAATGTTTTGGCTTTATCCGGTGCAAAGTCACTGCGTACACTGTCGATGCCACGATTAGAACCACTGGTCTCTCCAAATAAAGCAAAACAGATTGCGTCAAAAATTGTTGTTTTCCCTGCTCCGGTGTCTCCACTAACAAGAAAAAGCCCCCCTTTCCCAAGTTTTTCAAAGGGAATCTCGACTTTATTGGCAAAGGGACCAAAAGCAGATATGGTTAAGTGTATTGGCTTCATTCCATTTCATCCCCCAAATCTTCCCAAGTATTTTTTGCAACTTTTTCTTGTATTTCGTCCATTTCTTTCTGATTTTGCCTTTGAAAAAAGATATCAAACAATTCCTGTGGTGAAGTATCCTCCGCAGAATAGGCAAGCTCTTTTTCTTTGTAGCTGCCGCTGTTTTCCATCTCCATTGTCATTAAATTCGGATATATCGTTCGCAGCTGCCCCACAGGGTCATTTTGTGCCATAGAATCTGTTAAAATTGCCCGAATATAATCCTCCGAACCGCCTTCTTTCCTTCCTGCGTCTATAAGGCTTTGTAAAGGCCCTTTCATTTCTCGCAAAGGGCGTTTCGGTATCAGGGGGATAAACTCCATTTTTATATCGCCTTTTTCCCTCAGCTCTAGTTTTGTAATATTTTTTTTGCGTCTAATCTCAGAAAAAGAATAGGCAAGGGGAGATCCTGCATAGCGTATTTCATCTTTGGCAATTCTTTGCGGACTATGCAAATGCCCCAAAGCAACATAGTCAAAATCAAAAAAAACTCCGGCATCCACCTCATCCAAACCACCTAAAGAGTAAGTTTCGGAGTCACTCTGCTCTGCCGTACCATGCCATGTTACATATTGATGTGCCAATAGAATATTTCTACATTTTTTTCTCAATGTTGTCCCTTGTAAGACAATTTCTACTGCCCTCTGATATGTGGGCATTTCCTCTTGATAATAAGGACTTACCAGTGCAGGTTTAATAAATGGCAATAGATAAACTTCAATTTCCCCAAATTCATCCTGCAGAATAATTGGTTCAAGCCTGCCATTAAAACTTCCGGAAATATGAATTTTGTTCTCCTGAAAAAGACGACTTCCAAAATTCAAACGATGTGCAGAGTCATGATTTCCGGCTATCATAAAAATTGCGATATTGCGCTTAGCAAGTTCAGTCAGAAACTCGTCTAATAAATTTACGGCCTCCACAGGGGGAACACCCTTATCGTACACATCCCCTGAAATAAAAATACCGTCAATGTCCTCCTCCTCTGCCCTTTTCAATATTTGAGAAAGAATGTATTTTTGGTCATCTATCATGGAAAAATCATAGATTTTTTTACCCAGATGCAAATCTCCAATATGAAAAAACTTCATGCTCCCCCTCCTTTTTTCATGAGTATATAATAGAATGAAAAATGACTCTATGGTTTAAAAGCAGACATCCCATAAGATATCTGCCCCCACTTGATGAATCATACATTGCGTTGTACTATCTTTTATTCTTTTATTAGCTTTCCGTTATCATTCATCATCAATTTCGTTCGTAGGGTGTAATCACCCATTTTATACACCCATCCAACTTTTTTTCAAAAATACGATAGCCTTCCATAACGTTGTTTAAAGGCGCCCGATGGGTAATTAAACAACTTGTATCTATTTTTTTGCTTTGTACCATTTTCATTATATCATCACAGGAGTTTGCATCCACACCACCTGTTTTAAATACAAGATTTTTTCCATACATTTGGTGCAAAGGCAACATTTGTTCTTTTTCGTAAAGTGCAACCAAAACGACAATGGCATTAGGTCTAGCAATCTGCCATGCCAACTGGAAGGTATTTTCCCCACCGGCAACCTCAAATACACGGTCTGCCCCTCTTCCTTGCGTTAGGCTCAAAATTTCCTCTTCTATATTTACTTCCAAAGGATTTAGACAAATATCAGCCAACCCCTGGGCTTTTGCTAAGGCCATTCTCTCGTTGTTTGTATCTACAACAATTACCGTAGCAGGGCTATATAATTTAATACTCAATAAGGTACAAATTCCCGTGGGTCCGGCTCCTAAAACAACTACTGTGTCCGCAGGTTTCAGCTCCCCAATACTTGCCGCCCAATAACCCGTTGCTAAAATATCACCGTTAAATAATGCATCCTCGTCAGAAACATCATCAGGGATTTTAGTAAGTCCTTGGTCAGCCATAGGAATACGAGCAAACTCAGCTTGTCCTCCATCAATACAACAACCCAGTTCCCATCCTCCATGAATACAGTTATTTACATAACCTTGTTTGCAGAAAAAACATTCCCCACAGAAAGTTTCCACATTTACAGATACACGATCGCCCACTTGAAAATGCTTTACACCTTTGCCGATTTCAATTACTTCACCCACAAATTCATGACCTAAAACAGTATTTTCCTTCGCTCTGGGTACGGAACCATGCTTAATATGCAAATCACTGGAGCAAATGGTCGATCTGGTTACACGTACAATGGCATCTCTATCCTGTTGAATCACAGGCATAGGACGATCTTCCAAGGAAATCTCACCATTTCCCTTATATACAACTGCTTTCATCATTTTTTCCATTAAAACCCTCGATTCTGTGTTTAAAAGTTTACTGCTATCTCTTTCCCTTGTTCCATAGCCTCTTGTAAAATTATATCTACCGGGCGCAATCCCATATCCAAGCCCTCGGCCGAAATACAATCATATCGTTGAATCCCAAAAAATCCGCACATGGCTTCTATGTATCTTGAACCCATTTCCATGGGTGTTCCTTCGTAAAACCCGCCTCGAGTAGTGATATAAACCAAATGATCCCCTTTGCAGGTACCAAAACAGCCCTGTTCATTACAAGCAAAAGTTATACCCTCGACACACAAATTTTCTATATATACTTTTAATAAAGCAGGAAAGCTCAAGTCCCAAAAGGGAGCAGCCACAACAAGTTTATCCGCCTGAGCAAAAGCCCGGGCATAACGAAAACGAGGGTGAGAAAAATCTTTTTTTGCCAATAATTCATCTCTTTGGTGAAAAAACCCCTCTGACAGATAAGTCATTCCTTCATCCATAAGAGAAAGCTCTGTAATCTCATAAGCCCCTGTTTTTTTCAGCTCATTTAGAAAAAAATCCGCTAGTTTTTTCGTACGAGAATCTTCTTTACGAATACAGCAATTCACAAATAATACCTTTTCCACACAAGTCCCTCCTTTAGTCAATTTTCTCTGCCACCAAAACCCCAAATTTTTCTTCTTTCAATACCTGTTCCACTTCTTCTTTCAACGGAACGGAATCAGATGCGCCTTTTTTGCCGATGGCTAAGGTACTTGCTGTTGTTGCCAACAATAAGGCTTCGGGAATTGATTTTCCGTTTAACACGCCATACAAAAAGAACCCGCTAAAAGTATCCCCTGCTGCTGTGGTGTCTACCACATCAACCTGAAAACAACCGATTTTATAAGTTTCGGCGGCGGAAGCACAAATGGCGCCTTTGCTTCCAAGGGTTAGAAGAATATTGACACTGGGATACTTTTCTTTTAAAACAGGTAAAATTTCTTCGTCTTTTTCACAACCTGCTATCTGCTTGCCTTCAACCTCATTCACAATCAACCAATCCAAAAGCTCCAGAGGATATTCTAAGACCTTCTCATCCATAGGTGCAGCATTTAAAGCTGTTTGCAATCCTCTCTTATGGGCCGCTTCTATGATATAACCCACCAAATTTGTTTCATTTTGAAGTAAAACAAGACCCTCGTTGCCGAAATGATCCAACGTTTCGTTAATATATTCCTTTGTGAGAAGTTGATTTGTACCACCATACAGTAAAATACAATTTTGTCCGTTACAATCCACCTGAATCATTGCATGTCCAGTGCTTTCCTCAATCTTTTCCAAATAGGCAATGTCTACGCCATTTTCGGCAAGTTTTCCTTCCAAAATTTCGCCGCCTTTGCCAACAAAACCAGCGTGATAGACCATATTTCCGGCCTTTGCAGCAGCAATAGATTGGTTTAAGCCCTTCCCACCACAATTTACAAAAAGGCTTTTTGAGGACATTGTTTCCCCCGGTTGAACAAAATGATCCACCTCATAAACGTAGTCCATATTCAAAGATCCAAAATTCAATATTTTCATTCTGTTTCCTCCTCTTCTCTATTTAGAACAGCTTCCTTAAATTCTTTTTCCCGAATTTTTTCCTTCCAAGCAATTCCTAACAAAATTAAAAAAATCCCCAATATTTGAATGGGACGAAAAGTTCCAAAAAAAACATAATCCAGCGCAATAGATGTACTAAGCTGACCAAAAAGCATTAAGACAGTGGATGTCATTGCGCCGGCCTTTACTGTTCCAATAATTAAAAAAATCATGGCAATCAAACCACAAATACTACCCATATAATACAAAAAAGGAACCTCTCTCACGTGGGCAAGGCTAAATTCGCCGCCTTTACCGGTAATATATACAAAGCAAAAGGCAATCAAAGTTGCTTCAATATAATTTATTAACGCTCCCCTTGCTGTTCCCAAGCATTCCCCCGCTTTTACATTCACCATTTTATTGATTGTATTTAAAAACCCATTGGCAATTGCAACCACATAAAACATCATATTATTTTGCCTCCTTAACCGTAAACAACAACCAGAACACCAGCTAACACAAGTAAGTAGCAAGGGAGCTGCTTAAGGTGAAACGGCCTTTCGGTTGCATTAAACCATCCCCGATGATCAACAATGGCCGAGGAAATCATTTGCCCTATGACCGATAAGCTTAACATTGCCGTTGCCCCAATATGCAAGGTACACCAACTGCTGGTTGCCACCATGATTACCCCCATAAAGCCTACGGTATAAACATACTTTGGCACGCCTCTAAAAGTAATCTTTTTTTTCTCCTTTAATGTTATATATAAAAAAAGAAGAACTGCGGCAATAATATGAACAAAAAAACAGATACCAAAAAGGCTGTAATAATTCCCCAACTGCCCATTTAATGAAACCATGAACCCTTGGAAAATTCCAGCCAAGATCAAAAAAATAAAATAAACCATGTTTTCCTCCTTAAAAGCACAAGGCTTTTCCTTCCCTCTTCTTCCAATGATTTTAGCATATTCTTCTAAGAGATTCAATTTATATGAAGTGCAACATTGCATTTTTTCAAAAATTAAGGTAAATTATAAAAAAAGAACATAAATCAAGGAGGAACACACATGGCAAACCTACAACCCCATATTCAATTGGATGATTCTCTCGGCATAAAATATGCGCTGCTTCCCGGCGACCCAGGCAGATTGGACCGAATTTCTCCTTTTTTGGAAAATGTTCAAGAACTGATGTTTAACCGTGAATACAGAAGTTTAGTGGGCACCTATAAAGGAATTAAAATATTAGCAATGTCCACCGGTATGGGGGGCGCTTCAACGGGAATTGGTGTAGAGGAACTGTGCAAAATCGGTGTGGAAGCAATGATCCGCATTGGAAGTTGTGGCAGTTTACAACCAAGGGTAAAAATGGGGGATATTATTTTGGTAAGCGGTGCTGTGCGTGATGACGGTGCATCGAAAACTTATGTAGATTCCATGTTTCCTGCTGTGCCTGACACAAATCTTTTATTTGCCTGCATAGAAGCTGCAAAAGAAAAAAACATCCCCTTTCATACCGGAATTGCCAGAAGCCATGACAGTTTCTATACAGATAATGAGGATGCAATTGATGCGTATTGGTCAAAAATGGGTGTCCTTGGCTGTGATATGGAAACAGCCGCCTTATTTACAATTGGCCATTTAAGAGGAGCCAAAACTGCTTCCATTTTAAATAATATTGTAGAATACCAAGGAGACACCTTTGATAGTATTGCAAATTATATAGACGGTGAATCCCTCTCCGTACAAGGTGAAAAAAACGAGATACTTGTTGCTTTGGAAGCTTTTGTTAAGTTAGAAAATGGGCTTTGCTGATTTCAGTGTTCATAACGTAAGTATGCTTCACTTAAATTGAAGTTTGCATTTTTTTATATTAAGTTGAAACATTTACTCATTTTTATCGTCTTAATAAGAAAATTAAAAAGGAGACGAAAAAATGAAAAAATATTTCTGCTTTGCCGCATTCATTTGCTGTTTATTTTTGTACACCGGGTGTTCGAATGAGAAAATAAAAGAACCTAATTCCTCCGACAATTCCCAAGTTGTTGAAACAAATCATAAACCTTCCATAAAATCCGAAGAAACTATGATAGGTAAAATAATTAAGATAGATAGCGACAGTATTTTCGTTGCTGACACAGAGGATGAACATGGATTATATCAGATTTCAGCCAGTGAATTTGCAGATGAAACTTCAAATTTAAGCGTCGGAGATATCGTTGAAATTGGATTTGATGGTTTAATTTTGGAAATTTATCCTGGGATCATTGCCAATGTGGATTACATCATGTTTTTGGAAAAAGGGGAAGATTTTGTGGGTCTTTATCATGATATTTTTATGGATTTATATGAAACCGACTCCGGCTTAAACAGTGATATTGACTATATTGCCTTGGATTTGACAAAGGACAAAAATCTTACTCCCAGCGAAAAGAATGCCCTTCTTTATTTACTTTGGTGTGATATGCTAATAGAAACAAGATTGGCAACTTATGATGATTTGCTTGCTGAAAATTTGATTACTATCAACAAAAATACAGGATTTTCTGAACTAGAAAACGGTATGCTATTGAAATTGGAATCAACAAAAGCAGAGGACGAGAACTTCACCTTTACTGCTGAAAAGTGGCGTTCCTCTCTGGGCGCATATTATTTTAACAACTGTGATGCAAAAAAGGAAAATGGAAAATGGACTTATTCTATTGGACAGGAAATGATTTCCTAGTAAAATATAAAAAAGGGAGGGGATTGTGTAAATCCCCTCCCTTTACTATGTGTGTATTCATACTTGTGTTTAAAAAACTTACCATCCTTTTCTAAACTGCAACACTTCATCGGAGATTTTCCCGTCTAAGTATTCTTGTATGGATTCTCCTATAATTTCAAATCCTCGTCTGAGATTTTCAGGCTTAATATTCAAAGGTGGTTGAATACGCAAAACATTTTTACCAAGAGAAATAACAACCAAGCCCTTTTCGTATGAACGATACAATACTTTATAGGTTCCTATTTCATCTGGAACAAGCTCATGAGTCACAGGATCTTTCTTTGTCAAAACCAGACCTCTTGACATTCCTTTACCACTTATTTTTGTAGCCATTTCAGGATATTTTTTCATGACATCATTCAAATAGCTTTCCATGGCTTTTTCATTTGTGGCTAAAATTTCTTGGAATTCCTCTCCCTGCATATAATCAAAAGAAGCACATCCTGCTGCACAAGCCAGCGCATGACCACCCAAAGTAAACAGGTGTGCAGGAGCAGGCAGAGATTCCATAATTTCCTCTCTAGCCATAAAAACACCCAGTGGTAAACCTGCCCCTACAGATTTTCCTAATATAATTCCATCGGGAACGATATTGTAGTGCTCAATCGAAAACCATTTTCCTGTTCTATAAAATCCTTGTTGAACTTCTTCGGAAAAAAATAAAATCCCATGTTTTTTACAAAGAGAATACAACTTATCCATGAAAATCTGATGGGCCGCAATTAGACCGGCATCCCCTTGAATCGGTTCAATGATTATAGCGGCAACTTCTTCTGCCGGCAGATACGTTTCAAAGGCTCTTTCAATTTCTTTTGTGCAGTCCCTTTGACAGACCCCATCATCCAAATCATCACCATAAAAAGGAAAATTAAAAATGTCGGGAAGGAAAGGACCCATTTTCGAGCGCATTCTTGTTGTAACAGCACTGAGTGACATAGAACCATAGGTATTACCGTGATATCCGTTAATGAATGTAATAATTTTAGTTCTTCCCGTATATGCTCTTGCAAATTTTATTGCTGCATCATTGGCATCAGAACCACAATTGCCAAAGCATACCTTAGCTTGAATCCCCCCTGGATAAACAGATGTTAACCTTTCCGCATAAGCAATGTTAGGGGTATTATTGATATAGGCAGGTGTATACTGTGTATATAACTCCAATTGATTTTTCATTGCCTCCTTAACAGCAGGAAAGTTGCTGCCTAAATTTAAAGAGGACGCACTACTTAGAAAATCTATAAATTGATTATCGTCCTGATCAAAAATAATTTCTCCCTCAACCTTTTGTACCGTTAACGGATAATAGGACAGATGCTGACATGGTGCCATTACTTTTTTGTCACGCTCTATCCAAGCTTGACTTTTTGTTGTTGTTAAACTCATTACCTTCATCTCCTTGTTATTGCCCCTACTAACTCTTTTAAGCTTTTTTCATCAGCTTATATACACCAAGCGTCATAATAGGAATTACATATACGAAAAAGAATACCCACGCCAATGTTCCATAGCCTTTTGCGATCAAATTAATCAGTCCGTAGGAAGAAATAAATGTTGTTACTACCAAAAGCAACACTGCTATCACAGGTGTCGTCCACTTTGGTGCTTCCCCACCCCTACTTTTATAGCCTTCGGCAATACGGTCTGTTATAGAATAAATCAATCCTGATCCTGTCTCAATCAGGGTACCGAACAATACAATTTGGAAAACATAGCGCAACCAAGGCATATTCATTTGAGACAAAATGTAATCTACAGGGAGCTCTTGGTCAATAATGGTCGGATAAAAACCTGCCATAGCCACAAATAAGATAATGCCAGGTAAAATACCAATTACACCTGCAATTAAGCCGGAAGTAAGGGCTTCTTTTTCAGTTTCACAGTGTCTGATGGTATAGAGTACAGCAATAATAATTGCCAAATTATAGAAGGCATACTGAAAACCACCAAAAGCCCAATTTCCTGTTACAGGAACTGAAGCAAAGCTTTGTCCGATTTCAGAGCTAAATCTTGTAATTACCAATACTAAAAATAAAAAATAAACACCGTATAATACAAAGGACCACATAGATAACACTTTTTCAATCATCTCTGACCCATTCATTACTAACAAAAATACAGCGGCAGACATTCCGATAATTCCAACCCACTTATTAAGACCGAAAAGTTCATGAAGTATGGAACCTGCAGAAGCCGAAACAACGGCCAAAACAATCAAAATAAAAATTATGTAAGCAATTTCAAATACGATCCAACCGGGCCCCATCAGTTTTTTCATAAAATTCTTATAATCGTATTTTTTAAATTTATGAGCAAAGGCAAAGGAAACGCCACAAACGATTGACCAGGTTAGTAAGGAAACAATGCACATTCCCAATACACCACCCAAGGGGCCGTAACCCATAAAATACTCCACTAACTCTCGCCCTGTTCCGTAACCCCCAGCTATTACGCACGATTGAAAAACAATGCCGGGAACAAAGTACTTTTGAAATTTCTTTGATGATAAAATACTCATATGATTCCTCCTTAATACTGCATATTTCGTTTCATTTTTTACTGCGCAATAGTAATACTAAATTTAGTTTAATAGGATTATATATTTAATATATTTAAATGTCAATAAAATATTAAACATTTTTTAGTATTTGTAAATTTTATAGTTTAAAATAAATTATTGTTCTCTTTAAATATATTTTTTTGTCGAAATATGAAATTTTGAATAAAAAAAGAACATATCTTTTGTACAAGTTTAAGCCAAAAGATATGTTCATCCAATTTTAATTTAATCCTAATTAATTCAAAAGATATCCGCTTGCGCTAAAAAGCAAAATATCCAACAAATACTAAGAAAAAAATGTTTTTTTACTTCATATAATTATTTTCCAAATTTTCATTTAATACAACGCTGGTGAAATAACTGCAACTGCTTCCACATCTTCATCTCCAGGGTTATACAACTGATGGTATGTTTGCTGGGGAACATAAATGCTGTCCCCTTCTTTTAAAGTGTATACACTATCACCAATATGATATTCCAGGATACCCTTTAAAACTAAAGTACACTCTGCAGCTTCCTCATGATACTGAACCATAGTGCTACCCCAGCTTTTTGCACCCAGCTTAAAACACAGCATTTCCATTTTTGTACACGCATTTGTATTTCTGCTGTATGGTGTCACAAATTGATATTCCATATTAATATCAGCAAACTGAATTTTTGTTCGATTATCTCTTGTAATAACCGTAACCTGCTCCTGTTCCTCCTCTTGGGAGAAAAGAGAAACCAAAGGTATCTCAATGGCTTCTGCAATACGCATTAGTACTGAGAGGGAGGGACTGATTAAATTACGTTCAATTTGCGAAATATATCCCGGGGTCACCTCTGCCTTTTCTGCCAAATCCTTTGCAGTGATACCTTTTTCCACTCTTGCAGCTTTAATTTTTTCTCCAATCATGAAATTATCCCCTATCTTTTTATCTTTTTACTTCAACAATGAGAGCGCAAAAAATTTCTCAAAATCATATTATATTGCTAAATTCACAATTATCCGAAAAAATCTTTTGCTTAATTTAATGCAATTATACCATAGCATTTATATAAATTCAAAGAAAAACACGAAAAACCAATGTATTCTTAAACAAATTTATAATTACTAAACTATTTGCACAGAATAAACCTTTAAATCACTATTTTGTTTTAACACTTTTTTGATTAGTATAATTTTAAAACAAGCAGTAAAATTGTCATTAAAATTAAACTAAAAGGAAGCATCAAAGAATTTAATACTGCTGCAGCAGAGCGATCATAACCACACCGCTCTGTATAAATTGGTGCAATGCTCAGTATCGGTGAAAAAACCACAATAGAAAGTATTTGCCGATGCAACAAGGGACCTGGCAAATAATGATATATTATGTAGGAAAAAACTGAGGCAATTAGAATTCTCAAAACAAAAACACTACCCATGTCCTTTAATACACTTTTTTTCATCTTTGGCTCAAACATAATTCCAATTAAAATCATTGCAAGGAAGGTGTTTGCCTGACCAATCATTCCTGCAAAATCAAATATAAGATTTGGCAAACGTATCCCTAGTGCACATAATGAAATCATAATCAAATACGCTACAAAGGGCATAGATGATAATAACGTTCTAGCAATTTCCTTTCCTTTCACATTTCCCTTTCCCTTGGCAATCAACGTTGCAATGGTAAAAGTAATCCCGAAAACCATGATTGCATTTCCTACATCAAACATACAAACAATAGCCACCGTATCAGCCTTGAAAAAGCTCTGCATAAAAGGCAATGTACAAAGGCCAACATTATAACCGGAGCCATTGATAATAAAAAACGCACGTTCAGCTGGTTGCCTTTTCCAGGTTATAAATAAAATCAGCGCAATTGCAATAATGTTTGTAACAACTCCCATAAAAATATCCATTAGAAATGAGATGTCTAGATTTAATGTCCTAAAATTACTTATAATTACCATGGGTAACGTTATTTTCATTATTAACCTTGTCAAAAGGTCTGTATCCTTTTGGGAGAACAATCCTCCTCGTTTTAAGACAAAACCCATTGTAATCATAAATAAAAATCCAAAAGCTTTTGTTAAAACGATTCCCATTAACAGCCTCCTTCCCGTTTTCTTTTATATCCTAATAAAGGGTTACTTAGCAAGGGCATGAAAAAAGACCTTTTGCTTTAACAAAAGGTCGGATTCTCAAATGTTAATTACAGTTTAGCTTTTGCTGTATCTACCAATGTTGTAAATGCAGCAGGATCAGAAACTGCTAAGTCAGCCAACATCTTTCTGTTGATGTTAACGTCAGCCATCTTTAAACCATGAATCAATTTGCTGTAAGAAATATTGTTCAATCTTGCAGCTGCATTAATTCTTGTAATCCAAAGGCTTCTGTATTCTCTCTTAGTCTGTTTTCTTCCGGCAAATGCAAATGCCATAGCTTTCATTACAGATTGTTTTGCTACTCTGTACTGCTTGCTTCTAGCACCACGATAACCTCTAGCCAGTTTCAATACTTTTTTATGTCTTTTTCTCGCGTTTAACGCGCCTTTCACTCTTGCCATGGTAAAGTCCTCCTAAAAAATATACTCGAAATTATGCGTATGGTAACAGTCTCTTCTTAATGCTGTTCAATACAGTTTTGTCAACAGTTGTAGCGTGTCTCAAGTTTCTTTTTCTCTTTCTGGACTTTTTGCCAAGAATATGCTGTGTATTGGACTTCTGTCTTTTCAGCTGACCTGTGCCAGTGATTTTAAATCTTTTCGCTGCTGCTTTTTTTGTCTTTAACTTAGGCATAATGTTAATCCTCCTAAAATAATTCTAGCAGATAAACCTGCTTGTGTCTTGTTGCTTTCTTCCTTCCTGCGGATCAGCTCTTTGGTGCAAGGAACATAACTAAGCTCCTGCCTTCCATCTTGGGTTCTTTTTCAATCACACCAAACTCTGCTGTTTCTTTTGCAAAGTCTTCCAGAATGACCATGCCCGCTTTGGAATGACCAATTTCACGTCCTCTAAAACGAATGCTAACCTTTACCTTATCCCCATCCTTCAAGAATTCATTTGCTTTTTTTACTTTTACCTGAACGTCATGGGTATCGATACCGGGAGACAAACGAAGTTCTTTGACATCTACGGTTTTTTGTTTCTTTCTGGCTTCTTTTTCTTTCTTAGCCTGATCGAATTTGTATTTTCCATAGTCCATGATACGACAAACCGGAGGTTTTGCAGTTGGCGCAATCTTAACCAGATCTAACCTTTTTTCATCTGCAAGCTTCTGGGCATCTCTAGAAGAAACGATTCCCAACTGTTCCCCATTTTCGTCGATCAATCTTACCTCTCTGTCTCTGATTTGCTCGTTGATCATTAATTCTGTAATAGCAAAGCACCTCCCAAATTATTGTACCGTTATTCCGCAAGAACGCAAAAAAATTGCGCCGGAAGAATCCGCCGCACACAGAAAAACAGAGTAAACTCTCTGATTTACAATTCGTGTATTAACCTTATACAGCTCATGCCATAAGGTGAGAAGCGGAACTTCTTCTTTATTACCATAGAATTATATCACTTTATTTCAATTTCGTCAACATATTTTTTAATAATACTTATAAATGGGTGCAGACAAAGCTTTGTCTGCACCCCCTGAAAACTTAGTCCATGCTTCTTTCTGCAATTTCTTTTTTCAATCTGCCAATAACATCTGCCAAATCAACCTGACCTTCGTCACCATTCTTTCTGGTACGTAAGGAAACCTTGTTTGCTTCCACATCTTTTTCGCCAACAACGATGATATAAGGCACTCTTTCGTTTCTTGCCTCTCTGATCTTATAACCGATTTTTTCTGCACGGTAATCAACCTCCACACGAATGCCTTCTGCATCCAAGGAATCAGATACCTGCTTTGCATAATCAGCAAATTTCTCAGAAATAGGCAAAACCTTTACCTGTACAGGAGAAATCCATGCAGGGAACTGCCCCGCAAAATGCTCAATTAAGATACCAATAAAACGCTCAATAGAACCAAATGCAACACGGTGAATCATAATAGGACGCTTTTTGCTTCCGTCAGCAGCTGTATATTCCAATTCGAACCGTTCAGGCATCTGCATATCCAACTGGATTGTGCCACACTGCCATGTTCTGCCGATGGAATCCTCCAAATGGAAATCAATTTTAGGGCCATAAAAAGCACCATCGCCTTCGTTTACAACGTATTCAACGCCATTTTCGTCCAAAGCATCTCTTAAACCAGTTGTTGCAATTTCCCAAGCCTCGTCAGAACCCATGCTATCCTCAGGTCTGGTAGAAAGCTCGACATGATATTTAAACCCAAATTTCTTGTAAATTCCATCAATTAAGCGCATTACGCCGCTGATTTCATCTTTAATCTGCTCTTCTGTCATGAAGATATGGGCGTCATCCTGGTTAAAGCAACGCACACGCATCAAGCCATGTAAGGCACCTGATTTCTCATGTCTGTGAACCAGCCCAATTTCACCAACACGCATGGGTAAATCACGATAAGAATGCATATCCTGCTTATAAACCAACATACCACCTGGGCAGTTCATAGGTTTTACGCAGTAATCCATATCATCAATCACCGTTGTGTACATATTGTCTTTATAATGATCCCAGTGACCGCTTTTTTCCCAAAGCTGTCGATTCAAAATAATTGGTGTGGAAATTTCAACATAGCCAGCTTCTTTATGCACTTCTCTCCAGTATTCCAACAATGTGTTTTTCAAAACCATACCCTTAGGCAAGAAGAATGGAAATCCAGGGCCTTCGTCCAACATAGCAAACAATTTCAATTCTTTGCCCAATTTTCTATGATCCCGTTTTTTTGCTTCTTCCATCATTGTCAAATATGCTTCCAATTCAGATGCCTTAGGATAGGAAGTACCATAAATACGGGAAAGCATTTTGTTCTTTTCGCTGCCTCTCCAGTATGCACCTGCAACAGAAGTCAATTTAATTGCTTTTACATATTTAGTGCTCATCAAGTGAGGCCCTGCACATAAATCTGTAAAATCACCTTGTTTATAGAAAGAAATGATTGCGTCTTCGGGCAAATCCTGAATCAATTCTACCTTGTAAGGCTCATTTCTGTCTTCCATATATTTAATTGCTTCTGCACGAGGCAATTCAAAACGTTCGATAGGCAAATCAGCTTTTACAATTTTCTTCATTTCCCCTTCAATTATTTCTAATTCCTCAGGAGTAAAAGCTTTTTCACGGTCAAAATCGTAATAGAACCCATCTGCTATCGCAGGTCCGATTGCCAATTTTGTATCAGGATAAAGGTTTTTTACTGCCTGTGCTAAAATATGGGAAGTCGTATGGCGGAATGCCATTTTACCTGCTTCATCATCAAATGTGCAGATACTTACTTGGGCATCCTTTTCCACAACATAACGTAAATCCTTCACTTCTCCATCTACCATACCTGCACAAGCGTTCCTTGCCAAACCTTCACTAATAGATTTTGCAATATCCAATACGGATACTGCCTGTTCATATTCTTTTACAATGCCATCTTTTAAAGTAATTTTCATGTTTATCCTCTCCTTTTCGAAATAAAACAATTTTCTTAGGAAAGCAGATTACAATAAAAAAACTCCCATCCACTTTCCTTTCGGAAAGGGACGAGAGCATAATTCTCCCGCGGTTCCACCCTTTTTGTTAAAAAACCACTCATTTATAACTGTAACGTAGTCAACGGGCTTTATTAGAGCCACTCCGAGGTGGTATTCATACTCTTTCGCAACGCAGGACATTTCCACCCAAGATTATTATAATCCGATGTCCCTCTCTGGTCGTTTTGAAAGGACTACTGTCCTCATCATCGCTTTTCATTTTTCAATTGAAACACTTTTGATTATAGCACCAAAAATAATTCTGTCAACACTTTTCTTCAAAATTCACGAGTCAAAACCATTTGTTTTTTTTGAAAAAATAAATTCCTGCGACAATAAAAATCAGCGAAACCAAAATTACGGAAAAATAACCATATTTCCATCCATACTCCGGCATATCAAAATTCATACCGTACCACCCTACAATCAAAGTCAAAGGCAAAAAAATTGTTGTCACCACCGTAAAAATCTTCATGGTTTTATTCAAGCTTATATCTACCTCTGCCTCATAAGACTCCCTTACCTGGGTAACGGAATCCCGGAGATTCAACACATTTTGAAAGCGCCGCTCTGTTCTTCTGTTTAGCATTTTAAAAGAACGTAGGGTTTTCCCATCAAAAATACCATTCTCATTTTCGCCTAAAATATCCAGCACATTTAAAAACTGTTCATAGTATCTTTTCAAAAACATTAGCCTTTTCCTGAGGCTTATAATATTTCCAACACAATTATGCTTTTGGGATGTAATTAAAATCTGTTCCATATCCATAATCTCTTTTTCGATGGCATCAAAAACCTCATAATCTTGTCTTGTTTGCGCTTCAAAAAACAAGAAAATAATACGATTCAAAGAAATTTTTTCTCCTAAATTCTTTGCACTATCCTCAAGCAATTCCATAACGCGTTGTTTTTGGGAAGTGAAAAAGAAAGCTCGCCCTTTTTCCAAATATATGATTACACTTCCGTAGCTTAGCATTATTTTATTAAAATCTGGCATTTCCAGACTGATACAATCAAAATTTTCAAAAGAGTCATACTTTGCATAGCCAAAACGACGTGCTTCATCAAGAATTTTTAAAGAAATCCCCCATGTTTTCGCTCTGTTCTCCATTTCTTCATAGGTTGTAACAGATAAAAATTCTATATCTTTTGATTGACTTTTTTCCAAATGCGGAGAGATTTTATACCCTCCGTTGCCAATAATCATAAACATAGCAAACATCCTTTAATGTATAAAACTATTTACTTTTAAATTTCACGGCTGTTCCATAAGCCATAACCTCTGCTGCCGCCGTTGTAACAGCACTGGTTGTAAAACGAACATTGATCACCGCATCTGCCCCAAGTTTATTCGCCATCTCTATCATACGCTCCGTAGCAATATTTCGCGCCTGCATCATCATCTCTGTGTAGCCACAAAGCTCACCACCTACAATGCTTTTTAACCCTGCACCAATATCTTTTCCAATATGCTTTGACTGAATTGTGGCCCCCTGAACGAGTCCCAGCATTTCTAATTCTTTGTCATTAATATAATCTGTATTTACTAAAATCATAATTCTCCTCCTCTAAAACGATATAAGCAAATGGCTCATCTCTATTGCACACATTTTTTATAAACATCCTATCAAACTTTTTAGGACTTAAATAAAAAAAATCCTAATTCTATAATGAGCACTATTGTTTTCGTTCCAGAAATAGATTTAAATATATCATACCCATTTTCTATTCCTCTAAACTGAACAAATCATACATGAAACTCCAGTGTATATGAAGAGGCTATAACGATCAGCACTTCATTCATCATAAAATATTTCTATATTATACCATAATTCATCTTTTTTTACAGCCAAAAATAATAGATATTTTTTATAAATATAAATGAACCCATTTACTGCTACGTTACGGCAATAAACGGGTTCTCTATTCTCTGAGAGCGAGCAAAATATTTCATTCCACTTACAAGACTTTAGCAAGGAACGTTTGCAAACGCTCACTTTTGGGATTTTCAAAAATTTCTCTGGGTGTTCCCTCTTCTACTTGCTTGCCATCAGCCATAAACATTACCCTGGTGCCAACTTCTTTTGCGAAGCCCATTTCATGGGTCACCACTACCATCGTCATATTTTCATTGGCCAACTGTTTCATAACTTCCAAAACTTCCCCTACCATCTCGGGATCCAAGGCTGATGTCGGCTCATCAAAAAGCATTACCTCCGGCTGCATACATAATGCACGCACAATAGCAATACGCTGCTTCTGTCCCCCCGAAAGCTGTGAAGGATATGCATTAGCACGATCTCCCAATCCCACTCGATTCAAAAGTTTCATCGCCAACTCGGTTGCTTCCGCCTGGCTTTTCTTTTGAAGCTTCATGGGCGCAATAATCATATTTTTCAGTATTGTCATATGAGGGAACAAATTAAAATGTTGAAAAACCATTCCCATGCGCTGGCGATGAATATTAATATTCGTTTTTGAATCTGTAATATCAACGCCCTCAAAATAGATGTTGCCCCCCGTAGGAATTTCCAACAAATTTAGGCAACGCAAAAAGGTTGATTTGCCTGAGCCCGAAGGACCAATTACAACAACGACTTCGCCTTTATTTATTTCTGTATTAATCCCGTCTAGTGCTTTAATTACGCCGCCGTTATAATATTTTTGTACATTTTCAACTTTTATTAGAGTTTCTTTAGCGCTCACTGCTTCTCAGCCTCCTTTCCAGCTTACCTACCAGCCATGTAAAGAACATTACCA
>NZ_DAOUQB010000079.1 GCF_030625865.1 Anaerotignum sp. | reverse complement strand
AATCAAAAGACATTAATGACAAGGATTATAGAGAATAGCGTATATAAGAACATAAACACTATATAGACTTTACAAAATAGTTAGCAACAATAAAAACAAAAAGTAATCATGAGAATTGTATCATTAACTTTTATCGGATTTTTACTTATTCTATGCTCGTGTAAAAATGAAATGAAAAAGGAAACTTCAAATGAAATGACGAATGTCAGAGAAATTAGTTTTTACACTCCAGATAGCATTAAGATTTTCGGAGATTTATATGAATTAGATAAAAAAGAAAAAACAATACTACTCTTTCACCAAAGTGGGTCAAATGCCAGAGGAGAATATGCATCTATCATTCCTAATTTAATTGAGAAGGGTTACAACATATTAGCGATTGACCAAAGAGCAGGAGGGCAATATTATGGAAGTTATAATCGTACTCTTGCTAACATTCCTACTAATAGTTATGGTGATGGTTATGGCTATTGTGATGCATATAATAATCTTGAAAGTGCTTTAAATTTTATAATGGATTCCGGATTTTCGGGAGACAAAATTATTTGGGGAAGTAGCTATAGTGCTTCTCTTGCCATACAACTAGCCAACAATAGACAAAATGATGTTAATGGAGTATTAGCATTTTCACCTGCGTCTGGTGGATCAATGAAAGATTGCCTTCCTGATAAATATTTTGAAACATTAAAGATACCTTTGATAATATTAAGACCACCTAATGAAATGGAGAATGAAAACTCAAAGTCGCAATTTGATTTAGCAAATAAGTACAATCATCAAACTTATGTGCCTAAAAATGGCGTCCATGGTTCATCTATGCTTGTTGAAGAAAGGGTTGGAAGTGAAGTTGAAGATACATGGACAGTTGTTCTATCGTTTCTAAAGGAAATTGAAAAACAATAAAACTGTTGCCAACAATGGTTATAATTCATTGTAGTTTTATGCGACACCAAAGTTTAATATATTTAACATGGCTGATTTAGATAGCGGAAAATTCTAACGGATTTGTTCACAACGAAATCATAGCCGAGACCGTTGTGCGCCATATTATTAGCCTGTGAATAAGATATAAAGAAAATGAAAGCCATTGTTTGCACCAAATACGGACCACCGGAGGTTCTTCAGCTTAAAGAAATAGAAAATCCCTTGCATAAGGATAATGAAGTGCTTATAAAAGTACATGCTACAACAGTACACATAGGGGACACTAAGATTCGAAGATTAAAGCCTGGTTTAGGACCTGTCAAGGATTTCTTTTTCAGGCCCATGATGCGAATAATGATTGGGTTCAGAGGACCAAGAAAAAAAATTCTTGGAATGGAACTAGCCGGAGAAATTGAAGCGGTGGGCAAAGATGTTAAACTGTTTAAGAAAGGTGATCCCGTTTTTGCATCCACAGAGTTTGAATTTGGTGCCTACGCCGAGTATCGCTGTATGCCCGAAGATGGGATACTGGCAATAAAACCAACTAATATGACCTACGAGGAAGCAGCCCCTGTTCCTAATGGGGGATTAACCGCCTTGCTTAATCTTAGAAAAGCAAATATTCAGAAGGGTCAAAAAGTTTTAATCTATGGAGCTTCTGGCAGCGTAGGCACTTTTGCAATACAGCTTGCGAAATTCTTTGGGGCAGAAGTTACAGGAGTATGCAGCACTGCGAATTTGGAAATGGTGAAATCTCTGGGAGCTGATAACCTTATCGATTACACGAAAGAAGATTTTACACAAAGCAATAATACTTATGATGTTATTTTTGATGCAGTAGGGAAGATTGCACCTTCAAAACGTAAAAAGTCCCTGACGAAAACAGGAACCTATCTTAACGTACTTGATCTATCAAGCAACTTTAAGTTAAAGACTGAAGACCTGATATTTCTCAAAGAACTCTGCGAGAAAGGTAAGTTGAGATCGGTCATAGACAGACGCTACCCTATGGAACAAATAGTTGAGGCTCATAGGTATGTTGACAAAGGACACAAAAAAGGGAACGTGGTTATTACTATGTAATATTCAAATAATACGAATAACAAAGGCACAACAGTGTATAAAAATAATTGCCGAAATAGTAGTAAATTCAGAGGTGGTAGCCCACTTCAACTTTCTTGTAACTTGATAGGAATGAAGCCTGCAATCGGCCACTATTCTTATACTAATCGTTGGCTTTAATTTTAGACAGACTGTCTCTCCTCTTAGAAGGTATACGTTTAAGTTTCCATTTTAATACAAAAGAATACATATAAATATGCTTATTTTTTGTTTTTTATACATATTTGTATACTTTTGTCAATATTTTTATACGTATATGTATATTATTTAAAGCGAAATGAGGAACAAAAAACAACTTCTTATAGAACAACTGGATCAAAAATTAGAAAAATTTAAAGATTCAGCAATTGTCCTAGTCCCACAAAGGGGGTGGATTAACACCATTAGGACCACTCTTAACATGACAAGGGAGCAACTAGGTGCCAAACTTCAATTAACAAAAGGGGCAATACAAAAAATTGAAGAACGAGAAGCTTTGGGCCAAATTACAATTAACAAATTGAAAGATGCAGGCCAAGCATTGGATATGAAATTTGTATATGGATTTGTCCCAAATAATGGGAGCATTGACAATTTAATTAGCTTAAAATCTGAAAAAATGGCCCAAAAAATAGTTTTACGGACCAATCAAAATATGAAGTTAGAGGACCAAGGAATTGGAGATGAAAAGATTAATAAAACAATAAAAGACCTTGCAAAGGAAATAAAAAGGGAGGTAAGAAAATCTTTATGGGATTAGAATTACAATACGGAGATGGACAAACCCCTTTAGATGAAGAAGAAAAGGAAGATCTGAAAATAAAGTCAATTACAACTCAAGGGGAACTGGATGAGTTCGAGCAATTGAACATTGAAAAGGCTGTCGAATGGACCATTCATTCGAATTTAAAGCCTGAAAAAATATTAACTGAAAAGTTTGTAAAAGACTTGCATAAAAAAATGTTTAGTGATGTATGGAGATGGGCAGGCGAATTTAGAAGGTCTGAAAAAAACATAGGTATTAAATGGACTCAAATTGGAATTGAATTAAAGAACTTGCTGGACGACACAAAATATTGGATTAAAAATAATACCTTTTCACCGGAAGAAGTTGCTATTAAATTCAAACATCGAATTGTTTCAATTCACTGCTTTCCAAATGGAAACGGAAGGCATTCTAGAATGATGGCCGACATAATTATGGAATCTATTTTTGAGAAAGAAATATTTACCTGGCATCAATCAAATATGGTCAAAGCAGATGAAATAAAAAAAGAATATATAGATGCCTTAAAAAAAGCTGACAATGGAAATGTCAAGCCATTAATTAAATTTGCAAAAAACTAAAGCCAACATAGGCTATAGCTTATTGTGGCAAAGTGATTTACCCGAAGTAAGAGATCATAAAAAAAAGATATCGCTAGCGGAAAAATACAGCAATTTAAACCACAACATACCATAGCCAAAACGTTAGCAAGCATTAGGGTACGATAAAGGGACATCCTTTACAAAGTTAAAGAGAAATAGTTTACACTTTTTAAGATGCAATTTACAGGTAAACGTTATTTAGATTACTCTTCATTCATTAAATCAACGTTTGGAGAGAGGGTGCAAAAAATATCATTAGATATTGGTTTTTCTTGTCCTAATAGAGATGGATCCAAGGGTTATGGTGGTTGTACCTACTGTAATAACAGCACCTTTAATCCTGATTATTGTGAACCTACAAAAAGTATAAAACAGCAACTGGAAGAAGGTATAAGTAGATTTGCAAAAAAATACAAATCTCAACAATATTTAGCTTATTTTCAAGCATATACAAATACATATTCTGATATTAAATCACTTAAAAAAAAATATGAAGAAGCTTTATGTGTGCCTAATGTTGTAGGTTTAGTTATTGGTACCAGACCCGATTGTATTTCCGAAGAAATTATTGATTACTTATCATTTTTATCTAAACGATATTTTATTTCTCTTGAATTTGGAGTTGAAAGTACTTTAAACAGGACGTTAAAAAACGTTAATAGATGTCATACTCATGAAGAAACAAAAGCTACTTATGAAATTTGTAAAAATAAAGGTTTTCATCTTGGTGCTCATTTAATAATAGGCCTACCAGGTGAGAATAAGGAAGATTTGTTGAACC
>NZ_DAOUQB010000018.1 GCF_030625865.1 Anaerotignum sp. | reverse complement strand
ACTTATTATAGTGAATTGACTTTTGAGCGGCAAGATATTAACAAATTAATTAGATACTATTAAAATACATAGTAACTTGCCAACGCAGAGAGTATTACGTATAATAAATAAAGATAAAGGAGGAGGAGAAAAACATGTATCAAAAAAAAATGGATAAAGATATCCGCTGTCCTTTGGAATACGGTCTTGAGATTTTTGGCGGAAAATGGAAGCCTAGAATTATTTGCGTGCTTAATGAAAAGAAAATCTTGCGATATAGTGGAATTAGAAAAGAAATGATGAACATCACGGATGCGGTACTGGCTTCGGCATTAAAGGCGCTGATTAAGGATGAGATTGTGCAGAGAAAGTCCTATGATGAAATACCCCCCCGGGTAGAATACAGTCTTACGCAAAAGGGAAAGTCTGTGGTTCCGATCTTACAGAGCATTTGCGGCTGGTCTGGAATTTTTTATAAGAAAGACATTGACCATGCTTTAACGCAATGTCAAAAGTGTGATTATAATGCACCGCCTTCTGAGGTACGTTGATATAGAATATTGATTAGATAAATTAGGAGGATGAGAGATGGTACAGGATAAAAAGCAAGAAGTATCCACCTATTATGACCAAGGCTTTGGTGGGACAAAATTAAGATTTTTAAAGAAAGAAACAAAAATTATTTTTATGTAGGGATCATGTCGGATGAACGCAAAAAAACAGTGGTCTCTGTGAAATATGGTTTTTTGGGCTATTTGTAATGAGTAGCCAATTAAATACTTTTGATTGAAAAAATAAACTCCCTGACGAATTATTCAAGGTATACAGATGACAGTATTACCTTGGAGATTATTCAGGGAGTTTTTTATGTGTCAAAAATATTAGGTGACAGAGAGCATATTGTAAAGTCGAAATAAACGAATATCTTCTTTTGAGATCTTTAATTGTTTGACAAGCATGGCATCTTCTTTCAGCAGAATTTTAGAGAAGAGCATTTTCGTTGCTATGGGCATCATCGGACGTGATGACAAACCATTCCATAATCCCCACTTAGTGTCGGAATCCAGATGGGAAGCTAAAATTTGAACGCTGGCTTTTTCCATAGGCATATACTGGTTTGTGAGTTCAATATTTGTAACGGCATCATAATGTTCTATGTATCCACAATAGGTATTTTCACAATGCTGGTAATGGTTATAGTCAGAAAAGTTCATATACATTATGATTTTATATCTATTATGTTCTACTTCAGACAAAAGATCAAATACACAACGAATTATTTGATTTGTTCTTCCATCAAAGACATAGGAAAAAAATTGTGAAATCCCGTTAAAAAAAGCCGGACAACTGGTAGATGTAAGATAAGAAATTTTTTTCGGGTTGCAGTATAGCAATTGTTCAACGTGTATATGGAGTGCATCAGCCAACTCATATAACGTTTCAATGTCTACAGCAATTTCCCCCTTTTCATATTTGGAAATTGTTGATTTGCTTTTACAAATAATATTTGACATTTCATCCAGAGTTAAATTTCGCTTTTTTCTAAAATTTCGAATGCGTTTTCCTATTTCAATGCTGATTTCTGCCATGAGATTTTCCTCCTTGAGGGAAATTTCCTGAAAATACAAAAATACACGAAAATTCATTGCATTTTTGTGTATACAAAAATTTTAACATTATAAAAGAAAAAAATCAACAAAGAAGAAAAAAATCAAAGAAAAAATATATTGTGAAGAAAAAATTGGTTTTTTGACGTCTTGAGATTATATTGATAGAATACAAAGCGTAAGATGCGAATGCACAAAAAAATAGGAAAGGAATGAAAAAATATGTACAATTTTGATGAAGTTATTGACAGGCAGCATACGAATGCCATGAATACAGATGGTTTTCGTGATTACATTTTTCATGCTGATGAGAGTATGACATTTCCCTACAAAGATGAGGAATTTATCAGAATGTGGGTAGCGGATATGGAATTTGCCACACCGGATGTAGTAATTGATGGAATTAAGGAGCGATTGGAAAAACGGATTTTTGGTTATACCAGAGTATTTGAAAAGAGTTACTATGATGCGTTTTCAGGATGGTGTAAAAACCGTTATGACTGGACCTTTCATAGAAAAGAATTGGTGATGTCAAACGGTATTATTCCGGCATTGTATGAGTTGGTAGAGTATATCTGCAAGACGGACGAAAAGGTTCTCTTTCTGACCCCTTCCTATGCATATTTTAAATATGCGGCAGATTTTAACAAACGGGACTATGTATGCTCCGACTTAAAAAATGAAGATGGACAGTATTCCATTGATTTTAAGGATTT
The DNA here is from genome assembly GCF_030625865.1 of Anaerotignum sp. GTDB lineage: Bacteria > Bacillota > Clostridia > Lachnospirales > Anaerotignaceae > Chakrabartyella. The sequence goes on along the minus strand of NZ_DAOUQB010000018.1, from coordinate 57,212 downwards.
TGAAAAGAAGGCAGCGGATGAAAAAACGACGTTGTTTATATTCTGCAATCCCCACAATCCCAGCGGACGGGTATGGAAGGAAGAAGAACTGAAAAAGCTCGCTGAAATCATTAAGAAATATAATTTATGGGTGATTTCTGATGAAATTCACTGTGATTTAATTCGGTTGAATCAGAAACACATTCCCCTTGGAAAAATTATGCCGGATTATGAGAGGCTGATCACGGCTATGGCACCCAGCAAGACCTTTAATCTAGCTGGATTAATGATTTCCAATATTATAATTCGCAATGAAAAGTTAAGAGAGGTATGGCTAAGTCGGCATTATAATTTTGACAATCCTCTAAGTATTGCAGCAGCACAAGCTGCTTATGAAAAAGGTAATGTATGGCTGGAAGAACTTCGGGCATATCTGGATGAAAATTTTCGGTTTGTAGGAGAGTATTTGTCGGCGCATTTACCCAAAGCCAGATATCATATTTCTGAAGCAACGTATTTAGCTTGGGTAGATCTGAATGAATATTTTGAACCTGATGAGGAACTGCCGTTGTTCTTTGCTTATAAGGCAGGCGTTCTGCTGGAGGGCGGAAATATGTTTGTGCAGAATTCGGATGGTTTTATTCGTTTGAATTTAGCACGTCCGAAGGCAACGCTGGCTGAGGGCATGAAACGCATCTGTGAGGCAGTGAATACGAAACATACGGAGAAATACAAGGGCGAATAAACACACGTGACTATTTTTATACTGGAGAAACGATTGAAAACATTTGATTTAAATGAGGTCTTAGCAAGGCTTTTTAAATTGTGGGAAGGGGTAAATGTATATGGATGAGAGGTGTAACAAAAATTACAAGGCACTGGCGTTTCTACCAATGTTGATTTTTTTAGGCCTATATGTTGGATGCGGAGTTGTGTTCACTATCATGGGAGCAGAAAACCCATTTGGAAAAATGCCCCGATACGTTGCTGTTATGGCAGCCATTATTGTTGCAATGATATTTTATGACAGAAAGACATCTATTAGCAAAAAAATTGATATTTACTGTAAAGGTGCAGGCAGTTCAGGGGTTATGCTCCTTGGTATTATTGTTTTAATGGCCGGAGGATTCTCTTCTGCGGCTGCAGCCATGGGAGGTAAAGAGTCTATTGTGAATATGGGACTTACCTTAATTCCATCCAATTTTCTCATTCCCGGTATTTTTATTGTAACCTGCTTTATTTCTACCTGTATTGGTACATCCATGGGAACGCAGGTCGCCATGATTCCGGTTGCAGTGGCAGTAGCCAAGGGAGCGGGGTTGAATGTAGCAATGGCAGGTGCCGCAGTGATTGCAGGTGCATATTTCGGTGATAACCTGTCCATGATTTCCGATACAACAATTTGTGCTACAAAGGGTGTTGGTGCGGAGATGAAAGACAAGTTTAAGATGAACTTTCTAATAGCATTTCCTGCGGCAGTGATTACGATTATCCTCTATGCAGTTTTGGGTGCAAATGGGAGTGGGCCAGTGGATACAGAAGGACTTCATTATAGTATGCTTGAAGTATTACCATATATAACGGTTCTCATTACTGCAATTGCTGGTCTGGATGTGCTTATGGTTTTGTTGATAGGGATATTGATGGCAGGAATCATTGGAATGGCCATGGGGACAGTTACTTTTTTTGAGTGGACAATGGCGATCGGAGCTGGTATGGAAGACATGTTTTTCCTTGCGGTATTTTCTATGCTGGTATCAGGGTTGATTGAACTAATAAAATACTATGGAGGTATTGCATGGTTGGTTCAGTCAATGAATGAGAAAATAAAGAGTAGAAAAGGCTGTGAATATCTAATTTCATTGGTGAGTATGGTAATATCAGGTACGACGTTAAACAATCCGGTTGCAATTATCATCACTGCACCAGTTGCAAAGGAACTGGGTTCCAAGTATAAGATTGCCCCTAAGCGATTGGCGAGCCTTCTGGATATTTTCACCTGCGCAATTCTGATGCTGGTTCCACATGATAGCAGTGTTCTTCTGGTACAGCAATATGGAGGAGCGACGTATCTTGAAATTGTACGGTTTGCCTTTTATCCCATTTTATTGCTTCTGTTTACATGTATTACTATTCAGTTCGGACTATTGAGGACAAAGGAAGAAAAAGAAAATTGACTAAATAAGGAGGATTTTAGAATGAAGGTAATTGAGACAATGAAAGCACCTGGTGCAATTGGACCGTACTCTCAGGGCTTTGAAGTAAATGGAGTGATTTATACATCAGGACAGATTCCGGTAAATCCGGAAAATGGAACAACACCCGAAGGAATTGCTGCGCAGGCAGAACAGAGCTGTAGGAATGTGGGAGCGATTCTAAATGCTGGGGGAAGCGGGCTTGAAAAGGTATTTAAAACGACTTGTTTTCTGGCTGATATGGCTGACTTTGCGGCATTCAATGAAGTATATGCAAAGTATTTCCTATCCAAACCTGCCAGAAGCTGTGTAGCCGTAAAGACCCTGCCAAAGGGAGTTTTATGTGAGATTGAAGCGGTTGCTGTGAAAAAGTAACAATGCCGAAAAAAACATAGGAAGGTTGGTTACATGGATAAACAGGAGTTTTTACATAGATACTTGGTGGATCGCCATGGAACAGACTGTACAAAGTGGGATGGTCTGAAAGAGAAGTTTGGAGAAAGCGACTTGATTGCCATGTGGGTAGCAGATATGGAATTTAAAACCTGCGATGAGATTGTGAATGCAATGGTCAAGAGGACGCATCAAGGTGTATTTGGATATAGTTGTGTGTCGGAAGAGTATTATCAGATATTTTCTAACTGGATGGATCGACGGTATCACTTTCCTGTTCAAAAGGAGTGGGTAAGGTTTTCGACCGGATGTGTGACAGCGATTGCATGGATGATTAATGCATTTACAAGGACGGGCGATGCCTGTATGATTTTGACACCAGTATATTATCCGTTTCATAACGTGGTTACCAATAATGAACGGAAACTGGTAAAAGTGGAGTTAGCTTATAATGACGGATATTTTACTATGGACTATGAGACAATTGAGAAAGCCATTGTGAATAATCAGGTGAAACTGTTTATTCAGTGTTCTCCTCATAATCCAGTGGGTAGAGTGTGGTCGGAGGAAGAACTTGAAAAGGTGCTGGCTATCTGCCGGAAGCACAACGTTTTGGTTGTCAGTGATGAGATTCATCAGGATATCGTATTAGGAGATAAGCCGTTTGTGCCGGCTGCAGTTGTGTCAAAAGGTAAATATCAGGATATAGTGATTACTCTGAATTCAGCATCTAAGACATTTAATTTGGCTACGCTTCTTCATTCGCACATTATTATTATAAATGATGAGCTTAGAATGATTTATGATAAATTCGCATCTGCTTTGAACCGGACAGAAGTTAGCGTTATGGGAATGGTTGCAACAAAGGCAGGCTACACATACGGTGAGGAATGGTTAGGACATGTACTTGATGTTGTTCGCGATAATTATCAGTATCTTAGGAATGAATTGAACAAAAGGCTGCCGAAATTGAAAGTGTGCGCTTTGGAAGGGACATATCTGGTATTGCTTGATTTGCGAAGTTATGTAGAGCCGGAGCAGACCATGGATTTTGTTCAAAGAAGATGCAGACTAGCGGTGGATTATGGAGAATGGTTCGGAGAAAACTATCATGGGTTTATCCGCCTGAATTTGGCGACTGATCCTGCTTTTATAAAGTATGCAGTAGAAAACATTATAGCAAATGCGGAGAAATGATAAACAATGCTTAGATAAATAAGTTTTTTCCAATTCATAGCACCTTCATGTAAAGCGCTAACCATCATGAAAATAAAAAATGCTCACAGTCCTTTTGCAAGGATACCCTGAACGATATTGGATATGTAGGCAAAGCAAGAGCCACTACACCGAGTGTAGTGGCTCGTTTCAAACTATTAAAAACACTTTTTTTTTCTTAACATTCGATGATAGCTTGGCATTTCTTCAACATGTTGGCTTGCGATAGAAAGCCTTCCGTCAGCGATCATTTTTTGAATACGATTTGCTACCCATGCATCCCCGATCCCGAGTTGGTATTTTCCGAGGACAGTCCCAATTAACATAGCTTCTTGAAATACATCTTTTTGATTATCAATTTCACGATAGATAAGTTCATCGTAAATGCTTTCTGACACACTATGAAGTTGCCCATTCAGAACTATTCGTAAAGGTGCATTCTCAGATTGCAAAGTTTCCCATTTTAAAGCACAGCGCTTGCGAAAAACTTCTGTTGTAACTTCTGCAAATGGGGTGTATCGATGCCATTCACCCGGAGAAATTTCACCCCAATCGGTATGACTGACAACGGTATTATTTTCTCTGTATTCGTGGTCGGGTAGTTTTACTATATATATTGTCTTGGGCTTTTTTGTAAGATGTTCAAGCTCCCACATAAACCAGTATAAACCACACATCTCATCCGGTTGATTGCTATACCAAATGCGAACGTCATCATTCTGAGTCAACCGATTGCGAATAGCCGCAATTCCTTTATGGAGTTCGTTGACAAGGTCAAATGATGGATTGTCGGGATAAATGCTCCACAAAGATTCTATAGTTTCTTGTCGTCCTTTAACAAAATCATCAGAAGAAATATTTCCCACACTTAACATCAAATTAAATCCAAAAACATCTTCGGGATTCCCTCCCATAGGAATAGAATTTTCCCAGTCTAAACGATTTTGTTCTTCAGCTTTCTTTTCAGTTTTATAAATTTCCTCGGGTGTTGGTTGGCTGCCATCATGCTTGCTAATAAATACTCCGGTACAACATCCACATCCAATATAGTCATCTTTGCCGTAATGCTGTGCCATTTTCAGACTACCACATGCACTTTCACTAAATACTATTTCAATCATAATATACCTCCACTCTGGTTTTTATCTATAATTTAAGGTGTATTAAGTACTAAATGGGGCAAATCAATTTGCTCCGTTTAAAACGTTGTTTATAAGAACCTATTTGTAAGGATACTCTGGGGGCATCTTGGGTATATAACGGAAAAAGAATAGTAATCAGTAAATGCCAGTATTGATTACGGGAGGCTGAGTACAACTGTGCATCCGCCTTCGGCAAGATTATAAAACTTCGTGATTCCTCCGTGTGCCTTGATAATCTGCCGGACAATGGTAAGTCCAAGACCATGGTTTTCCAACCGAGCAGAGTTTTTGGGATGATTGAGATCGTCAAGCATTTCCTGCTTGAACCCGACTCCGTTATCCGAAACTGTAAGGGAGCAATTGCCCAGCGTCTTTTCCAGAGTGACTTTTATAGCACAGCCGTTTGGGTTGTGCTGAATACAGTTGGCGATCAAATTTGAGACTGCACGTCTCAAAAGTTCTTCATCACCACTGATCATTGCATTTTGAGCATCTTCTTTGATTATTACGTCAAGATCATAGCTGTCGGAAAGTCCGCTATTTAAAAAATCGACAGCAGTTTGCCGCAAAAGTGCGGCCAAAGCAATTTCACTCCTTCGGATTGGCTGCATATCATATTCTAGCTTCGATGCAAGGCTCAAATCGCTTACCAAAGTTTTAATCCGTTCGCTCTGTCTGCGGATGATTCCTGCCTGCTCTCGTTTTGACTGCGGTAGTTCGGCATCTTCCTCAAGTTGGTTCGAATAACCCATCACAATAGATAGCGGTGTGCGGATATCATGGGAAATTCCAGCAATCCACGTCGTGCGAGCGTTGTCCCTTTTGCTGAGAGCGGCCTCTTGTCTTTTTAATTGTGCAGAAGTATCGTTGATCCCGGCGGCAAGATCACCGAGAAGACCACAGGTGGAAAGCTCCACGGGCCGTTTTTCTGCCATGTCCTCAATGCCCTTTGCAAGCGGCTTCAGGGAACGAAACAGGCGCAGACCGAAAAGCAGCGCAAGCAGTACGGCTACAAGGCTGTTCAGAATCAGAATAATTATTATCCATACTCCGGCATTGTCCATGATTGCCATTGGCTCTGTAACACAGTATTTCCAAACACTGTCTTTTTCGTTACCCAGCACGAAAAGTCCGTCCGGGTGCTTCCAAACAGTGACCGGATAGCCGTTTAAGTACCAGCGTGTAAAGCCAGCTACATCCGAAACGGTGTAACTTTGCGGCACTTCTGATGGCTGATTCAAACTCCAGATGACCGTGCCGCTGTTGTTATCAATCAGCATGGCCCACTGACGGTTTGTTTCAATCTTGTTTCTGGCGGTTTCGGGAAGGGTGTAACCGCCGTCCGACCGGAGAAGGCTGTCTGCAATTTGCGCAATGTCATAATTTTTTCGCACCGTTTTACCCGACTGGGTTGTCCACGTAATTAATGCAGCAAAGTTGACAACAAGTAGGATAAGCGCAACTCCGGCAGCCGAAAGTACATAGCGAGTAAGGATCTTCATCAAGTTTTTCATCTGTCTTCTACCCCCGTCAGCTTGTAACCAAGTCCTCGCACGGTAAGAAGGTAACGTGGGGTAGAGGGTTCCGGTTCAATCTTCTCGCGCAGACGGCGGATATGAACCATCAGCGTATTTTCATAGCCATAAAGGTTGTCACTCCACGCTGCACGGCATAAGCTGTCGCCGGTAACGATATTTCCCCTGTTTTCATATAGCTTTTCAAGCAACGCGAATTCCTTTGCGGTGAGCATAAGTTGGTCGTTTTTTGTTATAACCGCGCCGCTGTTTAAGTCTATTTTCGTTTTGCCCAGGCGGAAAATCGGTTTTTCCGTTCGTTTGAGAATAACAGGGAAATAGGCACGGCTCAACACTGCGCGGAGTCGCAGTGTCAGTTCACGGGGCAAAAACGGCTTCGTAATATAATCGTCCGCGCCAAGTCCCAGACCGAGCAAACGGTTTTCATCCTCATCGCGCGCGGAAAGAAACAGTACCGGTACAGCTGACGTCGTCCGAATTTCACTCAACAGTGAAAAGCCGTCCCCGTCCGGTAGAGAAACATCCAGGATCACACCGTCCGGCTTCTCGTGAATAAAGATCTGACGCGCTTCATTGCAATTGGAGGCGGAAATGATTTTCACAAAGCCTTCCCGCCGTAGTATTTCATTCACCATCTTACGCAGCTCTGGTTCGTCATCCACCATCAGCAGCTTACAGTCAAAAATATCCTTCATTTTCATCACCACAGTCATTATAACGTAGATATGGGGCAAAATGGGTGATTTTTCTTAAGATTAAGGTAAATGTAAGCTTAGGTACAGACTTATGTAAGGTAGCCTTGCTATGATGTTTCCAGTTTAAAAAAAGGAGGACATCGAAATGTCTGATATTATCACAACGACCGGTCTTTGCAAGCGGTACGGAAAGGTTCTGCGGGTGAAGGATCTGGATCTTAAGGTGCAGGAGGGGGTTGTTTATGGTTTCCTCGGACCAAATGGTGCGGGCAAGTCTACCACAATGAAAATGATACTGGGACTTGCAAGGCCCACAGCCGGAAACATTGCTGTATTCGGCAAAGAGATGAATAGCCGAAACCGACTTTCTATCCTGAAAGATGTCGGATCGCTTATAGAATCACCCAGTTATTACGGGCACCTGACCGGTGCAGAAAATTTGAGGATTATTAGCACGCTAAAGGGCGTTCCACCCAAGGACATAGACCGGGTACTGCAAATCGTACGTCTTGAAAATCAGAAGGAGAAAAAGGTTGGGCAATACTCAATGGGTATGAAGCAACGCCTTGGGCTTGCCTGTGCGCTGCTGGGCAACCCAAAGCTTTTAATCCTTGACGAACCGACAAATGGTCTTGATCCTGCCGGTATCCAGGAGATGCGTGAACTGATTTGTTCTTTGCCACAGCAGTATGGAATGACAGTGATGGTCTCGAGCCATCTACTCAGCGAAATTGACCAGATGGCAACAAATGTCGGAATTATCAGCGGCGGCGAACTTGTTTTTCAAGACAGTTTATCAACACTTCATGAAAAGAGTAGGCCTGGCATCGCTGTCCGCACGCTCAATAACGAGGCAGCGGCAAAAATACTCGAAGAACAGGGCGTTTCCTATCAGACACAGGATGGATACCTTTTATTGTCCAAGCTTGGCGACAACGAGCTGGCAGGGTATATTTCCCTTCTGTTTGATAGACATATCAATGTTGTGCGCATCGAAGAACGCCGGAAGAGCCTGGAAGATATTTTCCTTGAGCTGACAGGAACGGCGGTGAGTTTATGAGAAAAGCGATTGCCCTGGAATTTCACAAAATCCACCGCAGAAGCGTTTGGATGATTGTCGCCGCCATGATTTTGGTGCAGATACTCTGGTCAATTCGAGGAGTTGGGAGAATGGATGCGCACGAACTTTCTCAGGGATGGATGTTCTTTCTTTACCAGTTCCCGCTGCTGAACTCCATTATGATGCCGGTCATCGCGGCTGTGGTGGCGTCGCGGCTTTGCGATAATGAACATAAGGGACAGACGTTAAAGCTTTTGAACACCGTAATGCCCGCAGGGCGCCTGTTCACTGCAAAATTTCTATGTGGCGCTTTGTACATGCTCGCCGCCGTTCTTTTGCAGCTCGTTGTTATTGTTGCAGTGGCGTATGCTGTTGGATTTATGGGAACCCCGCCATTTGATAAGTTGTTTTATTACCTCCTTTTCACCACGGCTGTAAACTTGACCATTTTGTTGCTGCAGCAGGTACTGTCGCTTTTATTTGTCAATCAGATGGTGCCGCTTACTGTGGGGCTGATAGGTGGACTTGCTGGTCTTTTTATTATGTTTTTTCCTCAAAACCTTGAAAGGCTTTTTCTTTGGGGGTACTACGGCGTGCTGATGTTTGTGGGTATGGATTGGGACAGGGTGACACGCATCACGGATTTTTATTATACGCCGGTTGACTGGGCAGGGTTTATCAGCCTGGCTGTTATGTTCTGTGTAATCTATATCATTGGTCGTGCACTGTTCGTTCGAAAGGAGATGTGAAAGATGCTTTTTAGAACTCTTTGGGCAGAGAGGATGAAACTGCGGCACAGTCCGGTCTGGCTTGCGTTTATTATACTTCCTGTTTTGCCAGCAATTATGGGGACTTTTAATTATCTGCAAAACATTGACATCCTACAGGATCAGTGGTACAGCCTGTGGACACAGCATACCCTCTTCACCTGCTATTTCTTTCTTCCCGCCATTATCGGCGTTTATTGCTCCTATTTGTGTCGTCTGGAGCATATCAATCATAACTGGAACTCGGTTATGACCGCCCCCGTTCCAGTCGCGTATATTTATCTTTCAAAACTTATAACGGCTTCAGTTATGGTGCTTCTGACCCAGATCTGGATTGGTGTGTTGTTTGTAGTTTCCGGAATGCTTTCCGGTCTGGCTGCTCCTATTCCGCCAGAGCTTCCGGAATGGCTTTTGTATGGCGCTGTCGGTGGAATCGTCATCTGTGCCTTGCAACTTTGCATCTCGTTTGTCATCCGCAGTTTTGCCATACCTGTGGGGATAGCACTGATCGGAGGCGTCGTGGGACTTGCGGCGTTGGTGAAAGGGTACGGAGTATGGTTTCCGTATTCTCTTCTTTGCCTAGGCATGCGCGCCAATCATCCCGGAGGCCCCATGCAGTGCAGTACGGAACAGTTTGTTATGAACGGTATTTTCTATCTGATTTTCTGCATTATGTTTGCCGTCGTATGGTTGAAAAAACGGGATGTTGTGGCCAGATAAGAAAACTATGATATCTTAATATTTAATATAAGCAAGTTAGGGAGTCTGTGTAAAAACGGGCTCCTTTTTTCAGAAAAAGAGTGATACCCTAATGTTTAGATGAATTTTTTTTCTGGAAGTACTGAGAATTATTCCCAAGGCCAAAGCATTACTGATGAGTTATTCCATAAAAATTGCACAGAAAAATGGTAGCAAACCCATTTACAAGCAGCCTGGCATAATTGTTTTTCACTATAATTGCTATTTGCGTTATACAGAATTACGAAGTCGTTTTTATCAGTTGAATACAGCATAGCCAGCGGTAAAGTAGTTGTGGAAAAAGAAATCTTCCTATATAATAAGCATAAGAATTTTGAGACATAATGGATAAGAAAGGGGCGAATAAGATGGAACTTGAGATTTTACAGGGAATATGGGAACATTTTGTCAAAACAGGTGAGACAGATGTAAGAATGAATCCAATCATAGAAAAGTCATGGTTAAAATGTCAGCGAAATGGGTTAGACCCCATGAAAGGCAGAGGACGTCGTGCGGATGAAAAGGTATTTCAAAGCATTCGAGCAGGGAATAAAGAACTATTGGAAATAGCCTTACCGGTTATGCAAAGTGTTTATGAAATTGTGAAACAATCACATTTTTTATTGGTCTTGACAGACAGCGTGGGTTACGTTTTAGAAACCATTGGGGATTTGGCGGTGCAGCAAATGTCAAAGGAGCTTGAGTTCGTCAAGGGCTCCCTTTGGAGCGACTTAGAAGTGGGTACCAATGCCATCGGAATCGCCTTAGATTATGATACATCCATCCAAATGATAGGACCGGAACATTATGGTTTGCCCCATCATAAATGGACTTGCTCTGCCGCACCAATACATGGTGTTAATGGTGAAATCATCGGTTGCTTAGATTTGTCAGGGGATTCCCATAGTGCCTCGCCCCATACTCATACTTTAGGGCTTGTGGTAGCCGCTGCATTTAGTATCGAAACTATGATAAAGAAACAGCATAGCGCAAGATTAATGAGAAAAACGCTGGATAGCAGCGAAAACGGAATTGTGGTGTTAAATGATGCATTTTCTCCTATTTGGATTAATCAGGCAGCGGAAAAAAATTTTGGTCTAACCATGTCCCTTTTGGAAGATTTAGATTTTCGGGAATATATGCCGGATGTGGATTGGACACAATTGGAGCATTGGGAGCAGGAAAGGCAATACATTACAAATGATACACGTCTTTTAGTAGGAAGGCATGTTTACGATTGCAGTGCAACTATGTTGCCCACGTTGGATGGTGATTCCAGAACCTTTACCGTAACGTTAAAGCGGCAAGAATACTTAATTGATTCTGTAAATAAGGTTTCAGGAAATCGAGCCAATTATACCTTTGAACATATTTATGCTCAAGATCCTCTGATGAAAAAAACAATACAGCTGGCGCAAAAATTTGCTTGTTATGATGGCGTAGTTTTGATTGAAGGTGAAAGTGGAACGGGTAAAGAATTATTTGCCCAAGCAATACATAACGAAAGCAGCCGTGCCAAGGGGCCTTTTGTAGCTGTAAATTGTGCATCTTTGCCTAGAGATCTTATTGAGAGTGAATTATTTGGTTACGAAAAAGGTGCCTTTACGGGTGCGCTAAAGGAAGGAAATCCCGGGAAATTTGAATTGGCAAATTCGGGAACGTTGTTTTTGGATGAAATTGGGGAAATGCCCTTGGAATTTCAAGCCAAGCTACTGCGAGCGGTGGAATCCCTTCGTATTCGCCGTTTGGGCGGAACACAAGAAAGAAAGCTTGATGTACGGGTGATTGCTGCTACAAATCGTAGTTTGCGTATGGAATCAGAGCAGGGACGTTTTCGCCAAGACTTATTTTATAGATTAAATGTCCTAAAATTGGATATACCGCCTTTACGGGAACGGCCGCTGGATATCATCGGATGCGCAGAGATATTTTTGGATCGTTTCAATAAAAGATATCCCAAGCAACAAAAAAATATGTCTAAGGGGTATTTAGATGCGTTGATGCAGTATAATTGGCCGGGGAATGTGCGTGAATTGCAAAACAGCATAGAAAGAACATTTTATGCTTGTAGTGAAGATATGTTGACACCAGAGGATTTTTGCTATGTAACGGGCAATACAAAATTACAGCAGGATAGCTTTTCTCAAAGAGATTCAATGTATAACAAGGTAGTAGAAGCACTTTTAAGCACAAAAGGAAATGCTGAACAGGCTGCAAAAATTCTGCAAGTAAGTCGGGCAACGTTTTACCGTATTTGTAAAAAATATGGAATACAGCCGAAGAAAATAAAATTATAATTCTCAAATTTCTCAAATAGTCTTGAGAAATTATCAAAAACCGTGAGATATTTGTGAGGGAAATTTACCTCCCAAATCTTACGGTTTTTTGTATTTTATTAAAAATGTATAAAAATCACTTGATGTAATCTCTCAAAAAACATTTGTGTTTGTCGAAATTCACAAAAAGAATTTCATCTACCCGTTATGGCACAAAGATTGCTTATTAATAAGATAGAAATATGTGAATGGAGGTGAGGTATGGGGCGTTATATTATTGAATTTGGAATCGGCACGGATTTCCATGGTCAGGATGCAGGAAAGGCAGCAGTGAAAGCAGTACGGGATGCAGTTTCTCGAAGTTGTCTGTGTGGCTTGACAGAGGTTTTGGGGTTGGAAGACTTGGACAAGTCGGTAAAAATTAAAGTCACTGTGGCTATGTCAAGTCCGGAAAAAGCAGATTCTGAGGAAATTGTAAAATGTTTACCGATTGGAGAAGTTGAGGTTAAGGCGGTAAAAGGAGGATTGCAGGTACCGGGACTTTATATACCAAGGTTTGGCGATAAAGATGAAAGTATCGAGGCTGCCATTGCGGCGGTGGAGGTTTGGATTCTGGAGCCATAAGGCGTTCTTGAACAATATTTTAAAGGAGGTTATGAAATGAAAGTACCTAAGGAAGTCATGAAGGATATGTATCTGCGGATGTTGCGCATCCGTGAATTTGAGAGCAAGGCACAAACCTTGTTTGCAGATGGAAGGATTCCGGGCTTTGTACATCTATATTTAGGGGAAGAGGCGGTTGCTACAGGGGTTTGTGCTTGCCTTAGCGATGAGGATTACATCACCAGTACCCATAGAGGACACGGACATATTGTGGCAAAAGGCGGCGATCTGAAATTTATGATGGCAGAGCTGTACGGCAAAGCAACAGGCTACTGCAAAGGAAAAGGCGGTTCCATGCATATTGCGGATCGTGATAAAGGCATTTTGGGTGCAAACGGTATCGTAGGCGCCGGTCATAATATTGCGGTTGGTGCTGGTTTATCTGCACAATATCGTGAGACGGATCAGGTTTGTATTTGTTTTTTCGGAGATGCTTCAACAAACCAAGGTACCTTCCATGAATCAATAAATTTAGCATCAGTCTGGAAACTTCCTATTGTGTTTGTATGTGAAAACAACAATTACGGTATTTCCATGAGTCAATCCCGTCACCAAGCAATCAAAGATGTGGCTGACCGTGGTGCGGCATATGGAATTCCTGGGATTGCTGTAGATGGAAATGATGTTTTGGCTGTTTATGAAGCGGCATCTGAGGCAGTGGCAAGGGCGAGAAAAGGGCAAGGACCTACTTTGGTTGAGTGCAAAACCTACCGTTGGAGAGGGCACTTTGAAGGGGATCCCGGAAATTATAAGCCCAAAGAAGAGCAGGCAGCATGGTTGAAAAAAGATCCAATTCCCAGATTTGAGGCATTCTTGAAAGAAAATGGTATTTTAAGCGAAAAAGAACTTACAGCTTGCGTTGATCAAGTAAAGAATGAAATTAAAGAAGCAATTCAATTCGCAGAAGAAAGTCCTGATCCTGACGTTGCATCCGTTGTACAGGACATCTATTCCGATATTGTAGAGGAGGCGCGGGTAAGATGAAAAAGATGAGTTATGCAGAGGCAATCCGAGAAGGCATGAGCATCCGGATGCGTGAAAATCCCAATGTATTGTTGTTTGGCGAAGATGTTGGTGCATTTGGTGGGTGTTTCGGTGTTTCCGCAGGAATGTTTAACGAATTCGGCGAAAAGCGTGTACGTGATACTCCCATTTCCGAAGGTGCAATTATTGGTACTGCGGTGGGTTCGGCGGCGACGGGTTTACGTCCTATTGCGGAATTAATGTTTTGCGATTTCTTGACCGTTGGTATGGATCAGCTTGTAAACCAAGCAGCTAAGATGCGTTATATGTTTGGCGGTAAAATTTCCATGCCTATGGTAGTGCGTTTACCAAATGGTGCAGGTGTTAGCGCAGCGGCACAGCATTCCCAATCTTTAGAAGCGTGGGTGACCCATGTACCCGGCTTGAAGGTGGTTTATCCTTCTACACCTCAGGATGCCTTAGGCTTAATGCTAGCGTCAATTGACGATGATAACCCCGTTATGTTTATCGAACATAAAGCAATGTATACCATGAAGGGTGATGTGGAAAGCTTTGAACCCATTCCCCTTGGCAAGGGCGATATCAAACATGCCGGGGATGACGTAACCGTGATTGCCACAGGCAAAATGGTACATGAAGCCTTGGCAGCGGCAAAACAACTGGAAGCTGACGGTATTTCTGTTGAGATATTGGATCCTCGTTCCTTATATCCTTTTGATAAAGAATTACTTGCCCAGTCTTTGAAAAAGACACATAAAGCTGTGATTGTGACGGAAGAAACCAGACGCGGCGGTTTTGGCGGAGAAATTTCTGCGATTATTGCAGAAGAAATGTTTGATTTCTTGGATGCCCCTGTGGTTCGTATTGGCGCTTTGGATTCACCGATTCCCTTTGCACCGGTATTGGAGCAGGTTTGTATCCCCAATGCAAAAGATATTTTAGGTGCTATCCGTTCATTGATTTAAAAAGTATTAGGAAGGAGGGTATTTATGTCCAGCATCGGCATCATTGCAAATCCTGCCTCGGGCAAGGACATTCGCAGGCTGGTTTCCTATGCAACGACCATCGACAACCAAGAAAAAGTGAATATCGTAAAACGAATCATATTGGCTGCTCAATCTCTTGGGGTTGATTCGGTTTGGATTATGCCGGACACGTTTCAAATGGGTTTTACGGCCATTTCTGACTTATCCTGTGATGAAAAATTACATATAGATTGTAGAGTGATGGACATTCCTCTAACAGCTACCTCCGAGGATACAACGAGGGCGGCGGCTGAAATGGAAAAAATGGGGGTGGGCTGTGTAATTGTTCTGGGAGGAGACGGAACAAGTCGGGCGGTTGCAAAGGGATTAACGGACACTCCCCTTCTTCCTCTTTCCACAGGAACAAATAACGTATACCCTACTATGGTGGAAGGGACTGTAGCGGGGATGGCAGCAGCGGGAATTGCACTGATGCCAAACGCAAAGGAATGTTGTACGAAAGATAAGCGAATTGAAATATATAAAAATGGTAGCCTTTTGGATATTGCCTTAATTGATGCGGTGATTACAGATGATCTTTGGGTTGGAGCGAAAGCCATATGGGATGCGGAAAAATTAAAGCATATTTTTGTGACTCGATGCCATCCGGCAAGTATCGGATTTTCTTCAGCGGCGGGGTGCATTCAGATTGTGGAGGATAACGACCCATATGGTTTAGCCTTAACCCTAGGAGAAAATGGGGAGGAAATCATTGCACCGATTGCGGCAGGGTTTTTGGCATCCTTGAACTATTTGAAGGCAGAGTTTCTACCTTTAGGGACGCCAATGGAACTGGTTATGGAGTGGGATTGCATGGTGGCGTTAGACGGAGAACGGGAATTGCGTGGTAAAAAAGGCGATCGTCTGGCGTTTGCGATTACACAAGGAGGACCTTGGCGAGTTCAGATTAAGAGGACGCTTGAAAAAGCAGTTGAAATAGGTTTATTCAAAAGAATCTAGGCAATATCGCACAATTTTGTGTATTCAGATGTGTGGTGCTGCCATAAAAAATCATATAAGTTGGAGGTGGAGTTATGGCACAGGAGGTTTTATTACCCAAGTTAGGACTGACCATGACAGAAGGAACCATTGATGAATGGAAGTTTAAAGAAGGAGAATTTGTAAAAAAAGGAGACATTTTATTTAGTGTTTCTACAGATAAATTGACCAATGATGTTGAGGCAGAAGCAGATGGGGTACTTTTGAAAATTCTGGTACCTGCCGGTGAAACAGCAGCGTGCAAGGCTGCTGTTGCCTATCTTGGGAAGGAGGGAGAAGCGGTTTCTCAAAATTATACGGCAGAAGAAAAAGCGGAAGAAAAATCACAAGCGGAACCCATGCAAAAAACAACCGCTCCTACGGCACCTCCAAAAGGAAATATTTTGGCCTCACCCGCAGCGAAAAAATTGGCAAAAGAAAAAAATATCAACATTAGTCTGGTTTCGGGAACTGGCCCCAATGGTCGAATTACGTTGCAAGATGTAGAGGATTATTGTGCAAACCCGAAACAAGACAATTGCGATGAAAGAACAAAAACAAGCCCGATGGCGGAAAAGCTGGCAAAAGAATTGGGTGTGAACATTGAAAAAATTGGTGTAGACGGCAGGGTAATGAAAAAAGACGTTTTAGCAGCGGCTAATGTAGATATGGGTGAAGTGGCAAAGGTTAATGGAAATGACTTACCTCCAATAAAAGTAAATGCTTTGCGTCGGAGTATTGCTTCAAACATGACATTATCTTGGAATACCTCTCCCCGTGTAACATACACACACCCTGTGGATGCTACAGCTATGAAAGAAATGCGGCAAAAATTGAAAGAAGCATGCAAACAAGACAATGTTAAATTAACATATAACCATATTATTATGAAGATGGCGGCAAAGGTTTTGATGGAGTTTCCTGATGTCAACGCAAGCTTTACAGATTACATGATTACAAGACATATCCATGCAAATGTGGGTTTAGCGGTGGCAAAGGGAGATGGGCTTATTGTTCCCAATGTCAAGAGTGTGGACACAAAATCATTGGTAGAGGTTGCGAAGGAAACGGAGGCTCTGATTGAAGCTGCTCGCAGCGGAAAAATCGGTATGGAAGATATGACAGGGGGCACCTTTACCATTTCCAGTTTGGGTCCTTATGGCATAACGAATTTTTCACCCATCATCAACCAACCGGAATTGGCAATTTTAGGCGTTTGCGATATGGTGGAAACTCCCGTGGTACGCAATGGAGAAATTGTAATTCGCCCAATGATGAACCTTTGTTTGACTGCAGATCATCGAGTGGTTGATGGGGTTATGGCATCAAAATTTTTAAAACGTCTTTGCGAGCTTTTGGAAAACCCGTATCTTTTGTTTACATAAAAAACAAAACGGATGGAGGCAAACGTCTTTATCCGTTTTTTACAAAAGAGGAAATAGCAAGGTTATAAGTTAAATATAAAAAAGAAAGGACTGAGTATATGGCAAGTGAAGTTTTGATGCCGAAACTGGGGTTGACCATGACTGAAGGAACCATTGAGGAATGGAAAAAGCAAGAAGGGGATACGGTAAAAGCAGGGGACGTGCTTTTTTCCGTGGCAACTGATAAATTAACCAGTGATGTGGAATGCGACAAAGAGGGGGTATTGCTGAAAATTCTATGCTCTGCCGGAGAAACGGTTTCCTGCAAAAGCGTTGTTGCATACATTGGGCAGGCGGGAGAAAACGTTGGAGAAAATGCTGGCGCACAAAAGGAAACCACACCTATTCAGGAGTCTTCCAAGGATACGGCATCGAAGAGTTCTGATAAAAAATCGATTATTATTGTGGGTGGCGGCCCAGGTGGATATGTAGCGGCGATTCGTGGGGCGCAATTAGGCGCAGACGTTACGGTAATTGAAAAAGAATATTTAGGCGGCACTTGTTTGAATATTGGCTGTATCCCCACAAAGTGTTTGCTGCATAGTGCAGAGCTATTTGAACAAATCAAACACCAAGGAAAAGAATTGGGGATTAACGCCACAGGGCTCAAGGTGGATTTTTCTCAGGTAATCGCCCATAAGGATGCAATTTCCAAACAATTAACGTCTGGCGTTGCGGGCTTATTAAAAATAAATAAAATCAAAAAAATTGACGGTGAAGCAAGCTTTCTTGGGCCTAAAACCATATTGGTACAAAAGGCAGATGGTCAAAAGGAAGAATTGAAAGCGGATGCTATTATTTTGGCTACTGGCTCTGTTAATTTTGTGCCACCCATACCGGGTTTGAAGGAAAATTCAAATTGTATCGATTCTACAGGTGCCCTTAGCCTGGAAGCATTACCAAAATCCATGGTGGTAATTGGGGGCGGCGTAATTGGTTTGGAATTGGCATGTGCCTACGCTGGTTTTGGTACAAAGATTACTGTAGTTGAAGCTCTTGACCATATGCTGCCCATGATGGATGGGGAAATTACAGCAGTTGGTGTTGCCCATATGAAGAAAATGGGAATTTCTTTCCATTTGGAATGCCCTGTACAGGCAATAGAGCCCTCCTCAGTTGGAGCAAAAGTCGTTTGCAAGGATAAGGACGGAAAGACTGTGGCTTTTGAAGCAGAAAAAGTATTGGTGGCAATCGGTCGTCGTTCCAATACAGCAGCGTTGCAATTAGACTTGGGCGGTGTCAGCCACGATAGAGGGCGTATCATTGTCAATGAGAAGATGGAAACCAATGTACCCGGTGTATATGCCATAGGGGACTGTGTAATGGGGCATGCGCAACTTGCACATACGGCTTCTGCTATGGGTGAAGTGGCGGCGGAGAATATATGCGGGATTTCTTCTCAATATATTGAAAACACAAGTCCTACTTGCGTATATATGATGCCTGAGGCGGCTGGAGTTGGGCTTACGGAAGAAGCTTGCAAAAAGAAAAAAATTGAGTATAAAATTGGTAAATTTCCGATGTCGGCAAATGGGAAAGCTCTTATTTTAAACGGGGGCGAGGGTTTGGTCAAAATCATTACCGATGTGAAATATGAGGAAGTTTTGGGAATGCATATCATAGGGCCAAGAGCAACAGATTTGATTGCAGAAGGTGCTTTGGCGATTAGATTGGAAGCAACGGCGGAAGAATTAATTTCCACTATACATTCCCATCCCACTGTTACAGAAACCATGCGAGAAGCAGCCCTAAATGTAGAAAAACGGTCGATCCACTTTTAACTGTAACAATGGTAATTTTGATGGCATTATTTTTCACGGTGGTTCTTACACTTTCGATGAAGGTAAGTATAAAGATTTAGTATTTGTAATAGCAGGTCTTGCCATTATCACATTAGCAGCAGCATTTATAAAGGCGAAAAATTTTTGCTTTTATGGCTAAAGAATAGTGACAAGATTAAGCCAGAACAGAGAAGTAAGGCAGAACTAAATAATAAACACGTATCGAGCAGGAGTGTAATTCTTCCTGCTCGATTTACATATTAACTGCTTTTGTGCAGATTTAGAAGCAATTTTTAGGATTTAAAAACTGATAAAAATTATCTGAAAAGAAAAAAGGAATGAACACTTCTTTATTATTCTATCGGTATTTGTGTTTGTTATAAACTAACAATATAATAAACAAATATTCTACCCCTTTTAAATTTGATTGACGAACACATACACAGACAAATTATTTGAAAAAAATGTAAAATATACTAGTATAACAATAAAAGATATTATACCAACAAACTACATGATAGGGAATTAAAGATGAAAAAATAATGGTTAAAATCTTGGAATTGGCTGGACAATAGTCAATAAAGTAGACACAAAAATATTAAAATTTCTACTTTTTGTACTTAAAGTGCCGTTTGAACAAAGTATCTCTTTTTCATCAGGTGATATAAGTTTTATGCAGTAGATATAAAGTAAATCCAATTATACATACAAGTAATTCAGTTGCTGGGAATGCACACCAAACGCCTATCATGTCACCAATTGACGATAATAAGAAAGCCATAGGTATGATAATTACAAATCCACGCAGAATAGAAATAATATGCGCAGGGAGTGCATATTCAGTGGACGTAAAGTAAACAGACATGATGATATTAAACCCGGCAAAAAGGCAAGCAGTAAAATAATACTTTAACCCGGTTACAGCAATAATTTGCAGGAGAGCATTATGTTCACTGTTAAATATATTGGCTATCTGTGATGCTCCGAAAAATACACAGAAGTAGACTATGCCAGATATAACTAATATGGTTGTCATAGCATAACGTAAAATCCCTTGAACATTGGCATGATTCCCAGATCCGTAATTACTACTGATAATTGGCTGAATCCCTTGCGCTACACCTGTATATATTGCCATTACTACTAATGAGAGATTAGCTATAACGCCATATGCAGCGACACCGATATTTCCTTGCAGTCTTAATATAATAATGTTAAATATAATGATAACAATACCCGAAGAAACCTCTGTGATAAGTGAAGGTAATCCACTTGAAAAAATAGTCATGATCAACTTGCTTGAAATTTTACATTTTTTTAAATGAAAGCAATTTTTCTTTTTAAAGAAAAAAGGAGATAGTACAAATATACTGATAACCGGGGCAAGACCTGTAGCGAGAACTGCGCCCATGATCCCCATTTTAAATGGGAAAATAAAAATATAATCTAAAACAATATTTGATAGGCTTCCCACAATCATTGCGGTCATAGAAAGCTGTGGTGCGCCATCATTTCTTACAAAGCATAAGAGAATATTGTTCAGTATAAACATAGGGGCAAACAGTAAGATTACTTGCAAATAAGTTTTACTCATATGAAAAACCGTCTCATCAGCTCCAAGCATTTCTACAATTGCTTCAGAGAAAAAAATTCCGATTATAAAAAAAGCAATTGCAAAACCAAGTGCCAATATAACAGCATTTGTAAATGTACGATTTGCCGCCCCTTTGTCCTTTTGACTTTTTAAAATAGAATATTTAGTGCCGCCACCCATGCCAATCATTAACCCACTACCATGAATAAAGCTGTATATTGGAATTGCAAGATTTAATGCTGTTAAGCCATTTATTCCAAGTCCTTTTGAAACAAAGAAAGTGTCTGCTAAAATATAGCAGGATAGCCCCATCATACCAAGTACGTTTAGTGATGAATATTTTATAAAATCTTTAAAGCAATTTGTATTATTCATTAAATGAAACCTCCATGCAAAAATAAAAAAGTAGACCTGCGTTGCGTAACACAGGCCTACTACACAATAGAAACCCCGGCGGGTTGATTTTGCTATTTTTAAGTAATAATATTGGTTCTGTTCCAATGCCAAATTCTATTGGGCAATACTTTGAAGCATATTTGTAATTTCTGCAAACCGCTCATCTGTGATCCCAAGCTTTTTTTGAAACTTTTCTTCCTCAAGCCTTACGACTATCAATTTATCAGGAGAAATATCCTCAATAACATCTTTTAGCTTTTGAACAGATACTTCATCATCGTTATACCCTCTTATAATTGTGACTTCAAAGATAAACTTCCCATTGTACTGTTTTTGAAAGTTAACCATATTGGAAATATATTGGTCTAATGTATACCCTTGAATTGGTCTTTGTGCTTTTTGAAAAGTTTCTTCGGTAATTACCTTTAGTTCGCCAACGACCTCATCACACATATTTGCAATTTCCATACAGTCTTTTCTACCGAGCAAATAACCGTTGGAAAACAATCGAACAGATAGTCCTTTGTTTTTTATGAAACTGATAATATTGCGGATTTGGTTATGTATAAGAGCTTCCCCTTTAGAGTTAATTAAGACAAGTTCTGCGTTTGTTTGTTCAATAATTTTTTCTAACTCAGTTAACGACTCAGTCACATTACCAAATGTAATTTGAGTATCAATCTTGTTTTTTGATCTTCCAATCGGACAGAAAATACAATCAAAGTTACAATACTTTTCTGGAAGAATATTTACTTCCAATACTCTTTTACCGTCCTCAATATAAATATCTTTATAATCAAATCCTTGCATAGTTTAGCCTCCTCAAACAATGCTCTATTTTTGCAATTTTTTATTATATATAAATTGATCTAACCATTTTTTCTTGCCTTGCCGGTCATAGATACAATCTCAAATTCATAGACCGTTACATTTTTCATAGAAGCAGAAATATATTTTTCTCCATTTTCCAAGTACTCTGGACTATACTTTTGAAGTAATTTTCTTAGTATATCCTGAGTATTTTCAGAAACCTTTATCTTTCCAAAAGCAATTACACTCTCATATTTTGTTGAAAATTTTGATGGAAGAATTTCTGTCTTTCCAACTACTGTGAAGCATGCCTTTGAATTGTGTTCAATATTTTCCTTTTTAAGTCCATCGGCGTTTGTACCATGAAAATATATTTTCCCGTCTGCATAAACATAACTGATTGGAACGCCATATGGATAGCCATCCATACTTACAGTAGATAGTACGCCATATTGATTGTCATACAAAATTTGCACGGATTCCTGTTCTGTTAGCTTTCTATCAGTCCTACGCATTTCTTTAAACATGATTCTTTTCCTCCTTCCTGATGCACCAAGTTGTTTAGAATATATCTCAAATAAACAAAAAAACGCCTTAACACCATTCCTTCTAAGGCCTAATGGAATGGTATCAAGACGTTTACCCGGCGGCAAAATAATAATATAAATAAAATCTATCATACTTACATAAAAAAGTCAAAAATTTTTTTAACAAAATATGACCGTACATTTTATTTTTCAGGAAAAACCCTTTGAAGAATATTTCGCAGTTCTTCCATAAATCCTTCAATTTGTGGGGTCAAAACTTTGTTGGTATGGAGAACCATCTGCACAGATTGTGCCTGATTTGATTCCGGGATATTGAGAATATGGATTTTTCCTTGCGCAATAGAATCTTGTACAGCATAGAGGGGGAGAACAGATAAGAAAGTGTCTTTTTCAACCATCCTTCGTGCCATATCTGCACTTTGTAACTTCAAAAAAGGATGAAATTCAATGTGATGGTTTGCCATGATACCTTGAAAATGTACGCTGTAGGGTGCGGATTCTTCCATTAAAATAAAATCTTGTCCGGACAAATCCTCAAGTTTTATTTGGCGTTGAGTTGAAAGTGGATGCAATGGATTGGCAACAATTACAATAGGGACGTTAACCATGTGCCAACACTGCCATTCAGTTTTGGGTAATGGGTCATCAATAATACAAGCCGCATCTAAAAGCCCGTATTGTAAATCATTTTTCAGAGTTGCTGTAGCATCCACGGTTATTTCAATTTTTACACGGGGAAAGCGATGATGATAATTAATAAGTGTGTCTTCCATGACCAAATTAAAAAGCGATTCTACCATGCCTATTCGTATCGTTCCACCGAGGGCGTCTTCGGATCTTAGGAAGCTTTCCATACGTAAAGCAGTGGACACGATTTGATGTGCATAGGGCAGTAATTCTTCTCCGTATTGAGTTAATGAGACACTACGACCGATTCTGTTAAACAGTGGGGCACCAACTTCCCGCTCTAATTGTTGAATTTGTGCACTGACATTTGATTGCGAGTAACCTAATTCTCGACTTGCCTGTGTAAAGTTTTGCAAAGCAGCTACTTTCAAAAAAGTGTTTAGATTCCGAATTTCCATGATAGCCTCCAGATGTTTTCAATGGTTTTATAATACAATATTTTGCTTGTTAAATCAATCGAAAAAAATGATTGTTTTAATCAAAACCATTTGTTTTACAGATTAATCATAGCATGCTATGATGCTTTTAAGGAGATGAAGTATTGTTTCTCCAACATAATAGATGAGGAGTGAATATGTAATGAATCAATCAATGAGGACACAAACGACTGCTGTACATGGTGGTATTCGAAAAGACGACACCTTTGGAGCCATTAATGAACCTATTTATATGACTTCGAATTATCGCATTCCCACAGATGGCACTCCTGTGGATTGGAGTGGAACGGAGAGCAATATTTATGCTAGAAATCGCAATGTTAACCAAATGGTTTTACAAGACAAACTCTGTGCTTTAACCGGTGCAGAAGACTGCGCAATATTTGCAAGTGGTGTTGCGGCGCTTACTGGTGTATTTGTACCGTTTTTGAACACTGGTGATCATGTAATTGTTTCCGAAGTCTGCTATAGTGCAACAAATTTGTTGTTTCGTAAGTATTTGCCGGAAAAGTATAATATAGAAGTAACTTTTGTAGATTCAACTGATACGGAGGCGATACGTACTGCAATTCGTCCCAATACACGCTTGATTCATATAGAAACACCTGGAAATCCAACGACGGAAATCAGTGATATACAAGCAATTGCAACATTGGCACATTCTGCTGGTGCTTTGCTTTCTATAGATGCAACATTTGCAGGACCAGTAAGCCTCTTTCCTCTTCGTTTGGGAGCAGATTTAGAAATTCATAGTATGACAAAGTACATAAATGGTCATGGTGATTCGCTGGGGGGTTGCGTGCTAGGCAAAAAAGAGCTGTTAACACAGGTAAAGGAAATTGCCATGGTGAATTTTGGAGGCATTTTAAGTCCCTTTAATGCGTGGCTAATTGCTAGGGGATTGGTAACCCTTCCTATGCGAATGGCGCAACATAGTCGTGTTGCCTTGGCAGTGGCTGAATTTTTAGAGAAGAGTCCAGCAGTTAGATTTGTCTGGTATCCAGGCTTAGAAAGCCATCCACAACATAATCGAGCCAAAGAGCTGATGCACGGTCAGTATTCTGGTATGATTGCTTTTGACATTAAAGGAGATGAGCGGGCACACCAGCAGTTTCTAAATGAATTAAAGTTGGTTACTCATGCCGTATCTTTAGGTGATATTGAAAGCCTGATTGTTTATTATGATAAAAACAGCGATAAATTGCCCCATTATCCTCAAATTTTTCAAGATGGCTTCTTCCGGTTTAGCGTAGGTTTGGAGGACGCGGAGGATTTGATTGAAGATTTACAGCAAGCATTTCTAGCTTGTAATTTAATATAAATAGATTCTGTAATCACTAAAAATGCTTCGGCAAAGGGAATACAGCAGTTAAAACAGAAGAAGAGACGGAAGATTAACCGTCCTTTTTCTTTATTACATTGTTTATAAACGAAATTGATAACCCTGCAAGTTTTAGATTTAAAACCGATGTAAGTCGTTTTGAATGGGGAGAATTAAGCATATTGTGTCTTGAAGCTGTAGTGCAAGTAATTAAGTATTATATTGCCATAGGTGCAGATGAGATGTTAATGAGATATGGAATTAGAGCACATTGCTTTAAAAACGGAAAATTAGTACGAATAGGATTACATTATTTTAATAACATGGCAGATGTGGATAAATTAATAGATTTTCTGAAAATTATAGATAATAAAAATCCATAAAAGTTTTATCGTTATTTAGAAATATGTTTAAGGAGGATTAAGATGAAAGACATAGTAGAAATCCGTTGGCATGGACGAGGTGGGCAAGGCGCAAAAACAGCATCATTGTTATTAGCAGATGCAGCTTTTAATACTGGCAAATTTGTACAAGGTTTTCCTGAATATGGACCGGAAAGAATGGGCGCTCCGATTACTGCTTATAATCGAATCAGTTCAGAAAGAAGCAGTGTTCATTCAAATATTTATTACCCTGATTATGTGGTCGTTGTAGATGAAACTTTACTTAGTGCTGTTGACGTTACTGCTGGGCTTAAGGCGGAAGGCGCAATTGTCATCAATAGTGCGAAGACTCCCGCAGAGCTTCGTCCTTTGCTTAGAGGCTATGCAGGGAAAGTCTGTACAATCGATGCAGGCAAAATCAGCCAAGAAACATTAGGCAAAAACTTCCCCAACACACCTATGCTTGCAGCAATTGTTAAAGTTTCAGGTGTAGTTGCGGTTGAAGAATTTATTAAAGATATGGACGCATCTTTCCATCATAAATTTGCAACAAAACCACAAGTTATTGGAGGTAATATGGAAGCTTTAAAACGTTCTATGGAGGAGGTGACAGTAGGGTGAGTAACTTAAAAGCAAAAGACATTAATGAAACAATTACTTGGAAAGAAATTACGCTTGGCTGCAGCGTTTTTGAAGGGGGTAGTGCTGAATTAGTAAACACAGGTGATTGGAGAACAATTAAACCGGTTATAGATATGGAAAAATGCAAACAATGTATGCTTTGTGTTCCTGTTTGTCCTGATATGTCAATACCGGTAGAAGAAGATGGTCGTCGTGGAGAATTTAACTTGTTTTTTTGTAAAGGATGCGGCATTTGTGCAAAAGTTTGTCCGTTTGATGCAATTACAATGATTAAAGACGAAAAATAGGGAGGTTGCAATATATGGGTATCAGAGAAAGATTGTCAGGGAATGAAGCTATTGCTGTGGCAATGAAACAAATTAATCCCGATGTAATGGGTGCATTTCCAATTACACCATCAACTGAAATACCACAATATTTCTCAAGTTACGTTGATAATGGAGAAGTTGATACAGAATTTATCGCTGTTGAAAGTGAACATAGTGCTATGTCTACATGCATTGGTGCTCAAGCGGCAGGTTGTCGTGCAATTAGCGCAACTTCTTCTTGCGGATTAAGCTACATGCATGAAATGCTTTATGTGGCAGCGTCAGATCGTTTGCCAATCACATTGGCGGTTTCTTGCCGTGCATTATCAGGTCCAATAAACATTAATAATGATCATTCAGATGCTATGAGTGTGCGTGATGCAGGTTGGCTGATGCTGTTTGCAGAAACAAATCAAGAAGCATATGATAACTATTTACAAGCAATGCGAATTGCAGAAGCTGTTAATTTACCTATTATGATTTGTCAAGATGGATTTATTACATCCCATGCAATTGAAAACATAACATTAGTTGAAGATGATAAAGTTAAGGATTTTGTTGGTGAATACAAACCCGAATATTCATTATTAAAAGGTTCTATGGCAGTTGGACCTTATGCAACCCCAGCATTCTATATTGAAGCAAAACGGCAACAAGCACAGGCAATGATTGATGCCAAAGATGTAATTCGCAGTGTTTCTGCTGATTTTGAAAAAATGACAGGAAGAAAATATGATTTGATTGAAGAATACGAAATGAAAGATGCAGAAAGAGCAATAATCATAATTGGTTCTTCTGCTGGTACGGCAAAAGAAGCGATTAGAGGTTTACGTGCAACAGGAGAAAAAGTAGGACTTATTAAAATTCGTTCCTTCCGTCCGTTTCCTGCCGAAGAAATTGCCCGGGCACTCAAAAATGTAAAAGTTTTCGCTGTGATGGATAAAGCTGATAGCTTTAACAGTCATTGTGGTCCTATTTTTGCGGAGGTTAGTGCGGCAATGTGTGTTGCCAATATAAATAATCCGAAGGGGATTAATATTATTTATGGTCTTGGAGGTCGTGATGTTCGTGTAGAAAGCATTGAAAGAGTTTTTGCACAGCTTGATGAAATTGTTAAAACAGGTGATGTTGGCGAAAGCTATCGTTACCTTGATGTAAGGGAATAGGGGGGGATAAAACATGAGTTACAATTTAAAAGAAGAATTAAAAAAAGAAGAACGGTTTACCGGTGGACATAGAATGTGTGCAGGATGTGGCTCTCCTATTGCAGTACGTACGGTTTTACGTGCCCTAAACCCTGAGGACAAGGCTGTTGTTTGTTCTGCAACAAGCTGTTTGGAAGTTTCTTCTTTCATGTATCCTTTTACTGCATGGAAAGATAGTTTTATCCATAATGCTTTTGAAAATGCAGGAGCAACGATATCCGGTGTGGAAACAGCTTACAAGGCATTGAAAAAGCGTGGCAAAATCGACGATACTTATAAATTCATTGCCTTCGGCGGTGACGGCGGTACATATGACATAGGTTTCCAGAGTTTGAGTGGGGCAATGGAACGTGGGCACGACATGGTTTATGTATGCTACGATAACGAAGCGTACATGAATACAGGTATCCAGAGATCCTCCTCCACACCGCATTTTGCGGATACAACTACAAGCCCTGTTGGTGCTGTAATCCCCGGTAAATTGCAGAAGAAAAAGGACTTAACAAAAATTATGGTAGCCCATAATGTACCATATGTTGCGCAGACAACGTTTATGGGTAATTTCAAGGATATTTCTGAAAAAGCACATAAGGCGATTTACACACCCGGAGCTGCATTTTTAAATGTTATGGCTCCTTGTCCCAGAGGTTGGCGTTATGAGACAGAGGAATTGATGACAATTACAAAGTTGGCAGTTGATACTTGTGTATGGCCCCTTTATGAAGTGATTGATGGAAAATATTTTTTGAGTTATAAACCGAAAACAAAATTGCCGGTTGAAGATTATTTAAAGGCGCAAGGGCGTTTTTCCCATATGTTAAAGCCGGGTAATGAATGGATGGTCGAAAAGATGCAAGAAGAAGTTAACCGCCATTGGATTGATTTATTGGTTCTTTGCGGCGAAAAATAAAATTCTATAAAAACCCACATAAAAAATATTTATAAACTTACGTCGAACGGTTCTTTCTAAAGTGCTGTTCGACGTAATGCGTTTCATATAAGTTAGATTGTAAAATGAATTCACCACACTAATAGGGTAAAAAAATAGCCCATAATGGAGACCATCATGTAGAATGGAGTTATCGAGACAACATTCAAACGAAGGCAACATTATGGGCTACCACTATTTTACCACATACGAGCGAGGGCGCATACAAGAATTGTTATCACCGGGCTATTTCCATCGAAAATCCCACAAAAGCTTCATCTCTAGAACGAAAAAGTCGATTATATACTGCATTCAAGACCGGCACGACAGACCGTGGCAAAGAGTTTGCCTGTTGCAAAAATATTGAAGAACAGCTCGGTTTAATCCTTTATTTTCCCAATGCTTATTCTTCATGGCAATGTGGTAGCAATGAAAATTCTAATGGTCTTTTGAGAGCATTTTATCCTAAGAGAACCAATTTAGCTTTAGTAAGCCAAAAGTGGCGCACTTGACTTGACAATTCATCAATCTAACTTATATTTAAAATAATTTTATTGACATTTATTTTAGTATTAAATATACTATATATGTACCAGGTACATCAGTATTGATTTGAAATAATCATATATTTTCAGTTATTATATTGCTTAAAAAGAAGGAGTAAAATGAATAAAACAATTACAATAAAAAAGAAAATTCTATTTTGTCTCTATTTGTTTATTATTTTTTATTGCCTTTTTTCTGTATTTATTAGTTTAAGAATTGATAACTTAATACGTATAGGGAATGAAATGCCAGATAAAATTAATCCAAAACCCGAGATGATTTCAGATGAAGATTTTCAGGAATTATGTTATAAGTATAAATATGCTATAAATAAGTATACATACCCAGAGGCATGGGAAATTTCTTTTCGTACTCCTGTGCTTACTTTTCACTGGTTTACAGGAGCCAAATCAGTTTACTGGTATTTTTATGACGTATCTTTTGATGGAAATTCTAATGGAAGCTGGGGTGCTGATGTTCAGGTGACTTCGGAGTTTAAAAATGGTAGTTGGATAATATCAGATGTGTATGAGGGACAATAAGTTTTAAAAATATTTTCAAAATCAGCGGCAAATCCGAGTATACACAAGTTGGTTTTATATCAGAGATGAAGAAAATTAATAAGGAATTTATGTTTGCGAAGTTGTTCCTCAATAAATGGTTTAAATTTATAGCTATAGCAAAGAAGACGATTTAATTTTATATATCGTCTTTTTTGTGTTCTCAAAAAGGGAATGGCACTGGAAGGTAGCCTTTAATTCAGGGCTTACTATTGAAATTCTTCTTTTATTAAGGTTATAATAAGAGGAATTTTAAGGAATTAAGAGGTGAAATCGTGAAAGAGAAATTTACGATTGGTGAAACAGCATCCCTGTTAGGAATTTCTACACAAACATTACGTTACTATGATAAAATTAAGTTGCTTTCTCCGGGATTTACCGATGAAATTACAGGTTATCGATATTATTACTATAACCAATTTCATTATATTGATCGAATAAGGTATCTTCAGAGCTTTGGTATGCAGCTTGAAGATATTCGAAAAATAATACACAGTGGCAGTGTTGAATTACTGTTACCTTATTTGAGGAAAAAAAGAGAAGAAGCAATACAGGAATTAAAGGAAACGAAGGAAAGAATCAAAGATATTGAATGGTATATTGATTATTTTACTTATATAAATAAGAGCGAAATTTTAGACAATCTATATAAAGTTCAGAAAGAAGAAAGGTATATTTTAAGTGTTCCTTGTTTCTATAAAGAACAATTACCCCAGATGGAAATTCGCTTGGCAGGGGCAAAAAGTAAAAATGAATATGTCAACTCAAAATTTAGAAGGCAGTATGGATATAAACTAGATGTGGAAGCGTTATTAAAAAAAGAATTTTACCCCAGAGAGTATTTTGTATACTTTAGAGAAAAGCCTGATTTGGATAAGTCATTGTATGATGTAATTCCGGCTGGAGAGTATTTGTGTTTTCAAACCCAGGCTTTATCGGAAAGCTGGGATATTAATATGCTTACAGAGTTTTTTGGCAACAGACCCAAACCCAAGTTGGTATTGGCTATGGAATTTGAAGATAACTTAGTGGATTATTCTAATGCCCAGTACGAAGTGCAGATATTTCTTTGGCAATAAGTACTAATTGACCTTATAGTAGGTATAAGAATTAGGATTTTGTTAAAGAAAAATCAAGAAAGCGGTGGGTTAGTTGTTTAAGGAAAATACAGAAATTCTTTACAAAGGAACAGAGGATCGGGAAGGGGCAATTCATCCGGAAACACCGGCAATTTATCCCTCCTCAGCATATATCATTGATGATACCAGAGATTATGATTTCGCTAACAATGGAGGAAAATATTTTTATAACAGAACTGCAAATCCCAATAGAGATGGGTTGGCGGAGGCCATCTCTTATTTAGAAAATGGTGAGGACACCTTAATATGTTCCTCTGGAATGGGTGCTATTTCTACTACGGTATTAGGACTTTTAAAATGTGGGGACCATGCAGTTTTTAATAAAAGTATTTATGGAGAAACAATTGAGCTGATAGAGATACTGGAAGGCTTTGGAGTACATGTTTCTTTGGTGGATTTTACAGATATTACTGAATTTGAAAATGCCATGAAAGAGGATACGAAAGTAGTTTATACAGAAATCATTGCCAATCCTTTGACACTCGTTGTTGATATTAAAGCAATCAGTAAAATTGCGCATTCATATGGTGCGATAGTTGTTGTGGACAGTACATTTACCACACCTTTTGTGATTAAGCCCCTTGATTTTGGAGCAGATATTGTAATCCATAGCTTGACAAAGTTTTTTGGCGGACATAGCGATGTGACCGGTGGTTCTGTTACCTCAAGCAGTGCTATGATTAAAAAAATTAAACCAAGCTACTTATTATTGGGTGCATCACTGGATGCAAATTCAGCATGGCTTTTGCAAAGAAGTATCAAAACTATGGGTTTAAGAATGAAAGCGCAATTGGATAACGCAATTCTTGTTGCACAAGCGTTAAGCAAAAACCCAAAAATTCAGTATGTATATCATCCAAGTTTAAAAAATCATCCCCAGCATGAGTTGGCCTGTCAAATTTTTTCCTATGGCTATGGCGCAATGATTAGCTTTTCCGTAGAAGACAACAGAGAAAAAGTTGACGAATTTATCCATCGTCTTAAAATAATTAAGTATTTAGGTACCTTAGGGGGAATAAGAACTACATTAGCTCACCCTGCAACAGCCTTTCGGAATGAATTTACAGAGGAGGAGTTGAGAAAAATGGGCATTCATGAAGGGCTCATTAGAATTTCCACAGGCGCAGAAGATGCAGAAGACTTAATTGAGGACTTAAACCAAGCACTGGAGGTATTTAAGTAAGTATAATGCGTTACAGATCAAGTTTTTATTAAAACGGAGGGGTTTTTATAAGATGGATAATATCTTAAAAGTATTATGGGCGATTTCAGATTTTTTATGGGGAACACCTATGACAATTGCATTGGTGGGAACAGGACTTTATCTTACAATTAAATTTAGATTTGCGTACATTACGAAAATAAAGTTTCATTTCAAAAACACATTTGGTAAAATGTTCAAAGGCGGCGAAGGAGAGGGAACAGTTTCGGGTTTTGCAGCGGCATGTACCGCTATGGCCAATACCATTGGCGTAGGGAACATTGGTGGTGTAGCAACTGCAATCACCATGGGTGGACCTGGCGCAATCTTTTGGATGTGGATGTCAGGATTGTTGGGAATGAGTACAAAAGCATGTGAAATTATTTTAGGTCAAAGATACAGAGTAAAGTATGAAAAGTCAATGGATGAATATCTTTGTGACAGGTCGTTCGTTATGAAGAATGCCCTTGGCTGGAAAACAGGTTCCATTATACTTGCTGTATTTGTATTTGTTTTTGGACCATGGACGAACGCGGTTCAAACAGAATCAGTAACCAGTTCTTTATATGAAGCATTTCAAATTCCTCCCATTATCTCCGTTGTTGTAATTGGTGTTTCATGCTTTGCAACAATTGCAGGTGGGTTAAAGAGAATCTCCGGTGTTATGGAAAAAGTAGTACCTTTTATGGCTCTGGCTTACATATTGTCTGGAATTGGAATTTTAATTATGAATATTCATGCCGTTCCTAGCGGTATTGCACTGATTTTTAAAAGTGCTTTTAGTCCTATGGCCGGAGTTGGTGGTTTCGCAGGTGCTACCGTTAGAGATGCGGTAAGATACGGAATTGCCCGTGGGCTTTATTCCAATGATGCGGGAACCGGTTATGGTATTGTTGCCCATGCAGCAGCACGAACAGATCATCCTGTACGTCAGTCTTCTTGGGGATGGGGTGAAGTTTTCTTAGATACCATTGTAGTTTGTTCAGTTACAGCATTAACGATTATTCTAACCAATTCATATATTGATTTCCCCGGTATTACCAGTGCGCAGTTAACTACAGTTGCGTTTAAAGTAGCTTATGGTAAGTTTGGCGGTTATTTTATGGCCAGTGCAATTTCCATTTTTGCATGGACTACGATTATTGGTATGTATTATAGTTGTGCAAAGTCAGTCAATTATGCCCTTGGAGATACAGAGCTGAATAAAAAATTCACTCCGGTTTATATGGTATATTTCTTAATTCCAGCCCTTGTCTTCTACAATATAAAAGCGGACATGCTTTGGGCAGTTACGGATATTTTAAGTGCCATGTATGTAATCATTACTTTGACATTTATTTATGCAAAACGGAAAGAAATATTCAGATTATACAATGATTTCTGGAAACGATTTATCCCTGAATTAAAAGCAGGAAAAAATCCGGAAAAGGTTTCATTTGAAACTATAGAGCAAGATATGAAAAACTAAAAAGTACGAAATAAATGCCTTAAGAGGATTTCTTAGGGCATTTTTAGCGGGAGAATATAATGGATTTCATTAAGAGGGCATGGGTAAAAATTTCTATTGAAAATTCAAAGTATAACTTTTAAAATAAAAAGCTTACTTAAACAAAACGTGAAGGTTATGGCTGTTTTGAAAGCTAACGGATATAACTTCGGCGATGTCAGAGTTTTTACAATGTGGCGAAGAAGAGGTATATTGTCATATTCCGTATCGTCCTACTAAAATGAATGGATAAGAATACCTGTTGCCATCAGCTTAATGATCCGCAATGTGCCGATGATTGGAATGCAATTTTCAGCACGATATCATAAAACGGGTTATTAACAAAGAAGCGGAAGATAAGGGATTAATTTTTGGGACTAGACTTGCAGTTATGATGTCTGGTGCCTTTGGTTTTGCTTTTACAATAAATATAGGAGATACTATTTATTTTTGGATTACAGGGTTGGCTATTCCTGTTATGGTGATTTTTCCTGCGTACATATATGCTTGTTTTCCAAGAGAGTCAACACAGAGGGTGTTATTGCGGAAATAGTACTGGGAGCGTTTTTTGTCATTTAGAAAGACAAGAATTAGATGTTTTACAATATTGTGTGTGATGCGGGCTTTTGCGTGGGCAGAGGCTTTTTTTGTTAGCGCTTAAAGGAAATAAATGCCGGGTATCTGTAGGTTTTTTCTTGCATAGACACGAAGGGGAATAGGGAATTTATACATTTTTAACAGAACTTAATGGGATTTTAACATGTTATTTGGGATTTTAATGTAATAAGGCTTTATTTTTTTCAATTAAAGACGAGATAACATATATGGGATAATGTTTATTGGGAAATTTTTCAAGTTACAAAACACGACAAATGATTCAAATTTAAGAGGAGGTACAAAATGCATAGCCTAAAAAAGAAAATTGTTTTATCTACGTCATTGATTTTGTTTATTTCAATGGCGTTAATTACTTTGATTTTAACATTAACAAGTATTGCAAACACGAAGAAAACAGTAAGAGAGATCTTTGAAGAAACTACGGCTACGGCAGCTAATGTTGTGGAAGGCAGGCTACTTATTGTAGAAAATGCCGTAGAAGAACTTGGTGTTAATAGTGTTCTTGTCGACAGTAATAGTGCAGTGGCAGACAAGCAGAAGATTTTGGACAGCACTACGTCAAAAAATGATTTTCTATCTTCAACCATAACGGATAAAAATGGTAAGGGACTTGACGGTAATAATTATGCAAATACGGAAGCGTTTCAGCGGGCAATGAAGGGTGAGGTATACTTTGATTATCCAA
Organism: Anaerotignum sp.; assembly: GCF_030625865.1. GTDB lineage: Bacteria > Bacillota > Clostridia > Lachnospirales > Anaerotignaceae > Chakrabartyella. The sequence continues at coordinate 22,868 of NZ_DAOUQB010000018.1, read as the reverse complement.
GAACTACTTCTGATGGCAAAGGGGCACAAATACTTGTATCGGCGCCTTTGTGGAAGGATGGCATTCAGGATGGTTTTATCGAAGGCTGCGTTATGGGCATTTTGGATGGAACATATCTTTCAAATATTACAAATGAAATTGAATTTGGAGAAAGTGGTAGAGCTTATGTTATTAATGAAGAAGGAACCACCATTGCCAATGGTGATTATAACCAGGTGATTTCTGGTCAAAATAATATTGAACTTTCTGCAAATGACCCCAGTATGAAAAAACTTGCAGTTGTTGAGCAAACTGCTGTAAATGGGGAACCTTGTTTTGGAGAGATTGAGTTTGCAAATATAAAGAAAATGATTTTTATGACTCCGATTGATTCCACTGATGGATGGTCACTGGGAATATATGTTGATGACAAAGATTTTTTGCAGTCTACATATACAAATGCCATAATATGTACGCTTATATGCCTTGGGCTTATATTGATTGCTTTTTTCATAATGAGGTCTTTTGGAACAAAAATTGCAACACCAATTACTGCTTGTGCGGACAGATTGAAATGTCTTGGTGAGGGCGACCTTTCATCAGAAGTGCCTATGGTAACGGCTAAAGATGAAACACGCATTTTGACGGAGGCAATGCAATTTATAGTCCAAAGTCAGAACATGGTGATTAACGATATAAAATATATACTCAGTAATCTTGCGGATGGTAATTTTACTGTTAGTAGTACGAATGACGATGCGTATCAAGGAGACTATAGTGGGATTTTAACTGCTTTAAAAGATGTAATAAATCAGCAGAATTCAACACTTTCCCATATTACCCATGTGGCAGAGCAGGTATTCGTTGGTTCTGAACAAGTTTCCAATGGAGCGCAGTCACTAAGCCAAGGCGCTACGGAACAGGCTTCTTCCATTGAAGAGGTATCTGCAACTATTGTAGAAATTTCGGAACAGGCAAAGCGAAATACTGATAATGCAAGGGCTGTAAATACACTTTCATTTAATGCAAGTGAAGGTATTGCTCAAAGCAATGAGCATATGAAAGATATTGTGGAAGCCATGGGTAATATCACAAAAGCTTCTACTGAAATTAGTAATATTATAAAAACAATTGATGCTATCGCTTTTCAAACAAATATTCTTGCACTCAATGCTGCCATTGAGGCTGCAAGGGCAGGGTCAGCAGGAAAAGGATTTGCTGTTGTGGCTGATGAGGTTCGTAACCTTGCCCAAAAATCTTCTGAAGCGGCAAAAAATATAACAGTACTTATTGAAAGTGCAATTGTAGCTGTTAATCAAGGGAAAGAGATTGTTGATTTGGCTGCACATTCTTTGGATTCCGCGGTTGAAAAAACCACGCTTGTATCACAGAAGATAGGTGAAATTTCTTCTGCGTCTGAACACCAAACTAGATCTATTATCCAGATTACTACAGGAATTGAGCAGATTTCTGCTGTTGTGCAAACAAATAGTGCTACCGCTGAGGAAAGTGCTGCGGCAAGTGAGGAGCTAACTAGTCAAGCTCAATTGCTGCAAGAGCTTGTAAGCAGCTTTAGGCTAAGAAATATATCAGACAATCCCATTCAAGAAGAGGAAGCCCATTCTCCATCAGATGGTTTGGATGATAATTATTTAAATTGAAAAGCTTTTAAAAATTAAGATAATTGTATCTAATAAAAAATCACCATCGAACATGGTGATTTTTTATTAGATACAATTATGAGGGGAAGTAATGAATTAGAGCTCCTGTATATCATAAGAATTATATTTAAAACAATTTAAATGTAATTTGCATTTTTTGTAGATATTTGGTAAAATAGATTCGACAGAAAAGTCATAATAAAGTACAATAATTTTTGTTTATATTTTTACAAAAGTTTACATTTTTTCATAAGAAAATGTAACTTGTTTTGATTTCCAGTTGGTTTTCCTTTTGTTATTGTTCGCCAAATAAAATATTTACCAAATTTTGAAGTTTCAAAAAATTTGAAATGTTATACTTATAAACTTTTAATGTAATACTACAGAAATATGTAGAAAGCCAGAGCAAGATGTGTATTTAACAGTTGTTGTAACAAATTAGTGTGGATATTCAGAGGCAAATTCGTAGATAAGAGAAAGTAATTAGGTGGCAGTAGATGCGATATTTACCATTACAACAAATAAAAGAAAACTCAATATTGGCGATTCCTGTGTATAACGATACCGGAAGCATCCTTCTTAATGCGAATACGATTTTGAAACGTGCTTATATTCAAAAATTAGCTGTCCTTGGGTATGCGGGTCTATATATTTATGATGACATTTCCAACGAAATTATTGTAACTGAATTGCTTTCCGAGCAACTTAAAAGAAGTACCGTACAAGCGCTGAAATCGTTTAATCTTGATTCTTGTAGGCTTATGGCGCATTCCATTGTAGATGAATTGCTCAATAAATCTGATGTTTCCGTTGATATGGTAAACATTGCATCCTTTGATAACTATACTTATATACACTGCATTAATGTTGCGGTTTTATCGGTTATTTTAGGAATTGGTATGGGCTTAAACTATACCCAATTGAAAGAGCTTTCAGAGGCAGCGTTGCTTCATGATATTGGAAAGGTAAACATAAGCATTGATATTTTAAATAAAAAAGAAAAATTGACAGATGAAGAAATGAATATTATTCGTTCCCATTCCCAAGAGGGGTACAACATTATCAAAGATAATTTTATGATTTCAGGCCTGGTAAAGAATGCTGTTCTTTCACATCATGAAAATGAAGATGGGAGCGGGTATCCTCGTAGTCTAATAGGAAAACATATTCATATATATGCAAAGATTATCCATGTATGTGATGTATATGATGCTTTGGTTTCCAACAGGGTTTATAGAAAAGCCATGAATCCAGCGGATGCTCTTGAATATCTAATGTCCAATTCATACATTATGTTTGACGTAAGCTGTGTGAAAAAAGCCATGGAGTATATTTCTCCTTATCCCACTGGAATTACCGTGGAGCTTTCTGATGGGCAAGAGGCGATCGTGGTTAAGCAAAACCATGTACATCACTTAAGACCCAAGGTTGTCATTACCAAAACCAAAGAAAAAATAGATCTAATGAAGGTTTTTAATTTGACTATTGTAAAAATAATAACTTAAGCAATGAAAGCTTCCTGCTCCGATAATATTTCTGCTTTTCAGCAGAGTAAGAAGAGCGGGGGTTTTTTATTTAAAGAATCCATTGGATTTTGTGGGCTGATTGCGATTGCAAAATTGTGAAAAAGAAAAAGAGTCCTTTTATCGAACCCTTTTTTAAATATAAGAAAAGACTAGCTTATTTCCAAATTTTATCTATACTCAACTATTTCTATGCCATGGTTTTTAAAAATTTCAGATGCATGGTTTAGTTGTTCAACTGTTGGGGTTGTGAATTTGACAAATTTATCTTCTATACCTAAAGAAATATATTTCGCTTTACCAAGTTCATGGTATGGGAGCAATTCCACATCAGCTGTGGGTAAGTTTTTATTGATAAACTGTGCCGTTTGTTCAAGGTTTTTGTCGTCTAAATTAACCTCTGCAATTGTTGGTATGCGAATTGTCATTGGGACGCCGGTAGCATATATTTTTTTTGCATTTTCCAATATCAATTCATTGCCACAGCCAGTGAACTCTTTATGTTTTTTACTGTCCATATGCTTGATATCCATAAAAATATGGCTGAATTTCGGCAGTAAATCTTTCACTGATTCAAAATCAAAGTATCCGCAGGTTTCAACCCAGCTATCTATACCCAATTCTTCAAACCTATCCAATAAAACTCTCATAAATTTATGCTGCAAAAAAGGCTCTCCACCGGAAAAAGTAACGCCACCTCCTGTAAATCGAAAAAACAGAGCATCTCTTTCAATTTTTTTTAACAAGTCCTCTGAATTTTTTTCGACACAGGCGATATCCAGGGCCTTTTGGGGACAAACATCTACACATTTTCCACAGGTAATACATACATCGTTGGGACGTTCCATTTTGCAAGGAACTAAATTCATTGGACAAGCAAGGGAGCATTTCATACAATTAGTGCATTTATGTTTGTAATATACTAATTTTCTCTTAGGTGTCCAAGATTCGGGATTGGCGCACCATTGACAGCGCAGTTTGCAGCCTGCAAGAAATATGGTTGTCCTTACGCCATCACCGTCATGAATAGAATAGTCTTGCATTTGGATAACTACACCGGTATTTGAACATTCTCCCATAAAGATCTCCTATTTTTAGACGCCTGCCCCGAAGTGGGAGCAGGCGAATTATTTTTTTATTACATGTTTGTGTGTGCTGTTCTTGCAATGATTGCTTCTTGCATCTCTGGGGATAGATTTACAAATTGCGTGCTGTATCCTGCAACACGTACCAAAAGGTCTTTGTAATCTTCCGGACTTTTCTGGGCTTTACGAAGTACTTCTGTAGAAAGCGTGTTAAACTGAACATGGAAAGCGCCAAGTGAAAAATATGCACGGATGATATTTCCAAGATCTCTTTTGCCTTTTTGCGTTTTTACCATATCTTCGCTTAGGCGAAGATTAAGTAGTGTACCGCCTGTATGTACATCGTGATTCATTTTTGCGCTGGAACGCATTGCCGCAAGAGGGCTTGAGATATCACTTCCGGCATAAGGAGAAACACCTTCTGTAATTGGCTTTGTTGCTTCTCTTCCGCAAGGGGTTGCACCCACAACCTTACCTGTTGGGATATAATTGGAGATGCCCATGAAAGCAGAGTTAAATTTCGAACCAAAAATATCTTTATGGGCTCTGGTTTCTTCGTAGTAATAGTTGGCAATTTCTCTTGCAATAGCATCCACATAATCATCATCGTTGCCGTACTTTGGAACGCTTAAGGCTTTTGCTTTTAAATCTTCATAGCCTACCCAATTGGCATTTAAAGCATCGTTTAATTCAGACATAGTTATAATTTTATCTTGAAAAACGAGCTTTTTTATTACAGCAAGGGAGTTTGCGACTACAGCAAGGCCGATCCCTGTAAGAACAGGACCCACGTTATAATGAGCGCCACCCCGTGAAAGATCTTTTCCGTTTTTCATGCAATCTTCAACACAAGTGGAAAGGAAGGGGCGGGGAACAAGTTGTGTATGTAGTTTTTGAGCTACAACGGTAGCGACTACACTATGATAAATTAAATTTTTCATTTGTTCCAAAGTTGCGTTTTTTACTTCTTCGTAGGATTTATATTCAGAAACTGGCTTTGCATCCAGACCCATTTTTTCTCCGGTTAGCCTGCTTTTTCCTTCATTTAAGGCATATTCCAATGCAGCTGCAAAGTTAATATTTACCGCCGCTGTCCATTGCCCTGTTTTACGGAAATGGGGGACTACGCAACCGCAATTGCTCCAATCTCTGGCATCTTCTGGTTCATAGCCTGCCTGAAGAAGCATTTGTGCACCTGCTTGGTCATTGTGGATTGCGGGGAAGCCGGTGCCTTTGCTTACAAGATCAGTTACGGCGTCTAAGAATTTTTGCGGGCAATCAGAATGAATCCGTACACTTAAACCGGGTTGATGGGTTCTAACCTTATCCGTGGCTTCGAGGCAAATATAGGAAAGCGCATTGGTAGCATCAGAGCCATCTCTTTTTCTACCCCCAACTGTAAGGTTTTGGAACTGATTATAGCCTGCAAAATAACCTGTTGTGTTTGCGGAAATAGTCCATACCCATTCGGAAAATTTCAGCCAAAGAGCCTGTACCAGTTCTTCCCCATCTTCCTTAGTCATTGTACCTGCTTTGATATCTGCATCATAATAAGGGAACATATATTGATCGAATCTTCCGGGGTTAAGAGCCAATGGGTTTTCGGAAATAATTGCACCCAATTGAACAAACCAAACAAATTGAATTGCCTCGTGGAAAGATTTTGGCGGATTTGCAGGAACATTACGGCAAACCTTTGAAATCTTAAGGAGCTCATTGCTTCTTTCTTTATCTTTTTCTTCTTTTGCCATTCGTTCTGCTAAATCTGCATATCTTTCAGCAAAGCGCATGATGCCTTTGCTTGTTAAAATGGTTGATTTGTAGAAAATGATTTTCTCTAAATCATCAGGATTTGCATAGTCTAATTTTGCCAAGTTTTCTTCTGCTTCCTTTAAAATCCCTTGGAAGCCAGAAGGAAACAGAACGTCCTGATAGTCCGGAGTTGTTTCACCAACTGCTTGGCGCCACTTTGAGTCATTATCTACAATTCCGGTGTCAACGGCAATTTTCGCTGTTTCTTTTGGAAGAATGGAAAGAAAATGTTCTTCTAAGGATTGCCCTTTCCAATATGGAAAAATATTATTTCGCACATAATCTCTTTGAACATCTGTCATTTCATAAGGATCTTGGGGGCGTTTATCAAACATATCCATTTCCTTGTCCACCCATTTCCAGGAAAATTCAGGTGTTAAGATACCGCTTCTTCTAAATTTGCCGGCGGTACCAACAATTAACTCGTCTTCAAATATTTTAATTTCAAATTCATTACAAAAATCATAAAAGGCCTGTGCTCTGCGAATAGGGGTAGGCATACCTTCTGTACACATATGGGATTCGGTGAAAATTCGAGCTCTTTCAATGCACACAGACGGTTTTGAATTTACGTAATTTTGTCTTAACCGTTCAATTCGTGGTGTTGTATTCATAGTGACCCTCCTAATTTGAAATGAAATAAACGAGAACAACAATAGAAATATTATTTAAAACTTTGCGTTATAACGAATATTTTAAAATATATATGTATGCTATAACGCTCAAAATCTATTTTTAATATGACACAGATTTACAGAAATGTCAATATAAATACTTGCAATATCTATAATTATTTTTAAAAAACTTAGTGATTTTTATGAGAAATACATAAAAAATATTTTATCGCATAATGTAGAAAGTTGCGAAAAATGAAAAGAAATGCTGCTATAAGATTTAAAAACTAAGGGGTGAGTAAATTATTTTTATAATTTAATGGTGACTTAACAAAAAAAGAGCAAAGAACATTTATATTGTTCTCTGCCACTTTCAACATTTTTCATTTATATCTGATTATATTATGGAATATAGTTTCATCATTGGAAGGGTTAGCATAGATATGGTTCACATCTCCATGAAAGGACATGGCATCGCCTTCTTTTAATAAATATACATTTTCGTTTATTGTCATTTCCAACTGTCCTTTAATTACAACAATGTATTCGTTTAATACGTTTGTATGTGGAAAAGACACATGCCGACAATGGGGGTTCATGTGTATTTGCAAAAAGTCCAAACCTGAAATAGGATCAAAGGGGAAAATATTGTAGAGGAGCATTTCTCCATTTTCCTCTTTAATTGGATAGATATCACCAATACTTAATATGTTATTTTCATCTGATGGCTGAGAAATAAAATTGGAAAAAGTAACTTTATATCCGGTTGATATTTTCCAAAGGGTTGATATGGTAGGGACAGATTCTCCTCTTTCGATCTGTCCAAGCATAGCCTTAGAAACACCCGTAAGTCTGGCTGCGGTATCAAGGCTGATTCTCATTTCTGTTCGTATTCTTTTCATTTCTTTTCCGATATCCGGCGGTATACTATACATTTCAATCTCCTCTGCCTTACGAAGTATGGTTATAAAATGCTATTTCAAATGCTTTTATTATAGCAAAAAGAAAAATTTATGGCAACTTTTTTACTTTTTTTGCATTGTTAAAAAGGGTTATATAAGTTAACTTAAATTTGATAGGATTTTGCAATGAAATATTCTTGAATTTTGTTATTTTAAAGGAAGGGAGGTTCGTTTGATGTACGATGCTTTCATAGCGGAAGTGCTCTTGTTGCCTATGCCGGCCTTGATGCCCCACCAAATAAATCTGGTATATACGATGGAACAAAACGACATATTTCTAAGCGTGGCTCGTCTCAGTTGAGAAAATTATGCTTTGAGGCAATGATGGCATTGAAATTGAAGCCACCAAAGAAAGATACCGCTGTATTTGATTTTATGCTAAAGAAAGAAGCCCAAGGAAAACCTAAAATGGTTGCAAAAGTGGCAGCCATGAATAAGTTCCTTAGAATTTACTATGCCAGAGTCTTAGAGTCTTACGCTGCCTAATCGCATCAAAACAATCTAGCTGGGCTTTCTAATTTAGCCTAGTTAATTTGCCACGCCCTTTTTTAAAGAGCAAAGAAGAATTTTTTAGTTGACAACATATTAGCTGTTATGGTAATTACAGGTATCGTTGTAATCGGAGGAGTTAAGAGGCTCGGTAGCTTTACTGAAAAACTAGTTCCTTTTATGGCAACAATATACATCGTAGCATCAATTGCATTCCAAGAGGTGGCAGGTGCCTTTGGTGGGTACATTGTTTCATTTAGCCTTATATTATTTGTATTCTCTACCCTTTGTGTATTGATTTGGTATGGTGAAAATTTACAAATGTAGAAGAAAAGTGAGTATTTAAGGGAGAGGATGCTTTTGTACATTAGAACGTAAAAAAAAGAAGATATCAAGGCCGTAAGAGAGATTTTAATACAGGGGGAGCCTTTTGTGGCATCATATAATAATTATATTTATTGGATGCTTGGAAAGTATTTTCCGTCCACTTGTCTTGTAGCAGAGGAGAATGGTCAAGTTTTGGGATACATCGGAGCACTCCTGTCCGCAGAAAAACGAAAAATATTTATTTGGCAAATTGCTGTAAAATCAGAGGAAAGAGGCAGACAGATTGGGAGAAAGCTTTTGCAGAGTGTTTTGCTAACAGCCGGGGATATGGGGATTATGCAGCTGGAGATTGCAATTAATGATAAAAACAGCTCTTGTAGGCACATGGTTGAAAAATTGGTGCAAGATTTGCAAGGGACAATCACAGAAAAAGAAAGGTATCAGGATGAAGGCTTTTGTGAAACCGTATACAGCATTCTTATAGATTGTATAAGAAGTAAGAATTTCAATAAATAATTTGACAATAGACCAAGTATCCCTTTGTTTTTTAAATATGTTGAAAATTCAGTTAGTTATTTCATTAAGGTATCCCCATTTTGTTTACCGTGCTACTGTGTTTTACTATAACGGAATATTATGGTAAAATATCCTTATATATAGTTGAATTTGAGGTTAAAAGAAAGGAACGAGAGATGAAAAGAGAATTAGGTTTTCGATTTGCAGACGAAAAAGATGGCGCAAAGATTTTATACTTTATAAAAGAGCTTGCGACATACGAAAAGATGTTAGGTGAAGTGATTGCCACGGAAGAATTGATTCAGGAATGGATATTCGAAAAGAAAAAAGCAGAAGTGATTTTTGCCATGGAAGAGGGAAAAGAAGTTGGTTTTGCGCTGTTTTTTCATAACTTCTCTACGTTCCTAGGCCGTGCAGGAATATATTTAGAGGATTTATATGTTTTGCCGGAATATAGGGGGAAAAATTATGGAAAGGCATTGTTGAAGGAACTTGCGAAAATAGCGGTTGCCCGTGGGTGTGGCAGGTTAGAGTGGTGGTGTCTTGATTGGAATAAGCCCAGCATAGATTTCTATCTATCCCTTGGTGCCGAACCTATGAGTGATTGGACGGTTTATCGCATTGCTGGGAACACCCTTAAAGATCTGGCTGAATAATATGGGAATATCCATAATGTACATTTGCTCAGGATGAAAATTTACGACTAATTTTGAAAAGGCGGAATAATTTTTTAAAAAAAATTTCCGTCCTTTTTTATTTTGTTTTTTGAAAAAATCAGATATTCCTATTGAGATGACCAAATACTTTTTATTTTAAGCTTAAAAGCGTAGAAGAAAATTAATATTTGAATGGGATAAAATTCGTTATTCAATCCATTTTTTGGGCGAAAATGGTCGAATTTTGTTGACATTTCAGGTATTATTTTATAAGTTAGTATTATAAATTAACCATTTTATTGATGCTTGAATCACTTTATATAATGGAATAGTAATGTTAGTGCACTTTTAGATTATTATACTGGGAGGAAACAATATGATAAAAAAAGAATGACAGCCCTGTTTCTAGCTATGGTATTTTCTGTATCCATGTTTTCTTTACCAATGTATGCTTTGAGCATGTCAAGATTCATTACGCTGACATCACATATGAACCTGGTGAATTGACAGAGTTTTATTCGCTGACCGATTCAATTTGTAGGAAGAGATAAAAAAATTTCTGACAAAGAGATAAGTTTTGAAACGGAGGAAAAATTTTGATGAAGAAAAGAATTGTATCCCTGTTGCTGGCGATGGTATTTACGATATCAACGTTTTCTTCAACGGTTTTTGCTGCAGAACATGCCGATATTAACTATTCTGAAATTGAATATGAGCATGTGGATCCAGCAGAATTTTATAAAGTTACCGATTTGGTTATTACGCAAGCGGCGGACAAGAATAATTACAGTTCCGTTGAAAGTTTGATCAGCAAACTTGTTGATTTTTGGTATCGTGTTAATACCCAATATACTTTGGCAGTAATATTGCAATCTAAGGATGCTTCAGATGCAACATATAATGAGGAGTATTTATACTCTTTTAATCTTGACACGGAAATTTTACATTCTTTAGCTGACACTTTAGAAATCATTTTGGAATCTCCGTGTGCAGGTACTGTTTATGATGTGTTAGATGAAAGCGAGTTAACATACATATTACAACAAGTAGATGCTGGTGCGGATGATGTTGAGCTGAGTTCTTTAATGTCTGCGGAAAAAGAGTTTATAAACCAATATTATAAAACTGCAAATAAGGAGTATACGGCAGTTGTAAATGGGGAAGCAATGACTTTAGATGGAATTAAGAATGCAAAGCTTCCGGAAGACATATATAAAGATGCTATTAGAGAAATCCATAAAAATAAAAATTCTGCCCTAGGCGAAGTTTATATAAATCTTGTTAAAACACGAGCAAAGATTGCAAGGCTTTGTGGATATGAAAGCTATACAGACTATTGTTATGAGAATACTTATTTTAGAGATTTTACTTCGGAAGATGTGACAGCGTTGTCGACTTTAGTTAAGGAGTATATCGCTCCAATAAATAAAAAGTTAAACGAGATAATTACCAATATAGATTTTAGTAGTTTGAATGAGTTAGACTATTCTCCTGAAACACTGATTTCCCGAGAAAAGGGAGTTATTGAAAAAGAATTTCCTGAATTACTTGAAAGTTTTAACTATATGTATGATCACGGTTTTTATGATATTGGAGCAGATGATAATAAGGCGGATACCGGGTTTACATCTTTATTACTGGATTATAATGTTCCATTTATGTTCAATAAACCTTACGGAGATTTTAATGATGTATGGATATTGGTTCATGAAACAGGGCATTATAATAGATTTTTTATCTCCAGAGATATTTTGCCGATGTTGGAATTGTCAGAAATAGATTCCCAAGGATTGGAACTTTTGTTTTATGATTTTTATGATGACATGATTGGCGATGACAAATGTACTGATTTGCTTAAGATAAAATTACTTAAAAGTTGGATTAGAAGCATTATTGATGGATGTATGCATGATGAATTTCAGCAGATTATATATCATCATCCTGATATGACGTTATCCCAAATGAATCAATTATACTACAATCTTTGTTTAGAGTACGGTTATACGCCGACAAGTGGATATTCTGACGCAGAATTAGGTGAGTCATATGCTTGGACAGAAACGATTCATAATTTCACAGATCCGCTATACTATATAAGCTATGCCGTATCTATGATTCCGGCATGGGAGCTTTGGATGCAAGCACAAACAGACTTTGAAGAAGCAAAAGAAAGATATTTGCAGTTAGTCAACAGAGAGCAGGCCGATACATATATGCAGACTCTTTCAGACTTAGGCTTTGGAAACACATTTGATGAGGCAACGATAAAGGAGCTCGCCCATTCGTTAGGTGAAGTTGTTGATGGGATTGAGCTTAAGAAAGTAGAGAAGCCTGTTTTTAGTGATATAGCCAATCACTGGGCTAGAGATTCTATTGAGGCTTTGGCCGATGAAGGAATTGCAAGGGGTACAGGAGATAAAAAGTTTGAGCCAGATAAAAGCGCTACATTAGGAATGTATGTATTGATGTTGGGAAAAGCCGTTGATGCAGAGGTAGTTGGATTAAAGTTGGAAAATTCGGTGGAGGATTTAACCACAAATTACAGTTTATACATAGTATGGGCAGATGCAAATAATCTATTGACCGAAAGTGGTGATGCAAGTCCAAGTTCTACCATAACACGGGAGGAACTTGCAGTAATGCTGTATAAATATGTTGAGCAAACAGGCAGGGATATTACAGTTACAGAGTCCGAAAAATTTGCGGATAGTAATCAGATAGATGTTTGGGCCAAAGATGCAGTTTCTTTCGTAGAGGAATCAAAATTAATGTATGGTAATGAAAATAATTGTTTTAACCCTCAGCAGATTGCCACTCGTGCAGAAGTTTCTTCTGTTATTTATAGACTGGATAAGCTTTTATGTTGAGGTAGGCAGGGATAGGGTTATTCCTGAACCACTTTTTTCAAGAAAATACTAGTAAAAATGCACTTGTTTATAACAGGTGCTTTTTTAGTGTACAGAAAGATAAAAAATGTAAATGTCATTAATGCCAAGAACGGATATAGTTATAAATAACAAAAGACTTCGTGGCTTTGTCAAAACTTTTTTAATATAGGGGATAAAGGAATTTTTTATTTTACAAAAAAATATGGAATTTATTGGAATAATATGATACATTTGTTAATGGGTTTATCTTTGATAGGAGGTTTTGTAATGGGTTCAATATATCCAATTTTGTACTTAATTCCAACCTTGATTATTTATGGGTTAGGAATTCTACTTGCTATATTGGGAATCAAATGTATGTTAAAATACCTAAAAGATGATAAAAACAATTAAGGGAAATTATTTTTTGTTTTTGAGGAGGTACATATAGGAATGAAAAAAACAAAGGCCAAGACTTTTTTTATGGTTTTAATTATATTTCTAGGAGTTATTATCTATCTGGCCACACCCATCCGGTCTGTGCTTGCAAAGATGACTGCAAGCCATTATATTCACACCCATTATCCACAATATGAATTTACTTCCATTGAGCTTGTGGGTATCGGATATCATTCCTATCATGATTTTGAATGGATATCACGCTATATGGTTCAAGGAATAAATGGATCGCAAATTGTATATGTGGAGATGAATGGTTGGCTTCCTATGATCGTGCAAGAGAGTCAAGCATTTCAACTGGAAGATGGGGATTATTTTCCGGTGGGCAAGTGATAACTATCTCAAATAAGCATCATGCTAGGTTTTTGAGGAAATAGATTAAAGAGATTGTAGTGTTATTCTTTAAGGAAACTGGCTTGCAGAATCAATAAAAAAGTTATGCAAAACATTACCCATTGTGATCACGGTAGAATCTTTTTAGAACCAGAAAATTATAAAATATTTTGCATATGAAGGAGTGGCATTATGAAAGAGGATAAGGGTTTTGAAATAAATAACAATATAGACAATGAGTTTTTAGAAGAAGGAGAGAATTATGCAAAAAAGAAAACCTATAAATGGGCAGCCATTGTTGCTTGGTTTGCTCTGACAATAATAATTGTTACTTTGAATAATTCCAACCGTAATATAACCAATCTTAAGTTATCTATGTTGACACTTGAATCACCTGCAATAGTGTATGGATTTGAGGGATATATGGCATATAGCATTGATGATTTAACAAACGCAAATCCTTGGAACGAGACTATGGATATTACACATTTGCCAGTAATAAAGAATACTTTAAGCTATAATGGTAGTTTTAACTGATGTGTCTGTAGGGGACGCTTATCCAGCAAACAGCAGAATAGAAAATGTAAAGAACGGGGTAATTCGTATTGTTTCCGTCTTTTTTATTTAAAGCGAAATAATGCAAACCTTAATTCCCGGGGAGGAACTCACCGTTCTTGAATTATTTTATTTTTTAGGGACTGCGATACCGTTAAAAAAATTATTGTAATCACACTTGAATATTTGGGTAAGTAAAACCAAGTCGCTTATTTTAATATTCAACTCTCCTGTTTCGTATCTGGAATAAATAGAACGAGTGGTACTAGAACCCATAAGCTGCAGTTTTGATACAACCTGTTCTTGGGTAAAGCTGCTTTTATTACGTAACTTTTTTAAATTACTACCGATAGTAATATCTTGTCTTAGTTTATCCATATAGCACTCCATTTGCTCAATATTGTTTGCAATTTGCTTTATTATATGCTAAAATAGCAAATATGTTGCTCAATATATTGAGCAACATATTTGTGAAATAAATGTGGGGGTGCAAAATGGTTAACAGAAAGATGTATCGAAAAATAGCAAAAGAAGAGGGGCTAACTATTGCTGAAGTAAAACGCGAAATGCAGTTGGTCCTTGAAAATGCCTATAATAATTCAAATAATGGGGTTATCAAAGCGTATCAAAACCAAGTGCCTCGAAGAGATGAAGTACCTACTCCTGATGAGTTTATAAGATTTGTAGTAGGTAAAGTGAAATAATCTAAAGCACGGGAAAGATTTTCGCCTACTATACGAGTGTGCTGATTGCAGACAAAAAGCCGATTGGATTGTGGGCATTAATGCCACAAGGCTTCATTTAGACGAGACAGATCGCCGATTCATTCTTGTGAAAATTGACAGGATAGGCGGAAGAAATCGGAATCTATCCTCAGAAGTTTCTGGGTGGTTATTGCGGTTATATTCATATGGATGATTAGTTAAGGTATGAAAAGTACCCTGTATTACCAGAAAAAGTGGTATACCCTAAGATACACCACTAGAAACTTGTGGGAAGTTTGAAAATGACACTTAACGAACGAAGAAATATTACAAACAGTGCAATAAATCTAAAAATTCAAATTAGGATTCTTCATCTTCCTTTCGTGGAATGTTAGCAGAATCAGATTTAAATACAATGTTTTTTAGTTGAGATAGGTATCTGTATACACTGGCAGAAGAACAGTGTAAGTTGTCAGCAACATTTTGAACCGACCCTTTTAAAAGAAAAACCCCTTTTTTTTCAAGTGAAGATATAATAGATATTCGTTCATCAGCTGTAAGTCTTTCTACGCTGACGTTGAGGACAGCAAGTTCGGTTGAAACCGCTTCAGAAATTACAGAATCTTTAGAATCCGGAAACCTTTCAGAGGATACACTTTTGATGTTGCTGGAAAATGTTACATGTTGTCCTCCGTATTGAAAACTGGTTCCAATAAAAGTATCCGGGTGACATATTCGCATAAGTTCCTCACTGATGATTTGATATCTGCTGTCATCAAAATTGATACATAGAAGGCCAATCAACTTTCCCTCATGTTTGATAAACATAGTTGAAGAACGAAGAGCCTTACCATTTTCAGCAATCCCTTTGTAGTTAGAGCAAAAGTCAGTTGTCTCATAAACGTTATCCTTAATCATTTGCAAAGCCATATTTGTAAGGGGAGCACCTATATCTCGCCCACTTATATTGCTGTTTGCGATTGCTATTATGGATTGGTTCCTATTTGTCAAGTCATGTAAAGCCACTTCGTAATCAGGTCCTAAAGCATTTCCTAAAAATTCAGTTAGTTTAATATATGGAGCTAATAATGAATTTGCCATATAAGTACCTCCAATCAAAAATTTGCAGTTTAACGATATTCTTGTTCTCCAAATACACCACAGTAAGTATGGTGTGCTCCTTCTTTCTGTTTGCCTAGTTTTCCTTTTATGATAATAAAAAGAAAATCTGGAATATTTTTTTATCGTGAAAATATATTGTTATAAAAATAATATATTATTAAAGAGATAAATTATTTCCAAAGAAATAAATTATTTCTAGAGATATAATTATTTTCATAGGAAGGAGGGGGAGAATGAATGAAATTGTAAATACAGATAAGGCACCAGCTGCAATTGGCCCTTATTCACAGGGAATTATTACTGGAAATCTGATTATTACATCAGGGCAGTTGCCGCTCAATCCGGCAACCGGAATATTTTCGGAAGGAATTGAAAAGCAAACAAAGCAATCACTTGAGAACGTTAAGGCTATTCTTGAAAAAGCCGGCTCTTCAATGGAGGATGTAATTAAGACTACAGTATTCCTTAGCGACATGAACAACTTTGCTGCTATGAACGAAGTATATGCTACTTTCTTTAAAGAGGGCAGCTATCCTTCAAGATCTGCAGTGGAGGTGGCAAGATTACCGAAGGATGCATTAGTTGAAATTGAAGTTATTGCAGAAAAATAAGAGCGTGCAAAACAAACATAACCAACCACAAAAGATACTGTCCGCCAGTCACTCTAAAGCGATGACCGGGGTATCCTCTATCATGAAGGCGTAAGACGCCATATTAGGAGGAAAAATAAATGAAAGAGTATCCATTAAACGTAGCAACACCTAGTTCATTCTCATATGTGAAAAGAAACATCCCACAGGTAACGGTTGAGCAGAGAGAGAGAGCTCTCGCAGCAACACATTATAATGAATTTGCATTTCCAGCTGGCATGCTTACAGTTGATATGCTTTCTGATTCAGGCACAACAGCTATGACGGATGTGCAGTGGTCAGCCATGTTCCTTGGTGATGAAGCTTATGGACGTAATAAAGGTTACTATGTACTTCTTGATACCTTAAGAGATGTATTTGAACGTGGTGATGATCAGAAAAAGATTATTGATCTTGTTCGTACAGATTGTCAAGATATAAATAAGATGATGGATGAGATGTATCTTTGTGAATATGAAGGTGGTCTTTTCAATGGTGGTGCAGCTCAGATGGAGAGACCAAATACATTTATTATTCAGCAGGGACGTGCAGCAGAGTCGGTTCTTATGGAGATCGTTAAGAAGATTCTGAACACTCGTCATCCTGGAAAAGTATTTACGATTCCTTCAAACGGACATTTTGATACAACCGAAGGTAATATTAAACAAATGGGTTCAGTTCCTCGTAACCTTTACAACAAAGAACTACTCTTTGAAGTACCTGAAGGGGGATCATACGCAAAAAATCCTTTTAAAGGTAACATGGATACTGATAAGTTAGAGAAACTTATTATAGCAGTAGGCCCTGAGAACGTTCCCCTCGTTTTCACATGTATTACGAACAACCCTGTGTGTGGGCAGCCTGTTTCTATGGCTAACCTTCGTGTGGTTAGTGCGATCGCTCATAAGTATGGTATTCCTTACATACTTGATGCAGCTCGTTGGGCAGAAAATGCATATTTTATCAAAATGAACGAAGAAGGTTATGCAGATAAATCCATCCCTGTGATTGCAAAAGAAATGTTTTCTTACTGCGATGGCTTCTGTGCGTCTCTTAAAAAGGATGGGCATGCTAACATGGGTGGCATCCTTGCTTTCTGTGATAGGGGACTCTTCTGGAAAAATTTCTCGGAATTTCACGAAGATGGAACAGTTAAGACTGATGTGGGTGTGCTTCTGAAAGTGAAACAGATTTCTTGCTACGGTAATGATTCTTACGGTGGTATGTCGGGAAGAGATATTATGGCACTTGCAGTTGGTCTTTATGAGTGCTGCAATGTAAATTACCTCAAGGAGAGGGTGGAACAGTGCGAATATCTTGCACAGGGCTTATACAAGGCTGGAGTTAAGGGGGTTGTGCTTCCTGCTGGCGGCCATGGTGTATATATCAATATGGACGAATTCTTCCATGGTAAACGTGGACACGAATCATTTGCGGGAGAGGGCTTCTCACTTGAATTGATCAGAAGATACGGAATCAGAGTTTCTGAGCTTGGTGATTACTCCATGGAGTATGATCTTAAGACGCCGGAGCAGCAGGCCGAGGTTTGCAACGTAGTTCGTTTTGCTATCAACCGCAGTCAGCTTAGCCAGGAACATCTGGATTATGTTATAGCAGCTGTTAAGGCTCTTTATGAAGACAGAGAGAATATTCCTAATATGAGGATTACCTTAGGGCATAAGCTTCCCATGCGTCACTTCCACGCATTCCTTGAGCCATATCCAAATAAATAAGAAAAGTTGTTTATTATCAAGAGCTTTTCATATATAGTATAGATAATGCGCAAAATTATCGGGCAACTATGATGGTGTCCGCAAAGAATATGTATATATTTTTTTGTTGGGCACCATCACTTTATTTTTAGGAGGCAAATATGAGTGAAACAACACAACGTGATGGATTTAAAAGTAAATGGGGATTTGTCTTAGCGTGTATTGGTTCAGCAGTAGGTATGGGTAATATATGGCGTTTTCCATATATGGTTTCAGCATGGGGAGGCATGACATTCCTGCTTCCGTACTTCTTATTTGTAATTTTGATTGCTTCTACCGGCGTTATCGAAGAGATGGCACTTGGACGTGCAGCGGGTGCAGGCCCAATAGGAGCATTTGGAAAATGCACTCAGCTTCATAACGGCAATAAAAAATTAGGTGAATCAATCGGTGCAATCCCGGTTCTGGGTTCACTGGCACTAGCAATCGGTTACACAGTCGTAGTTGGTTGGATCTTTAAATATACTTTTCTTGCTTTTAGTGGTAAGCTTGCTGCTATGGGGCAGGATATGGATCAGATCGGTGGCATGTTTGGAAATACCGCAATATCATGGGGCAATAACTTATGGATTATGATTGCAATAGTAGTCAGCCTTACCATCATGGCTCTTGGTGTTGCCGGGGGCATAGAAAAAGCAAACAAAATTATGATGCCTACATTGTTTACACTTTTTGTAGGACTTGGAATCTATATCTTCACACTTCATGGATCACATGAGGGATATAAATATATCTTTACCCTTAATCCAGCCGGTCTGGCTGATCCAAAGGTTTGGATTTTCGCTTTTGGTCAGGCGTTCTTCTCCCTTTCTATTGCAGGTAACGGAACGGTTATTTATGGTTCTTACCTAAGCAAATCTGAAAATGTTATAACTGCAGCACGTAATGTAGCTATATTTGATACTATCGCAGCTCTTCTTGCCGCTTTAGTTATTATTCCTGCCATGGCAGTAGGTGGTGCAGAACTCTCATCAGGTGGTCCTGGACTTATGTTCATCTACCTTATTAATGTATTCAACGGTATGCCTGGGGGAACGATTGTAGGAATCATTTTCTACGTCTGTGTACTCTTCGCAGGTATAAGCTCACTCATTAACTTATATGAAGCACCTGTTGCTACGCTTCAAGAGAGGTTTGGTATGAAGAGACTTCAGGCAGTTGGAGCAATCGCAGTTGTAGGATGTGGGGTTGCACTGTGCATACAGGGTATCGTATCGGGTTGGATGGATGCAGTTTCTATTTATGTATGTCCACTTGGTGCTATGCTGGCAGGCATCATGTTCTTCTATGTTGCAGGTGACAAGTTTGCACTTGATTCAGTTAACGAAGGAGCAAATAAACTTATCGGTTCTTGGTTTATGTCTCTTGGTAAGTTTCTTTTTGTCCCACTTGCATTTATCGCACTTGTTACAGGTGCTATGTTCGGTGGTATTGGTTAACTTTAATATCTTACATTGAAAAAGTGAATCAACCGCAATTTTAAATAAAAGCTCGACACTTCAGTTGTTGTGTCGAGCTTTTAATCGTCAAGATTGTTTTCTTTAAGAAAAGTGGTGTCCCTCGCTCAACAATAGGCAATGTTATTAACCACTCCTATGACTCAGTAAAACTTCGAGTAATTCATGAAATGTGTTTGGGTTTAGAAAAATGAAGAAAAATATATTTTAAATGAAACAAATGCATATTACGGTGCAAACGAAAATTCAGGAGTAATAAAATTATTATCAAAAGGTACGGCTATAGAAGTAATTGGAGAAAGTAATGGTTGGTATTATATTAAATTATTAAGTGAAGCATCAGTAAATTATCCTGAAATGTGGGTAAAAAAAAACTTTGTTGGAGTTCTTTCAACTTCAGGTACTGTAATTAATATGGAGGTAAGAGTGAAAAAAGGAACTGTGGGTATTCTTGAAAATAATGAAGGACAATCGTCTTATATACTTGATAGTACAAGGATTGCAAAAATTCAGAATGAAAATGATACAAATTTTTATGTTACATTTCCTGGGGCTTTTGGTGTATACATCGAAAAAGAAGATGTGGAGTTTATTGGCCAATAAAGAAAAGTCTGTGTGAAATTTTCTATAAATAGTTTTTTATGAGATATTAAATGATTTAGATAAAATTATATAACGTCTTTTTTGCCTAAAAAATAGTAACAAGATTAATTTTAAAGTATTAGAAAATGATCAATACTTATCGAGCGGGAGTAATTTTCCTGCTCGATTTACATATTAACTCTTTTATTTGGAGACTTAGAAGAAATATTTTTTAGGTTTATAAATTCACTATAAATTTAACTGAAAATGGGCATGAGAAGTTAAAATTTGTTTTTAGATGGCTTTTTGTCACCAACATTAGTTTCGTTTTTACATTATAATCATTATTCTCTTAAATCTTAAAGCCATTGACTGTTACTATCGGCAACTATTTACAAAAAATGTAAACAATGGTATTATTTTATTACTAAAAATATCATGCTATAATCAATATGAAAGAGGTTTATGATGAAGAAAATAACGGTTAAAATCTTGGGATTAGTAGTAGTATCAACTCTAATGGTTCTCATGGCCCACATAAGGCCTATATTGAAATCGGTGATGAAAACAAAAATTTAACAGATGGAAAACAGAAATGGGTTGATATTTCATATTGAGAAATGAAGAAAAATATATTTTAAATGAAACAAAGCATACTATGGTGCAAACGAAAATTCAGGAGTAATAAAATTATTATCAGAAGGTATGGCTATAGAAGTAATTGGGGAAAGCGGCGGGTGGTATTATATTAAATTATTAAGTAATGCAGCAGATACTTTCTGGAAATGTGGATAAAAAAAGACTTTGTTGAAGTTCTTTCAACTTTAGGTACTGTAATTAATATGGAGGTAAGAATAAAAAAAGGAACTGTGGGTATTCTTGAAAATAATGAAGGACAATCGTCATATATATTTGATAGTACAATGATTGGAAAAATTCAGAATGAAAATGATACAAATTATTATGTTACATTTCCTGGGGCTTTTGGCTTATACATTGAAAAAGAAGATGTGGAGTTTATTGGTCAATAAAGAACAGCCGTGCAAAATTTTCTGTAAATAGTTTTTATGAGATCTTATATGATTTAGATAAAAATCATATAAGATCTTTTTAATTTAGGTAGGAAAAAGAAAGTGGGTAGCCGTCAAATAATGCCTACCTATTAAAGCAGATTCTTTTCTTATAATGAATAAAAAAGGAGGTGCATTATTCCAAAAAGCCTGGCATCTCCAAGTGTAATGGCATATATCAAGAATCAAAAATCAAAAGTTATAAATTGTATGGTTTAAAGGCTATCTTCATACAGATGGCTGGGGCAGATATTATCAGCAAACGGGCATAAGGGGTTACTTTGTGCGGATGCTGGGCACATGCAAAGCGTAAGTTTTTTCATGAGGCTCTTAAAGTGTGTATGAACAAATAAATCAACAATACTGAAGCTATTTGGGCGAATTGGATCCGCCTGATTACTTTTCTAAATCAAGAGATAGGATTTAGATAGAATGCGATTTAGAACAAAAAAGTTATATATAAATTTTTTACAAATTTCTTAAAATATTGAAAAAATGTAAAAAAATTAAAATTGAGATTGCATAATAAGATGGTTAATCTCTCTTTCTTCTAAAAAACGGTAAGCATTTTAGAAAAAGAGGAATGGACTATGTATGAAAATCTCAATCAATATGAACTTCTAAAAGAGTTTAAGAATACTACTGGGCCTATAAAGGAACAAGCTTTTGAAGAATTTTTTGTAAGATTTACGCCATTGTTAGAAAAGTTTGCATGGAAATTAGGAGAGAAAGATATAAAGTATTTTTTAGCAGAAGCGTTATACATCGCACTTTTAAAAATACCCTACGAATGTGCTAACTTTAAAGAGGATAAGTATATAGTTAATTATATCTATAAGTCAATTAAGTCCGAATATATAAAGCTTAGTAAGTACAATAGGAAGCATGATTCAAAAGACGAATTTGATGACAGTGTAAAATCTAAATATCAATCAAATGAGATAGAATATAACTTATTATTAATTGCTATTGAGGCAATATTAAATAAAGAGGAGTTTGAGCTTTTTAAATTACGCTTTTTAATAACTATTCAGAAATAGAGATTGCTCATAAATACAATATTTCAAGGCAGGCAATAAATAAAAAAATCAATAAAATACGAAAATTGTTAGTTGATAAATTTATGGGAAAAAGGATTTGATTAACTATATCTAAGGCTTTTGATTTATTTACAAATTAAGGTTTACAAAAAAATTTTAGTGAAATGAAAATAAACGACATGTAAAAGGATGTACATAACATAGTTTAATGAATTAAAACATTAAGAGAGAATGCAGATATGGAATTAAATGTACTGGTAATTTTAATGTGTTTTTTAAAGTATTTCTTATAACAGAGTGGTAAAGAAAATTGATTATCAATTTCTTGCCACTTTGTTTTTGTTTACAAGGGATTATGAACTCAGATAGCACTGCATCATTGTTCTCATTTTTGTTTTTATGTGTTGTCTTTTTTATAGTGCCAATAAAAACTTTGAACGATATTCAATCCTTTAAAATACAGTCAACGCAAATTAAAAAATATATTTTTTTATATTTAAGTTGACAAATCCCTTTCTTTTTTATCTTTAACATATGTATTAGCTAATGCAAAACTAAAAAATCAAGGGAAATCATAGGAGGAAATAAAATGTCTTATTTAAGATTAAGTAATGAAACAACAAATTCATGTGATTATAAGGTTAAATTAAGTAG
>NZ_DAOUQB010000084.1 GCF_030625865.1 Anaerotignum sp. | reverse complement strand
CTGGGATAATCCAAATCAGCACATATGATTGATGCTATCTTCCCATAGGCTGTATCTAAAATTGAAATTCCACCTTCACCAGGGATAATGGGTTCCAAGGGTGGTGCTGGCTTTAATTTTAAATATTCATCAATTACTTGTCCGTCTCGGTCAACCCATATGAGTTTGTTTTGCCATGGCTTATCTGGATAATTTAACGGAAACAGGCCAATTGCCACCCCGAGATAAATTTGCTCATCACGAGCAAACTTCTTGATGCGATCAACAAATTGCTCCTCATTTTCTTCCATCACTGATAGAGCATATTCTTGCCAAAATACTATTTGGGCTCCTGCACGGGCTGATTTTCTTGTCGTATCCAAAAAATAGTCAAGATCCTTTTGCATGGTCTTATAGGCCAGTTTTCTGTCTGTCCAATCTGGTTCATAGAATCTTGAAACGAAATCTTGCTGACTTGTCACAGTTGCTACGCATATTTTATCAGTTGGTTCCGCTGAAGATGCAAGACGGCTATAGCCATACAAAAAAACAAAGAGAAAGATTAAACTATAAATGCTTACGACTTTGCGGATTTTGAGCCAGGAAAATTGTTGTTCCCATGCAAAATTTACAACAGATGCAAACCATGTGATTAAAAATGCCAGTCCCCAAATTCCAGTGATTGAGACAAGTTGCATTAACGGTAGATTGCCATATTGAGTATACGCAAGAGATCCCCAACTCCCATTCCCTAATGATTTTATGTACTCCAGGGCTGTCCAGCTACATGGAAAAACCAAAGTAGCTACAAACCCTGTTATTTTGGGTGTGATGAGGCGGTCAGCTAAAAATGGAAGAAAGAAAACTATTCCAACCGCCACTCCTGAAATAATTCTAAATGAGGGTGGAATTGCTCCTATTGCCAGCAGCTTCCACATTGAAGCTATGCCAACTATTATGCTGACTACGCAAAGTATTGGTAACCCTGTTCTCTTTTTCTGGGTACGTGAAAAACGAATAAGAAACAGTGAAAATAGCCATGTAGCAAGAGGGACAGCCCAGTTCCAGTTTGAAAAATACATCATGACAGTGCCTAAAACCAGCCAACTATATGACAATTTAACGCTTTCTTGTGATTCTATCTTCATACATACCCCTCTGTTTCCAAAATGTTTAGCAGCTTAACACTTTGAGCAAAAAAAATTATTTTAAATCTTTAAGGTAATTATCAATTGTGCTTTCCAGCATTTCAAAAATCTCTGCCACCTGGTCAAATTGTTTATCATTCATACCATTTAGTTTCTCTATCATAGGCAAATCGTATTTTTCATGAAACTTCTCATGATTTTTAAACGCAACCTCTCCTGAATTGGTCAACTCTAAGAAAAATACCTTCTCATGGTTAGGGGATTGATTTTTAGTAACGAGCTGTTTCTTGACAAGTTTTGCTACGATTTGTGACACTGCACTTTTTGTTACTCCTTTCTTTTCGGCAAGTTGCGTCAAATTAATGCCGGGAAATTTACCAATGATTTCCAAAGTATTAATTTCAGATGCATAGAGTAGGTCACCGGTGCCATGATCAATTGGTATTTTTTCTAATACCTTAAATTTATTAATAATTCTAAGGAAGGTTTCCTTAAAGTCGTGAATCTTATCTACTTTAGCCATATATAAAGTGTAAAGCTACTTAACACTTTTTGCAAGTAATCTTTTCACATATTTTCTGGGTGATAAAAAGGCATAGATATTTTGTTATCACGAATGTCTTGTCACAAAGAGATTCGAGGTGGAAATATTATGTGGATTATAAATTGATGAGGTTGAGATGTATCGTAATAGGGTGCGATTCATTTAAAAGAAAACCCTCGACCGGAATGACCGAGGGCTAATCAATATTATTGCAAAAAAATATCAAGTATGAGTTTTTACTATTTTGGGGGGAGAGTATAATTGGAGATAACATCAACAATCATATCACCTAACATCCCCTTTTCTTTCGAGTAAGGAGTTACATATTTTCCGGTGAACGTCATATCTCCCTGTATTCCCTTCAGCCGACCAGTGCCGCTTACGTATGAACCTTTACCCGATACAGCCATTAACTTGTCACCTTCTTTCTTAACAAGCTGTGCCTGCCATTTTACTACACTCGTAGATCCGTCATTGTACGTATATTGAGAAAAACCTTCTGCTGTCCCACCTTTGGGAGTAAATCTGCCGGTGCCTCTCATAAGATAGGTTGCCACCTCACCATCTTCGTATACTGCAACACCTCTTCTTTCCATGATTGCAAACGCAGGCGCTTTCACAAAGCCTATGGGGATAACGTCTAACTTGGTCAAATAGGTTTGAAGGCGAAGTTTCTTAGTATCAGCGTTAGCAATCAAAGGTAAAAACAGCATAAGAACAAACAATGTAATAATATACTTTATAGCTATCTTCATAATCTTTTCTCCTTTGGCATGGGTTAATTAACTAGGGGGCAAAACATTCATCAATGATATGGATTTATTTTCAGAGTCATCTTGTACATAAAAAGCAAAAAGCCGAGCTACCTATTGACTAGGCACCCCGGCTATCGCAATAGACCCGTGGCTTTCCGTCCCTCCCTCGCGGCAGGTTTGGCTATAGCTTATTTGTTACATGCTCCCCTCATTTTAAATTATACCACTCCAAGAAAATGAAAGTCAAACGTAGTGAATGATACCATTGGCAATCACAAGGATAAGCGAATTATGAGAACTGAAGATGTATCGTAATAACCTTCAATTGGAAAAACCAGCGTTGACACTCTATCTTAAGTTTTCCCAAAAATTAAGATTTGAAGTCTGCTATGGACTTACTCTGAGAAAGAAAAT
>NZ_DAOUQB010000048.1 GCF_030625865.1 Anaerotignum sp. | reverse complement strand
CTTCTTTTGGTTCCTTTAGGAACTCCCATAATAGCACATCCTTTCAAAATAATTATAAAACAAAAAGTAGGCAAGGTGGTCATATTCCTTGTCTACTTTCATTTTACAACTTCACTTAGCAGGTGGTTTGCTCTGCCCCTAGAAGGGGCTTTTACCAACTTGCATCTAAAGATAAGTTTCTGCGTATCTATTATGGAAGAATAAAAGAGTTTTTGAACGCAATGGACATGCCTGTTGATATGGATTCAACAGATCATTCCCGATAATAAAACTTCCCCCTCTCTCGGTCAGTGCTTCGGCGGTGGCCTTTTGGTTTTTCTATTTTTTGCAATGGGGAATCTTACTGTTTTTCTAAATTTTAGGGTTGACTTTTTATTTGCAGGTTTGCAAAAGGGCACTATGCAGATTTTCCTTTTCTCGATAATCTTTATCTAAAACCATGACATGACATTGTCATGGTTTTGCGGTATAATGATATTTAATCTAACTTGAGAGGTGTGTAATGAAAAACGATCGATTATTTCAGCTTGTATATTTACTGCTTGAAAAAGGCAACATGAGTGCGCCTGCACTGGCAAGAGCGCTTGAAGTGTCGGTACGAACGGTATATCGTGATGTAGAATCCTTATCTATAGCAGGTGTTCCCATTTACACAACCGCCGGCAAAAATGGCGGTATCTCACTGATGGAAGGTTACCGCTTTGACAAAACCCTATTATCCGACTACGAGCAAAATCAACTGCTTTTTGCGGTACAAAGTCTGAAAGCTGCTGACTTACAGGTAGACGGTCTGCTGTCTAAACTGGGCGGAGCCTTTCGCAAACCGTCACAGGATTGGATTACCGTAGATTTTTCCCGGTGGGGGCTAAAACAACTGGACAGTGTTCGCTTTGAAACTATAAAAAACGCTATTCTTGCAAAACAGGTTTTACAAATTGCCTATTGTGGCACATCGGGAGAAATGACTAACCGCAGAATACAACCGCTACGCCTTATCTATAAAGATAAACACTGGTATTTGCAAAGTTATTGCCTAAAAGCAGAGGATTTTCGCCTTTTTAAAGTGAGCAGAATTGCAGAAATTGCACCTACAGACGAACATTTCAAACAGAATTATGAGGGGGAAATACCACCCATTGAAATAGCAGATGTGCCATGCTCTGAAACAAATATTAAGTTGAAAATCTCACCACGGCTTGCCTTTCGGGTGTACGACGAGTTTGACCGTGAGAGTATTACCGTAATGCCTGACGGCAGTATGTTGGTGGAGGCATGTTTCCCTATGGATTCATGGGTGATAGGCTATATCTTTTCTTTTGGCACCAATGTGGAGATACTTCATCCACCAAATCTTCGGCAACAGCTTTGGGAGTATGCAGAAAAAATTGCAGCTCATTATAAACCTTGACAGACAGTTGTCAGCTTTTGTTTGGTATGATGAAGATACCAAAACAAAAGGAGGACAAGATTATGTCAAATGAAAATCAAAAATTTTGCCAAAGCTGTGGAATGCCAATGGATGGTGCTGCGTATGGCACAGAATCAGATGGCAGCAAAAGTGCTGACTATTGTAATTATTGTTATGATGGCGGCAAATTCTGCGTAGATGTAACCATGCAGCAGATGATTGATTTTTGTGCAAAGCCAATGGCAGATGCAACAGGTATCACCACAGATGATGCAAAGGCACAGATGGCGGTTTTTTTCCCACAACTGAAGCGCTGGCACTAACTACAAGGAGTGTGTAAAGTATGAATTGGAACGAGCAATATCCCAAAACCACGATGCCGAATTTACAAGAGGTATCCTGCTTTATAGCAAACCCTTTATGGGATGAACTCTGTGCCCATATAGAGTCTTGCTATGGTGTTTTACCAAAAACAGAGTATAGCATTTGTTCCGGTGCGCCCGGTTGGAATATAAAGTATAAGAAGAGCGGGCGCTCTCTTTGCACGCTCTATCCTGCTAACGGTTTTTTTACCTGTCTTATTTCAGTGGGGAGCCGTGAGACTATGGAAGCGGAGCTTCTGTTATCCGCTTGCACTGAATATGTCCGTAACCTTTATTGGAATACAAAACCCTTTAACGGTGGACGTTGGCTAATGATATCTGTTACTTCTGCGGAAATTCTGGAAGATGTGAAAAAACTCATTGATCTGCGTGTACAAAAGAAGGGTCGGTGACCACATATGCACCACGCAAATGCAATATCCATAGTATCCCCTAAAAACGGTATGAACCTTTATCGGGACTGTACCCATGGTTATATCTATTGACAGCCGCAGTGAGTGCTATGATATGACATATACCTTTGAGGATGTTGAAGTCAAACAAAACGCTCCACAACTTTTGAAGAAACCTTACAAAAAAAGCAAGGCTTATATAATTGGCACGGGAGCCATGACATATCCCTATCTGCCCCTTGAGAAAACCGAGGGGCTTACATATCGTGCCTTAGAAATCATAGACCGTTACGGCTTTGGGGTTACCCTTATCACAAAAGGCGATCTGGTTTGCGTGATATTCACTTATTGCAAAACATAAACAGAAAGGTAAAATCTATGGTTCAGATGACTCATTCTTTATTATTTAAGCCTTTTGCGATAAATATAACTGTTGCAGCAACATAACCCAGATAAATTCCGTAAGTTAAGGAGTTGCTCCAATTAAAACCAGCTTGAGGGTTATTGAGTGCGTAAATTATAAAACAAACAGCCACAATTAACATTACAATGCCAATAATTAAGAATTTCCTGTTTTTCTTCACGCGTTTCCCTCCTGATTTTAAAAATATGCAATGTATTCCATAATACAAAAGTTTTTCAGAAAACTCAAAACATCTCCTTGATTAATGTATTCAAAACCAGATTCTGTAATGGTTAACACTGCCATATTGTCTTGTATGATAATTATACCTTTAACCTTATTAACTTCATCTTCAAAAGAAAGAGTTTCTCCTCGACTTTAACAACTCCATCTAACTGTCCCAAACCGAAGATACCATTCGTAGTTTGATATGACTCATCTTCCAAATAAGTTAAATCCAAATTATTGTATATGTCTGCTGTTCCCCGCCACTCTTTTCTTATATAATAGAACGATACAAATAAAGTGAACAATTAGATATTTTTCATTGTCATATATTCATATCCATCTAATACAAGTAACGCATTTAGTTCTTTTAATACCTTCTCCCAGCTACTATCTTTTTTTTTAAAATACATTGCCCTTTCTACCATAAAAAGTGAATACGCACTCATAATGTTATTGATTATATGGAGTATTATTTACATATACCTCCATTTGATTTTCATAATTTTCCTTTAAAAATTCTATTATATCCATAATAAGTAACTTCTGAAATTTTATTAGACATTATAGATTGTTGCTTATCAATTTCATCTTTAGGCTTTAATAAAAATACCCGGGTAAGATATCTATTGAAATATCTTGTGACAAACATTTCATAATTATATCTGCTTGCATATTTTTTGAATACCAATTCCTTATCTATTATCCACCTTTTCAGGATATAGGTCATGATTGGCCAAACGATTAAATGCGATCTCTTCCCATTTCGTATTCACCTGGCCATAATTACAATAAGGATCAATGGAAATTCCTCCACGAGGAGTGAATTTTCCCCACACTTCAATATATCGGGGATTCATTAATGCAATTAAATCCTTCATAATAATATTAATACAGTCCTCATGAAAATCTCCATGATTTCGAAAACTAAATAAATAAAGCTTTAGTGATTTACTTTCTACCATTTTTATGTTAGGCACATATGAAATCGTAATCGTTGCAAAATCCGGCTGTCCGGTAATAGGGCAAAGGCTGGTAAACTCAGGACAGTTAAATTTTACAAAATAATCATTTTCCTTATGCTTATTCTCAAAAGTCTCTAATACAGACGGATTATAATCCATTTCATATTTTGTGCCATGATTTCCCAAAAGAGAAACTCCCCTTGTTTCTTCTGTAGTTCTTCCTACCATACACACTTTCCTCTCATCATTTTTTGTATTGCTTATTTTCAATATCTGACATTCATTGCAGGGTCACTTACTCCATTTTTCTCAAACGCAGTAGCTCTATCTAAACAAGTACCGCATTTGCCGCATGGCTTCTCTCCACCTTCATAACAACTCCAGGTTAACTCATATGGAACATTTAGCTCCAGACCTTTTTCAACAATCTTTGCCTTACTCCATAAAACAAAGGGGGCATCTATTTGCAACTGTTTTCCACTACCTATATAAATTGCTTGATTCATCGCTTCATTAAAAGCATTGCTGCAATCTGGATAAGCGTTTCCAGCAGCATCATCGCTATGTGCACCATAAAATATCCTACTACAACCCTTTGATAAGGCGATACTTGCAGCGGAAGACAAAAACAGGCCATTTCGAAATGGTACGTAGGTTGATACCGGCTTTCCTCTACGCTTTTCAATTTGATCCACATAGGACTCTTTAGGAATTTCCTGCTCAGAATGTGTTAGCAGCGAACAATCGCTATACTTAAATATTTTTGCTAAATCTAAATATATTAATTCCACTTGATAATAAGCCGCAATTTTTTTTGCAGCCTCCGTCTCTTTTGTATGCTTTTGCCCATATGAAATCGACAGCGTAACCACATTTTCTTTTCCGAATTGATGAATGGCCAATCCAAGACATGTTGCACTGTCAACTCCACCACTTAGTAATACTAATGCTTTCATATTCATTCTCCTGTCTATCGCCATTATTTTAAACGCATTTGCAGTGTTGCATCTGTTTGAAAACGACCGCGCAACGTGGAAGTATGAGTTTTGGCCGAAGTTTTTTTAATTCCTCTGTAGCTCATACAGCTATGACAAGCATCAATCAGAACTGCAACGTCTTGAGATTTTGTTACTTCCTGTATGATTTCAGCAATATCTGTACCAATTCGTTCCTGAAGCTGTAATCGTTTTGACACCATATCAGCAATTCTTGCTATTTTACTAAGACCGATTACCTTACCATTTGGCACATAAGCCACCGTAATCTTCATATCATACATCAATGCCAAATGATGTTCACAATAGCTAAACACATCAATATCGCTCACAATGATTAAATCTTGTGTGCTTTGTTCCATTTCCAAATCTTCTTCAAATGTTTTATCAAACATCATAGCAATTTCATGATTACTGTAATTCATGCCTTCAAAAACTTCTTCGAACATACGCGCAACCCGCGAAGGCGTATCTTTTAACCCTTCACGCTCCGGATTATCACCAAGTGCTACAAGAATACCTTTGATATGCTCCTTAATTGCTTCTATATCTATCGCCATCTTCTACATCACCTCACTTTTCATTCTTAATCAATTAAACACCTCGTCTATTGGGATCCCATATAATTTTGTGCATTTGTAGTTGTAATGTGATTCCATTCATCGTATTTTTTTTCATATACTCTACCACTTCATCTAAGCTTATTTTTCCAAATACTGTGCTGATATAAACATGACATTTTGAAATCAACTGATTTCTTGTGATAATTTCCCTTGCACAATCTAAATCCTCAATATCACCCACTACAAATTTCACCGTGTCTTTTTTCGTAAGTAACCGGAAATTTGAAATTAACATTTTAGATTCCATGAAACTTCCCGGAAGCTTATAGTCCATAGTAAAAGTAGGAGGATTTCTTATCTGCGTAAAAATCGATAAATCTATGCTTCCGTTTGTTTCAATTTCCACATGTAATTCACTATCTCCAGCAAGCACTTGAAGTAACTGTATCATTTCAGGGTTTAATAAGGGCTCACCGCCAGTTAAAGTTACATTTTTTATTCCCGTCTCTTTAATATAATGATATATTTGATCCTCAGTCATAATGGTAAAAGTAGTATTTTCCTTATTTGCCCAAGCAGTATCACAGTAGGAGCAGTTTAGATTACATCCTTGGAATCGAATAAAAACAGCTAATTGTCCTGCAAAAACTCCCTCACCATTTATGCTAACGAATTTTTCTACTACCTTATATTGTGACATCCAAATCCCCCTCATAGATAGCAGCGTTATTCGGTGTTTCATAAACTGTAACTGATTTCATCTGATATCCTTTTTCTACCATTTTATCATAAAAATATTTTGAAAATCTCTCCGCAGTTGGACGAAAATCAAACTCAATCATACGAAAACCCTCTTCTTTTAATGCCGTAAAGGTAGCCGGCTTCAATGAATTTTTCTCTATAATCAGCGCATGATCCAAAAAATCCACTTCTTCTTTTATATCTTTTTTTAGCTGTCCAAAGTCTACAACCATTCCATCTAATTGCTTCTCTGTTTGCAAAGTTAAACTCTTTATTTCAACAACAACACGCCATCTATGACCGTGTATATTCCTACACTTTCCTTCATAATTAGTCAAAAAATGCGCTGAATCAAAGCTGTGTTCTGATCTTAAATAATACATACCTCAGTTATATCCTTTCACGAATAAATAAAACTTTTTTTGAAATAAAAAAATAGACATAAAACTATGCCTATTTTTATATTAGTTTGCAGGATTAGTAAAGTAACTCGTCACCTTTAATCATATCCAATAATATTAAAATTAGCCCTAG
Source organism: Anaerotignum sp. (assembly GCF_030625865.1). Taxonomy (GTDB): domain Bacteria; phylum Bacillota; class Clostridia; order Lachnospirales; family Anaerotignaceae; genus Chakrabartyella. The sequence goes on along the minus strand of NZ_DAOUQB010000048.1, from coordinate 11,433 downwards.
TTTTGTTTAGAGACAGGATGGTACAAGTGAACTGTCTTTATTCCTTTTGAGAGTATAGCATTTTTTTGTTTGTTATGTCAAGTATGTGTCGGTATCGCGGGTAAGATGCAATAAGGTCTATAACAAGCTTACGCTTAGCAGAAAGATATATTATGTCAGTCTTTTCTATAAGTTTTTTTGCTAGGTACGAAAATAAGCAACGCCCTTCCATATCCCTTATTTTCCAATGCTTTGCCAGCTCCAATAAACAAACTACCACCGTATGCCTTGAGAGAATAGCATTGATATTTTATGCCATTAGTCATTGAAGGGAACCCACCGTTTGAGTACCAGCTAAAGGTACATAAATTCCACACTATAACTGATAGTCAATGCCAAAGCACCAATCAAAAAAGCAGAATCAATTATACTGATTCTGCTTTTTTGAAGGTGAATTAAAATCGATTTTTAAAATATCTATTATTTTTGTTTTTCAATTCTCATTTTCAGTTCTATTTATAAATCTTTTAAAGACTTTATTTATTAACGCTAAGTTAATTTTGCCTACTATATAAAAGTCGCTTTTTTTCAATAATCAATTTATCTGTAGAATATGTGCAAATCTCACCAACAATGTGTGAAATCTCCGTCTCATGTTCCAAAAACACCTTAGCAAGCGCAGGGTCAAATTGGGTTCCAGCTCCTCTTCTTACCTCTTCACAGGCATACTCATGGGAGTAGGCACGATGATAAGGCCGATTACTAACCATAGCATCATAAGCATCACATATTGAAGTAACCCGTGCGACATAGGGAATTTTCCGTTCTCTTATCCCAAAGGGATATCCTTTGCCATTCCACCATTCATGATGATAAAGTGCAGCTTGTTTCGTCAAAGGTAGAAGGCATGGAGGTATCCCACTGCTGCCATTTTTCATACAAAAATTAAGTAACTCTTCCCCATAAACCGGATGCCGTCGAACAATATCATATTCCTCCCAAGTAAGAGCATCAATTTTATTAAGTATATAATCAGGAACGCAAACCTTACCAATATCATGATAATAGGCAGCTCTGCTGAAATTTAAATATATATGATTCGGGAAAGTTTCTTTCGATATCGGTAACCATTCCACTAGTTTCCCAACAAGTATTTCTACATTCACGCAGTGTCTGATTTGATCTTCAGGCAGCTTGCGAATCATTTCCTCTGCTGTCAAACCCTGAAAAATTTTGTACAATTATTTTCTCTCCTTTCATGTACACATAATTTTATGGATATTACTTATACCAGTTTAGCGTATCTCGATTTTTCATTCTTTTTGGTTTTATCAGTCAGCTCAAAATATTTGTAAGCTTCAACTCAAAGCAACCGGCATATTGGCTTAAGGAGAATCAACAAGGTATTTTAAGAAGAATTCGTATTTAAAAATAAATTCTAGTTTATCTTACAATTATAGAGGACTAGTAAAACATTTTTTACCTTAAGTAGCTAACCAACATAGTTTGGGTTATTAATGGTGTATTCTGCCATATATTCTTTTGCTAATATTTAACCAATCCGAACATCTAAAAAACGGTTTAAAACTATGGAAACTCAAAAAACCTCCAAAATCCCTGAATTTATAGGAAAAATAAAACTTTCCTCCCAAACAATTGCATGATTGATTGTAATAATTTTGCACAGCATAAAAAAACTCCTATTGTAAATAATTAAAGGGAATAATGGTTGTGCATCAAAAACGCAGTATACTTAATACTGTGCTAAATTTGATAAAATACCGAAATTATCAATTTTTTTTGCTCATATTACCAGAAATTAGACGGCGAATTTGGAAAGATCACCTACTGCTGTATACATGGTATTGTACTTTTCTATTGCGGCTTTTTTTTGTTCGATTAAAGAATGCGTATAAATATTAAGGGTTATAGAAACATTGGAATGCCCTAATATTTCACTAAGTGTTTTAATATCCACACCTAGTTCTAACCCACGCGTAGCAAAAGTATGTCGGATGGCATGAAATTTATGATTTGGTAAATGTTCCTCCATTAGTAGTTTTTTATACAATTTTTGAAAGTTTCTGGGGTCAAGAGGGGTATCTTTTCCTGTGAGGATATATGTGTTATCATTCTCTTCGCACAATTTACGCTGTTCCACCAATTTTAACAGAAACCGAGGTACAGGAATCTTACGCATTGAATTTCGACTTTTGGGCGTTCCAACCACTAACTCCGTTTTTCTTCTACCCGGATTAAACACTTTAGTCCTTGAAACGGTTTTAGTTATGGACATCAGCCCATTCTCCCAGTCAATATCTTTCCACGTCAAGGCACAAAGTTCCCCAAGTCTGATACCTGTATATAGACACAGAACAATCCCCAAAGCACGCTGATCCTTTGCACCAAGTGCTGCCGCCTCCAAACATCTTTGTTCCTTAAGTGAAAAAACCTCAACTTCTCTCATCTCGATTTTTGGCAATTTTATTGCTTCAAGAATAGACGCCCTATTTAGGTCATCTTTTAATATATCTTTTAATGCAATTTTTAAAACAGTAAGAATCTTTTTTCTGGACGTGTCTGCCAGGAAGGTATCTTCAGTAAGATTTTTGGTGAATCCCAAAACCGTTTCCTTGGTAATTCGATCATCCGGTTCATGTTGAAAATATGGCAAAATATGCTTATACATGCAATGATAATAGCTCTCATAGGTTAACGGCTTCACTCTATTAGACACTTGCGTTTCCAACCATGATTCTAACAAACCCGAAGCACTTTTCTTTTGTTCTTCCTGCTTGTCCCTGTAGTTTTTTGCGTTTTCTTGAAACGTACGCATTTTTATCTTAGCTTCCTTATATGATTTTCCATAAAAATACTTATATTTTCCCTTTTGGACAAGTAGTCTTGCCTCCCACCGTCCATCTTTTCGTTTATAAATGTTTTCTCCTCTACGTGCCATAGTTATTCTCCTTTTCCTTTAGTAAAATATTTATTTCCGTGACGTTATTTATGACGGCGAAACACGGAGAGTACGCTGCAAAAACATCACGTTTTATGAATTATCCTTTCTATTTTTTTGTTTTCATGACTTTTCGACAAACATGCTGTACAAATTGACAAACTGAAAGCCGTTGATATATAATAAAATTATTATATTATACATGTTTCCAGCTGCACAGTATTAAGTATACTGCGGATTATTTTTGTATTTTAAAAACCTCCTATGCCTTCTTGTATCATTGCAAACTCAATGTTTTTCGGCATAGGAGGTTTTTTAATTCAAATTTGTTTATTTCCTAAAATAAATTATGGTTCAGATGTTTTATAAAACAAACTCCCCTATACAAATTGTAAAGGGGAGTCATATTACTTTATGTAACTACAAAATTAACATGCATCAATACTGTAGCTCGAGTTTGATACCGGAGGTCGTTTATACCTTGTCCTATTAATACTTACCCAAATCTCTTGGGCTATGCGAAGAAATATGTGTTTCTTCACTTAATGATGATCCGTTTAACTCGGACATTTGATAGGCTTCATTTCCCTTCCTCAACTTAAATTGCTCAACTTCTTCCTTCAAAACCTGCGCTTGCGCCGCCAATTCTTCACTGGCAGCAGAACTTTCCTCTGCTGTTGCAGCATTTGTCTGTATCACAGCAGAGACTTGGGTAATTCCCTGATTAATCTGTTCTATGGCAGATGCTTGAGCTGAAGAAGCCACTTCGATCTCCTTGATGGATTGTTCCACCATAGCAGCTTGTTCTGACACAGCAGCCAGCATCTTCATAGTTTCATCTGCAAGCTGCTCCCCTTCAAACACAGTGGTAGTTGATTTTTGAATTAACTCTGCCGTTTGCTTAGCAGCCTCTGCTGACTTAGCAGCAAGATTACGTACTTCATCTGCCACCACTGCAAAACCTTTGCCGGCATCCCCTGCACGTGCAGCTTCCACAGCCGCATTAAGCGCAAGAATATTGGTTTGAAAAGCAATGTCTTCCACGAGTTTCGTAATTTTTGAAATTTCCTGAGAAGAATGTCCAATCTCTTGCATAGAATCATTCAACCTTGTCATATATTCATTGCTGGAAGCAACACCCTGTCCTGCTTGTTGCACATAATTGCCGGCCTGTTCCACACTATGGGCATTTTGAACCGCCTGTTCGGAAACATTGGCAACAGCAGAATTCAACTCTTCTATCGTTGCCGCCTGCTCCGCAGTACCGGTAGACAGCTCTTGTGAACCATCAGAAACTTGTCCTGCTCCTGAACTAACCTGCGTTGCAGTTAATGCTACAGATGATATAAGACCATGGAGTTTTTCTACAAGGTCTGACAATGCCTTACCCATAATATCTTTTTCAGAGCGCACGGTTACTGTTGTGGTTAAATCTCCTGTAGCTACGATTTCAGCTTGTTTACTGATGGTAATCGTTTCTTCAATCAGTTTATTAAACGCCAAAGAAACTTTGCCTATTTCATCCTTCCGATATTTTACTTTTTTGTCTTCCTCCGTAACCAAGCCATAGATGTCAACATCTCCCAGTGCAAGATGCTCAGAAACCATGGCAAGCATCCCCATGGGCTTGCTGATAAGGGCAGAAATATATCTACTTAATAGCATTGCAAGAACAAGGGCTATTACAATTACCGCAAGCATAATGATGATTGCAACCCATGCCCCTCTTTTCTCGTTAACAAGGTTTGCTTTTGCAAGACTGTCATTATAATCAACGATAGACTGAAACGCCCTAGACGCATCATCTGCGTATACTGTCCCATTTTTTACTAAAGTCAAAATATTTTCTTTTGATTTTCCTGCCTTAGCAGCATCCGTAATCTCATTGGCTAAATTAATATAGCCGTCACAAGAGACTTTGACTGCGGCAAAATTTTTTTCATCTTCCTCGTCTGCTACTGTTTGCGCATAATTATCTAAGCTTATTTTAAGGGCATTTATAGTATTTGTTATTTCGTCATAGTATTTCTCCTTATTTGTATCATAGTTGATATACAGATCTCTGATTGATGTTCTGAGATCTTTGTAATTAAGTTCTGCTTGTGAAGAATAAAGAATCCCCAACGTACATTCATCATAGGTTGCCTGTTGGCTACTGGACATATTTAGCATGCCTATTATACCAACAATACCGATTATGATTCCCAGAAGTGATGCACACATAAATCCAATGCTCAGCTTTTTTGATACATTTAAATCCTCAAACCACTGTTTCATTTCTTATACCCTCTTTCCTTTTTAATTCATTCATTTTGTGCCTATTTTGTAATTTATCATTTGCTTTTTCAACGAAACGAAGTTGTATAACCGTAACAAAAATCCAACACCCTCACCGCATTGACAAAAATTTTTCGTTTAAACCCTCCTTTCCGAATAGATTGCTTTCAAATTAGCTCTAACAACTGGTGAAGAATTTCTGTGTATATTATGTATAAAAATCTAAAATCTTCTTATATATATTTATAAATGGTGCACGGTCAAATTGAGAATCTTTGAGTATATTAAAAAACAAAAAGACGCAGTATAAATAATACTGTGCCTTGCTATACAAAAGCCCGTTATAGAAGGAAGTATAAGAACTTTTGACAACAAATTTGACGTTTTATTTTGTAAATGACGGTCTGCCATCCATAATACTAACTTACTGGATTATTTGACATATATGGTAGGAAATGGTTCGATGGCTGTGGAAGAGAGCTTCATAAGATTTATAGCAAAAAAGTGTTAATTCAAACGAAATAATCTTTATTAGATAAGCTTTTAATTATTCCACTTGAAAGGATACAGTTAAACAACTTGTGAAATAGGCAATTAACTTATTGAAATTCTTTTTTCTTTTAACACAAGTGGAAATAGCTCTTTTGACGTACAAAATGACGGCGAAAAAAACGTTTCAAGCCTTTTTAAAACTTTGTTTATGAAAAAATCCACCATGTTTTTACATTTTTTAATGTTTTTTTGCAAGAAAAGTGCTGATTGACAATAATTAGACAGCAGATATATAATAAAATAATCCATATATACCAAAATATAGTATCACAGTATTATTTATACTGCGAAACTTTAATATCTCGAAACACTTCTTTGTTGACAACCCAAAATCCTCACTACGTTTCATTGCTACGTTAAACTAAAAAGATACTTTTTCCGCACCGAAATTAATGGAGAACAAGACACTTTTCCCCTATAAAACCATCCCCTTTCTTTTAACGCTACAACCCTATGTTTCCATCCTTTGCTTTTCATTACCTTCTCTGCGAAAATGATTAATTTCCTTATCATAGGTGAGCCCTACAAAATTATTTTCTCCATTCTATCATAAACAGAAAAATAAATAAGAAACAAATTACCTTCCCAGGAGAATACTAAAATTTTCATTTGCATATTGACAGTTTTTTTCCAAAGTGCTATATTTGTTAATGATTTGAATTGTAATTAAGCACTACAATCTAATCTTTGAATAAAGTACATAAGGGGAGCTTGTGAACAGGCTGAGAAAAAACGTTAAGTTTTGACCCTAAAACCTGATTTGGGTAATGCCAACGTAGGAAAATAATACAGGATTTTTCTGTGGCATACCTTAAGGGATGTCTTTTTTTGACTGTTCTTTATTCAGCAAGGTAGAGGAGGAGCGTCCTAGACCTTTTTCGAAACAACTAAATAGCGAGGGAGCCAGTGTTTCTGGTTGAGAGGAAACTTTTGAGTTTTGACCGCCTTTTTTGAAGGTTTTCCCATGGGAACGCTATTTTTATATGGAATTTTTGTAACCATGAGATGACCTGCGTTTCTCATGGTTTTTTATTTGCTTTTTGAAAGGAGTCAAAAAAATGAAAACAAACAGTAAAACATTGAAAATGGTATTTCTCTCCATGATGGTAGCCATAGGGGTTGTCATTTCACCCCTTTTGCGAATTGAGGGAATGTGCCCTACCGCACATTTAATTAATATTGTGTGTGCAGTTTTTATGGGGCCTTGGTATGCCCTATTAAATGCTACCCTCATCGGTATAATTCGTATGCTTTTTTTGGGAATACCACCATTGGCATTGACAGGTGCTGTATTTGGTGCCACCTTGTCCGGGCTATTGTATCGTACTTCAAAAGGGAATATTTTGTTTGCGGTATTTGGTGAAATAATTGGTACAGGTATCATTGGCTCCATCGTCTCCTATCCTGTTATGAAATTCTTAGTTGGAAAGGGATCTTTATCATGGTTTTTCTACACACCAATGTTTTTAACTGCAACTTTAATGGGTGGCAGTGTGGCATACCTTTTTTTGATGGTATTAAAGAAAAACAACATGCTCAAGAAAATACAAGACGCCCTTGGAACTAAAATTTAAAAGGAGTTTTCGCAATGGACTATTACATAGTAGATACTTTTACAGATGCTCTTTTTTCAGGAAATCCAACAGGTATATGTATCATAGAAAAACCGATGACAGATAAGTTAATGCAGAAAATTGCACAGGAAAACAAACTTTCTGAAACAACCTTTGTCCAAAAGATAGGTAAAGGATACTCCCTACGTTTTTTTACACCGGTTGAAGAAGTACCACTTTGCCTTCATGCTACTTTGGGTGCTGCATACGTTCTTCATCAATTTCTAGCTCCAACTACCAGTACCATCCATTTTGAGTCAAAGAGTGGTACTTTGAAGGTTCTCTGCAAAGAAAATAAATACAAGATTCACGCCCCTGCCTTTTCTTATTCTCCCCTTTCAGCGACAAAGGAAATGGTAGATATTTTGGGAATCCAACCTAAAGAGAGCTATTGTTCCAGGGATTTGCTTTTTCTTTTGGATTCCGAAAAGGAAGTTCTTACAATCAAACCTGATTTTGAGAAAATGAAAAGTCTTTCTTATGGACTAGGCGTTGTTGTTACGGCAAAAGGTACAGAAAGCGACTTTGTTTCCCGTTGCTTTTTTCCTAAATTAGGTGTCAATGAAGATATGGCAACAGGCTCTTCCCATTGCATTCTTGCACCTTTCTGGGCATCACGCCTGAAAAAAGACGTTCTCCGTGCATTGCAACTCTCTCCAAGAACAGGAACGTTAGGTTGCGAAGTAGTTGAAAATGAAGTAATCATTGAAGGAAGTGCAGTATTGTATTTAAAAGGTGAAATTCAAATACATTAATTACCCTTATTTAATGTACTAATATGGTATGAAAAAGAAAATCTTTATTCCTAAAAAACCGCCCCTTCATTTCTAGGCGGTTTTTTTCGTTGAGAAAATCGGCAGGCACTGAACACATTTGCTTAGTTGTCTAGTTCTTGAATAGGCCGTCAAAATATCACTCGTTGCGAAGACGTGGGATATTTGTTACTATATTTGAAAGAAAGTATTGCAATTAATTGGGGAACGTGAAGCAGATTGGAGATTATTATGAAAAAAATGCCTATTGATTTTTATTATTATTCCGGAAGCGGAAACACTCTTCTTGTTGTAAATGAAATAGCTAAAAAACTTTCTGAAAATGGCATAGATGTTACACTTCACAAAATAGAAAGCTGTTCAGCAATTCAAGTTAATCCAAAGAGAATCATTGGACTGGCATTCCCCGTTGCTTTTCAATCCACTTTTCCCTTCGTCTGGAAATTCTTTAAGGATATGCCTAACGGTAATAGTACACCCGTATTTATGGTAGATACCATGATGTCTTTTTCCGGCGCCATTGTTGGCCCCTTAAAAAAAGTATTAACTCAAAAAGGCTATACCTGCATTGGGGCTTGTGAAATCAAAATGCCAAATAACTGGCTTCCTAAAAAAGTAGATAAAACTGAAAATGAAAAATTAATTCATCTTGGTTTAAAGCGAGCTCGTGAATATGCTTTGGAGCTAATTGAGGGAAAAAGCGTATGGAAACAGATACCTTTCTTATCCCAGGCATTTTATCATTTGTGTTGCAACAGCTTTGTAATGCATAAATTCATTCTTCCAGAAGGAGAAAAAATAACACTGGATGCAAGCAAATGCGTCAAATGTGGTATGTGTGCAAAACTCTGTCCTGTAAAAAACATCACTATGGAATCATATCCAAAATGGAATCATTCCTGCCAGTTGTGTATGCGCTGTATCAATTTTTGCCCTACAACAGCCATAGGGTTTAATGGGAAAGATTTTACACGATATCGTGCTGTAAAAGCTCAGGAACTTTTAAATTAAATATGATAGCTAATTAACTATAAATCCTTTAAATAAAAAAAGCTAAGCATGTAGGCATTGCCCTTTAAAGCTTAGCTTTTGAAAATCACTAATTTTTTAAATTATACAACCCGCATTGTTTTAAGATGCTGCCCATGGGAAAAAACATGTGTCGCACAGGATACACATGGATCAAAAGATCGTATAATTCTCCCGATTTCAACAGGCGTATTTCCATCCTTAACCGGCGCGCCAATTAGCGCCTGTTCAGCCGTTCCTTTTATATTTCCGGTTTGTGTTGACAAATTCCAGGCGGAAGGTGTTATTATTTGATAAAACGCAATTTTTTGATTTTCTATGACAATCCAATGACCGAGAGCACCTCTTGTTGTATCAATTAATCCCCTACCCTCAGCATTTTCGGGAACAGTATACACTTCTTGTACCGATACGCCGAGAATTAAATTTTCTAACAGTATTTTCATAATTCCTACGATCTTTCTCGCTTCAAGAGCCCTTGCAATCGTTCTATCCATAGCAGATATACCATTCCGGTATTCTCCGCAAAGCCATTGCCTTGCCAGGGGGCCCACCTCAAATGGAACATTATTGTATCTCGCTGCTTTTATCCATGAATATGCCTTCTCCTTGTGAATGTCCGGCTCATTGTTTTCATCATACCAAGCAAACTCATTTTCTTGAGAGATTTCATCCGGGTGAAACGGCGTTATTCTACTATTTGTATAAACAAGGGGATTTACGTATAACGTTCCTAATTCCTTATAATTATCAAAACATCCATAACTTAATAAATTCCCATAGCCTTTGCCAATGTAATAATACTCAGAATAATAATTTCCAATTTCATATACATCCGGAATCATTTTTTCATTGATAAATTGTTCAATACCATCAAGGATTGATTTCATAGCAATAACTTTATCTATAGTGGCTTGCGATGTAATACCCCCAACAAATACACCATGATTGTGAGGTGCCTTTCCTCCCAATATCGCCAGCATTTGATGGGCACTTCGGCTAAACTCTAAGGAAGCAAAATAATCTTCCACCATTCTATCATTTAGATTTTTAGGAAGTCTATAATCGTTATGATCCGTTTTAAAAAGAGGATAATTTTCCGGAAGCTTAACAAAATCGGGAAGCGTATATTGATAAAAGTGTCTCAAATGATTTTGAAGAAACTCGCATGCGTGAACAAGATCTCTAAGATATCTCCCCTGCTCAGAAGGAACAAAATTCATGGCACTTTCCAAAGCAAGCGTGGATGCCACAGAGTGCGCAGTGGAACAAATTCCACATATTCGTTGAGTAAAATAGACGGCATCAAAAGGATTTCGACCAACCAACATTTTTTCAAACCCACGAAACATTAAACCCTTTGTTTTTGCATCTACGATGGCATGATTTTCGATATCCGCTTCTATTTCCATAAAACCGCTGATTCGTGTTACAGGATTTATCGTTATTTTTTCCGGCATGCTTACTCCCCTTTCGTTGTATTATAAGTTATAAACGGCTCCATCGCATCAGGAAACCCAAATTGTGCACAGCCAATACAAGGAGAATCATCTTCTATCGGCCAATTTTCATGTCCGTTCCATTGCCGAATGGGGCAATCAATTCGAGTGATGGGACCACGACAGCCCATTTTGAACATGCAGGTTTTTTCCCCAAGCTTACTCGCAAAAATGCCACGATCAAAATAAGATCTCCTGGGGCACCTGTCATGGATCGTAGTACTGTAAAACATCAAAGGGCGGTTTCTGCTGTCCAGCGGCGGTTCACCGTATAACATGATGTACGCTAGCGTTCCCATAAACCAATCGGGGTGACATGGGCAACCCGGTAATTGAATTACTTTTCTTTCTAAAACTTGATATACCCCTACACATTCCGATGGATTTGGTCTTGCCGCCGACACACCGCCATGGGAGGCACACGCACCCACTGCTATAACATATGCGGCCTGTTCCCCTAATTTTTTTACTACGTCCAGACCTGTTATGGGAAGTCCATTATGCCGTCCGATAATATTATAAATTCCATTGTCTTTTAAAGAGACTGCCCCCTCTACTGCAAGAATGTAATTAGAACCAATTACATTAAATAATTCATCCATAGCTTGGTTTCCTTCCGCTGCAAGCAAACTATTGCTATAAATAAAATTTGCCATTTGGGTAATGAGATACTGAAAGTCCGGATTTTGCCCATTCAACAATGAAATAATATTCCCCGAACATCCATTAAGCTCAAGCCAGACAAGATTTGG
>NZ_DAOUQB010000026.1 GCF_030625865.1 Anaerotignum sp. | reverse complement strand
AGAATAACTCAGACATCTTTTTGTAAGACTGGTATTTTTCTGTTGCCTGTTCTGCGGCTTCTTTCAACAATATTTTGGCTGTTTCAGGGAAGGTACGAACCAAAGAGGAATAACGAACCTCACCCATAATAAAGTCATTGTAATCCATAGTAGGCTCTTTGGAGTCTAAAATAAACGGATTTTTCCCTTCTTTTTTCAAATCAGGGTTGTAGCGATACAAGAACCAATAGCCCGCATCTACCGCTAGCTTGCTTTCCAGCTGGGCGTTTGCCATACCTTTCATAATACCGTGGTTAATACAAGGCGCATAAGCAATAATTAAGGATGGTCCTTTATAAGCCTCTGCCTCTTTCATTGCTTTAATCAGCTGTGCTGGGTTTGCACCCATAGCAACCTGTGCCACATAGATATAGCCATAGCTCATGGCCAGCATACCTAAATCCTTCTTTACTGTAGGTTTACCACCGGCAGCAAACTGTGCAACTGCGCCAATAGGAGTTGCTTTGGAGGACTGTCCACCTGTGTTGGAATAGACTTCTGTGTCAACAACCAAAACGTTTACGTCTGCACCGGAGGCTAAAACATGATCCAGACCACCATATCCAATATCGTATGCCCAGCCGTCACCGCCGTACATCCACATGGATTTTTTGGTAAGGTGTTCTTTGTTATCCAGGATAAAGGCTTTCAATTCAGCACCTTCTCCGGAAACCTTAGCTTTTTCCAAAGCGACAATCAAGGCCTTGGTATCTTCTTTACTTCTGTGGCCGTCATCGTAATGGTCAAACCAAACTTTTGCCGCTGCATGTAAAGCTTTATCATCGCAAACAGCCAATAATTCTTTTAACTGCATTTTAATGCGTTCTCTTTGCTGTTCTACAGCAAGAACCATACCCATAGAGAATTCAGCGTTGTTTTCAAACAAAGAGTTACTCCATGCAGGGCCCCAACCGTCCTTATTCGTGGTATAAGGTACGCAAGGAGCTGCTGCGCCCCAAGCCTGGGTGCAGCCTGTTGCATTAGCAAGATACATTCTGTCACCGTAAAGCTGTGTCATTAGTTTTGCATAGGGTGTTTCACCACAGCCGGCACAAGCACCGGAGAACTCAAGTAAAGGCTGTTCAAACTGGCTTCCCTTTACACTGTATTTGTCCATAGGATTTTCTTTATGGGAAAGGGCTAAAGAGTATTCCCAGTTTGTCATTTCACCCATTTGTGTATCCAAAGGTTTCATGGTCAAGGCTTTTTCTTTTGCAGGGCAAGCTACAACGCAAGCGCCGCAACCCTGGCAATCCAGAGGATCAATTTGAATACGATAACGATATTTGCCAATTTCCCCAGCACCGTTTGCCTTCTTTGTTTCATAGCCGTTAGGTGCATTGTTTGCTTCTTCCTCGGTAAGGAGGAAAGGACGGATGCAGGCATGAGGGCAGACATAAGAACATTGATTACACTGAATACAGTTATCGATGTTCCATTCAGGTACGTCGATAGCAACCCCACGTTTTTCATAAGCAGAGGTACCCAAAGGCACTGTGCCGTCCTCTCTGCCTAAGAATACGGAAACGGGGAGGGTATCACCCTTTTGCGCATTCATAGGAATTAAGAGTTTTTCCACATATTCTGGAAGAATGCGTTTTAGATCATCTTTATTTACATCCTTTGCATTTTTCCAGCTTTCAGGCACATCAATTTTTTCTAAACCGCTTAACCCTGCGTCTACCGCAGCAAAATTCATATTTACAATCTTTTCACCTTTTAATCCATAGGATTTTTCAATGGCAGCTTTCATATAGCCTACGGCATCCTCTGCAGGAATAATGTTTGCCAATTTAAAGAAAGCAGACTGTAAAACGGTATTTGTTCTGTTACCCAGACCAATTTCACGGCAGATTTCCACAGCGTCAATGGTATAGAAAGAAATATTGTTGTTAGCAATATATTTTTTTACTTCCGCAGGAAGGTGGGTATCCAATTCATCTGCTTTCCAGCCACAGTTTAAAAGGAAAGTACCACCCGGTTTGATTTCGGAAACAATATCATATTTATTAATATAGGATTGATTATGGCAAGCAACAAAGTCAGCCTTAGAAATCAAATAGCTGGAGCGGATTGGTGTGTCACCAAAACGCAAATGACTTTTTGTGATACCGCCTGATTTCTTTGTGTCATATTCGAAGTATGCCTGCGCATATTTATCGGTATGGTCCCCAATGATTTTAATGGAGTTTTTATTGGCGCCTACGGTACCATCAGAACCAAGCCCCCAGAATTTACAAGCAATGGTAGATTCGCTTGCTACTTCCGGTTCTGCACCAACAGTAAGAGAACTCATGCTTACATCATCATGAATGCCCACGGTGAAGTGATTTTTTTGTTCTCCCTTCATGTTATCAAATACGGAGATAATTTGAGCAGGCGTAACATCTTTGGAGGAAAGGCCATATCTTCCCGCAAGGACTTTAAGAACTCTGCCTTTTTCCATTAAAGCGGAACAAACGTCTTCGTAAAGGGGTTCGCCTAAAGCACCGGGCTCTTTTGTCCGATCCATAACAGTGATGACTTTGGCTGTTTCGGGCAGAGCCTTCATAAAGTGTTCCATGGAGAAAGGACGATACAGATGAACCTGTAAGAAGCCAATCTTTTCGCCTTTTTCGTTAAGATATTCCACAACTTCTTGAATTGCACCGGAAACGGAGCCCATGGCAATGATGACATGTTCTGCATCGGTAGAACCAAAGTAGTTAAAAAGCTTGTAGTTTCTGCCTGTAATTTTATTGATTTCGTTCATATATTCTTCCACAATGCCAGGAAGTCGTTTGTAAAAAGGAGAGCAAGCTTCTCTGTTTTGGAAGAAAACATCAGGATTTTGTACGGTGGAACGCTGAACGGGACGCTCGGGATTCAAGGCGTTTTTGCGGAACTTTCTCAGTTCATCCTGATCCATGAGTTTTCCGATTTCTTCATAATCCATGATTTCGATTTTTTGCAGTTCGTGGGAGGTTCGGAATCCATCAAAGAAATGGATAAAAGGAACACTGCCTTTAATTGCTGCCAAATGGGCAACACCGCCCAAATCCATAACTTCTTGTACGGATGCAGAGGAAAGCATAGCACAACCGATTTGACGACAGCTCATTACGTCGGAATGATCGCCAAAAATAGAGAAGGCATGGGTTCCCACGGTTCTGGAGCTAACGTGGAAAACACCGGGTTTTAGCTGTCCTGCAATACGATACATGGGGGGTATCATTAATAAAAGGCCTTGAGAGGCAGTATATGTAGTTGTTAAAGTCCCTGCTTCCAAGGCACCATGCATAGCACCTGCAGCACCTGCTTCGGATTCCATTTCAACCAAACGAACGGTTTGACCAAAAAGGTTTTTCTTGCCATTGGCTGCCCAGGTATCAACATGTTCCGCCATAGGGGAGGATGGGGTGATAGGATAGATGGTTGCAACTTCAGTAAAAGCGTAGGAAATATACGCAGCAGCTTCGTTACCATCCATAGTTTTCATGATTTTAGTATTCATGAGTGTTCTCCTTTCATATACAGTATACAAAATACTTCTAAAATACATCCCGTATCCATCGAAACGAACACAGGGTAAATACGTCTTTCCTAATTTGATGATAGTTTGCAAGTTTGTTGTTGTCAATATTTCACCAATAAAATTTATTGGAAAGAGTGCTGAATCAGCTATAAAAAATAATTTTTGTGTATTTTTACTATATAGTAATTGTATTCGATTCAAAACATATATAATTATATTAAAAAGGAAAAGGCGATATGATTTAGTTGGTAAAAAATAGGAACTGCGAAACGAAGAAAATTGTACAAAAATACAAACAATTTATTTTTTTTATGAAAGCTAAGGGGTTTTAAATAGGTTATTATGAAAAATAAGTTGGAAGCATTTCTGCATTGTATGACAATAAATACATATTTTTATGGGGAAGAGGGGGAGATTATATGAAAATTGCAGAGGTTCGTTTTTTGGAAGAAAGAGAACAATTATCCTTACCTGGTTGGACCAACATTTTAACGAAGAAATTACGGGAAAAATATATTCTTTCAAAGAAACCTTACACCATTTATGAAAAGGACGATACACTGTTTGGGGTGTTGTCCACTGTTCCAGGGCAAGGCTTGCCAACACCTTGGCGGGGCAAGGCGGAGGCTTTGATAAAAACCTTGGCGGCAGAAGGCGCGGGAATCATTGTTGGGCCCCATGAAGGTGAATTTCCTCAAAAAATTTTGCCTGTTGCCAACGGGAGAATTTTGGCAGCGTTATTTGCCTTTGACGGAGCGGCAGAAGCATTACGACGTCAGGGGAAAAATCCGGAGGAAGCACATTATGTGATTTCCGGTACCGATCCCCAAGTATTGCCGCTGGTTTTGGCAGGTATGGGTGATTATGTGAATCATCTTTCGTTTTTTGCGGATAATACTGGGGAACTGGAAGAAATACAAGAGGAGCTTTTTGCAGAAAAGGGCTTGTTGACAGAGGTATTTTCTTCCCCCAAAAATCCCTTGTTTTCTGAAGGGGATGGGATTATCGTTTGCGGTATGGAGCAGACGGGTTATGAGCATATATTAAAAAGATATGCCGTTTTTATTGATGCTGCGGGAAACCGTCCCACATTACGCAGATTGTCCCAAAGACGTTGGGATGTTGTAGCAGCCGAGGGGTTTTATTTTATCTTAGATGGCAAGCAGTTGGAAGGCAGAAGGGCAGAAGCTGAGGCATTTATCAATTGTATGAGTTTCCAAAATTTTTGGTTGGATCATTTTCCCAAAATGCAGGCTGAGGAAATTTATTTTGACTTAAAAGAGAAGGGCTTTTGTGTCAGCGGGTTTTCCACTCTGGGCAAGCGGGTAAAAATTCCGAAAAATCAAGGATGATTTCCATTTTCGGGGGATTTAAACATTGACAACCCTTCTTTAAGTATTATATAATTTATCAATGAATTTTGAGGGTCGAGGCCCTCTTTTTTCCTTAGTTAATGTAGTATGGACAAGGAAAAATGAAAAAGCGGAGAATTCCGGGAAAAAGGGAGATGACAACGGCCATGGCTGATAAAAAGGTTGTTTTAACTTATGATGGATTGAAAAAGATGGAAGATGAACTGGAGAATTTGAAAACCGTCAAAAGAAAAGAAATTGCAGAAAAAATTAAAGAAGCGAGAGGACAGGGTGACTTGTCTGAAAATGCGGAATATGATGCAGCCAAGGAGGAACAGGCTGAAATTGAAGCAAGAATTGTTGTTCTTGAAAAAATGCTGCGTAATGCAGAGGTAATTGATGATGAAGATGTTTCAAACGATGTAATTGGTTTGGGTTCCACGGTAGAGCTGTATGATGAGGAGTTTGACGAAGTTATGACCTATACCATTGTAGGTTCTGCAGAGGCAGATCCCATGAATGGGCGTATTTCTAATGAGTCCCCTGTGGGTAGTACCCTTTTAGGACACAAAAATGGTGAAAAAATCAGTATTGAAACGCCGGATGGTGAAGCAGTTTTTGAAGTAAGATCTATTAAAAGATAACGGAGTGTGAAGTTGGCAGAACAAAAGCCAAAAGGGAATGGAGGAAAGAACGTGGCAGAGCAGAAGGAAAACGTACAGGAGAAGGAATTAACGCAGCAGGAGTTGAGCGAGCAAATTCTTATCCGTCGTGATAAACTGGCACAATTGCAGGCAGAGGGAAAGAATCCTTTTGAAATCGTGAAATTTGATGTAACCCATCACGGCGATGAAATTAAGGATGGATTTGATGCGTTGGAAGGAAAAGATGTGGCCATTGCAGGGCGTTTGATGAGTAAACGTATTATGGGGAAGGCGTCTTTTTGCAATATTCAAGATCGTAACGGAACCATTCAGTCTTATGTTAGCCGAAACGATATTGGCGATGAGGAATACGCTGCATTTAAAAAATTTGATATTGGCGACATTATCGGCATCAAAGGCTTTGTTTTCCGTACCAAAACAGGCGAAACCTCTGTACATGCAAAAGAAGTGACTTTGCTTTCAAAAAGCCTACAGGTTCTGCCTGAAAAGTTCCACGGCTTAAAGGATCAGGAATTGCGCTATCGTCAAAGATATATGGACTTAATTGTGAACCCGGAAGTAAGGGATACATTTATTAAACGTTCCAAAATTATCAGTGAAATCAGAAGATTTTTGGACGGAAAGGGCTTTTTGGAAGTGGAAACCCCTGTTTTGCAGACCATTCCCGGCGGTGCCTCCGCAAGACCGTTTATTACCCACCACAATACACTGGATATTGATATGTATTGCCGTATTGCCTTGGAATTGCCTTTAAAGCGTTTGATTGTGGGCGGCTTTGAAAGAGTATATGAAATTGGACGTGTATTCCGTAATGAAGGGATTTCCGTAAGACATAACCCTGAATTTACGTTGATGGAATTGTATCAGGCATATACGGACTATAACGGCATGATGGACATCACAGAAGAGATGTTCCGTACCGTTGCACAAAGTGTGCTTGGTTCAACAAAGGTTCAATATGGCGGTCATGATTTAGACTTGGGGCAGCCTTTTGCAAGAAAAACCATGGTTTCCCTGGTTAAGGAGTTTACAGGAGTAGACTTTGATTTGGTGAAAGATACTGAGGAAGCAAAGGCTTTGGCAAAAGAACGCCATGTAGATTTTGAGGATCGTCATGTGAAAGGGGATATTCTACTGTTATTCTTTGAAGAGTTTGTAGAAAAGAACTTGATTCAGCCAACCTTTGTTATTGACTATCCTGTGGAGGTTTCTCCTTTGACGAAGAGAAAGCTTGAAAACCCTGAATATACAGACCGTTTTGAGTTATTTATTGTGGGTAGAGAATATGCAAACGCATACTCCGAATTAAATGATCCCATCGACCAGCGTGGACGTTTTGAATATCAGGAAATGCTCCGTGAAGCGGGAGACGACGAAGCAAATATGATTGATGAAGACTTCTTAACTGCATTGGAGTATGGTATGCCTCCTACCGGTGGTTTGGGCGTAGGAATTGACCGTTTTGTTATGTTGTTGACAGAAGCTGTCTCTATCCGAGATGTTATTTTGTTTCCGACGATGAAGCCCTTGGATAAATAATTTCCAATGTAACATTTTTCAGAATGCTGATATGAAAAATATGCTTTTATTTGGGGCAGGGATACAGTTTCAATAAACTGAATTTTGTAAGAACACTTTCATGGAGAAATCTTGGAAGTGTTCTTTTTTGGTGCTGAGAAGATTTCATTTGCCATATTCTGTTCTATAGGGGTTTTCATAGACTTTATATAACAATTCAGTTGCGTTTATGCTATAATGTGTATAAAGAATGCAAACAAGAGTCTATGTGTATTTTTACAGGAGCTTGAAGTTCGAAAAAATGTTCAATAAAGATATGCAATTTTTTTCTGCTTCTTAAGATTCTATGGTATGATATATAAATGGGAAGGAAGTCAATTTTTAAGGAATTGGGTGTGTATTATGGAAGCGTTTATGGGTTTTTTTGATAACTTAGGGGTAACCGGCTTTGTACGGCCTTCTTTTGGTTTTTTTGATATTTTGGACATTCTGATTGTTGCATATATTATTTATAAAATTATTTTTTGGATTAAGGAAACCAGAGCGTGGGTTTTGTTTAAAGGTATTTTGGTTATTCTGGCTTTGGCGGCGATTGCAACCATTTTGCAGTTAAATACAATCCTTTGGATACTGTCTAATACGATTTCTGTTGGTATTATTGCTGTTATTGTTGTTTTCCAGCCGGAATTGAGAAAAGCCTTGGAACAGCTGGGAAAAGGTCAGTTTTTTTCCTATTTTATGCGCACAGAGGAAGAGGAAGGCAAGAAAGTAAGTGTCCGTACGGTGGATGAAATTATCAAGGCCGTAGATAAAATGGGAGCCGCACGCACAGGGGCTTTGATTTTGATTGAACAGGAAGTGCCTTTAGGAGATTTAGAAAGGACGGGAATTCCCATTGATGGGGTGATTTCCAGTCAGCTTTTAATAAATATTTTTGAACATAATACACCGTTGCATGATGGTGCAGTGATTGTTCGCAGAAACCGTGTGGCGGCGGCAACTTGCTTTTTGCCTTTGACAGACAGTAATGAAATCAGTATGGAATTAGGCACGAGGCACCGTGCGGCAATTGGTGCCAGCGAGGTATCGGATGCCTATGTCATTGTAGTGTCAGAAGAAACGGGCTCTATTTCTGTGGCAAGGGGCGGTGTCCTTTACCGGGATTTGACCGCGGAGCAATTAAGAACGATGCTTTCACAAACCAAGAAAGTTGGTAAAAAGAAACTCTCTTTTTGGAAAGGAAGGCAGGCTAAATGAAAAAATTTCAAGAATTACTGATGAAGGATTTGGGATGGAAACTTCTCTCCATCGGCATTGCCATTATTATGTGGTTCATGGTAATCAATATCAATCAACCTGTGGATACCAGAACCTATTCGAAATACATTACTTTAGAAAATATGAATGTTTTAACCAATAGAGGGCTTACTGTGGAGAATGCGGGGGATTTAACCGCAACAAAGGTAAGTATTAAAGTCAAAGCTCAAAGAACGGCTCTTGACCGTTTGAACCAGTCTAATGATTGGCTTGATGTTTCTGTAGATTTATCGGGGCTAACCTCTGTTATGGATGGAGATACCGTTTCATTACCAGTTAATGTGGAAATGATAGGTGTTTACTCGGGATATACCATTGTGAGTAAGGTGCCCACGACGGTTGAGGTGCATATTGAAAAAATTGCAAGCAAAGAGCTTCCTATTACCATATCCATGGAAGGGGAACTTCCGGCAGACGTTTTATATTCCGGGCCTGTTCTAAGTGCGGAAACGGTTACAGTGAATGGACCTGCGTCGGCGGTGGAACAGGTTGCAACAGTAAGCGCCGGGATAAATGCCAAGGATGTTGCAGATAATATACAGCTTGGTGCGAAGCTGATTGCTTTTGATGCCAAGGGGGTTCCTGTGAAAGGGGTTAGTCTTGGGATATCAGAAATCAGTGTTACATATCATGCGTTGAATTTAAAAACAATCCCCATTAAAGTTAATATTTCTGGCACACCGGCTGAGGGCTATGAACTAGGAGAAACAACGTGTACCCCTCAAACTGTAGAGGTGGTTGGCGCTGCGGAAGCGCTAACTGATTTTGTGTATTTACAGCTTCCGGATATTGATATTTCGGGACGTAGCTCTGATGTAAGCAAAAGCTTTCCAGTGGCAGATTATCTTCCGGAGGGCGTACAAGTAAAAAATGGGAATAGTTCTACAATATTGATTGATGTACAAATTTTAGGAGTGAATAGCCGTGAAGTAACAGTTGATTCAGATCAGTTGACTGTCCAGAAACAGGAAAAAGGAAAGGACTACCAACTTAGTGGAAGTACCAATGTGAACATTACCGGTGATGAAGCGTTGATTAATAGCATAGATGAGAGTACTTTGACAGGAACTGTTGATGTAAGTGGACTTACTATGGGTCAGCATAAGGTTCTTATTGCATTAGACTTGCCTGATGATGTAACGGCAGGTTATGCTTATATTGATGTTATCGTTACGGAGGAAACAGCCGTATCGGATAACGAATCGTGATTGTTGGAGGAGAAAGAAGATGGGAAGATTATTTGGTACTGATGGTGTTAGAGGTGTTGCCAATACGGAATTGACCGGTGAGATGGCATATCAGCTTGGTCGGGCTGGGGCTTATGTTTTGACGAAGGAGAAAAAACATGCTCCCAGAATTTTGGTTGCAATGGATACACGAATCAGTGGGGATATGCTGGAATCTGCTTTGGTAGCAGGAATATGCTCTGTGGGGGCGCATGCAGTGCTTGCAGGGGTAATTCCTACACCTGCTGTGGCATATTTGGTACGTCACTATCGGTTGGATGCAGGGGTTATGATTTCCGCATCCCATAACCCTGTTGAATATAACGGCATCAAGTTTTTCAGTAATCAAGGTTATAAATTGAGTGATGAATTAGAGGAAGAAATTGAAGATATCGTATTAAGCCGTATGGAAGTTTTACCTTGCCCAATAGGCAGTGGGATTGGAACAAAATCCTATGCAGAGGATGCACTGGATGATTATATTGCCTTCCTTAGGGATACTACAAAAGAGCGCTTCCGAGGGATAAAAGTAGCATTGGATTGTGCCAATGGAGCAGCTTTTAAGGCGGCACCCATTACGATGCTGGAACTGGGTGCACAGCTTTGCATTATACATAATGAGCCTGATGGAACAAATATTAACGAAAAATGTGGTTCTACCCATATGGAGGATTTAGCTGCGTTGGTGAAAGAAAATGGCGCCGATATTGGTTTTGCCTTTGACGGTGATGCAGACCGCTGTTTAGCTGTGGATGAAAATGGAGAATTGATAGACGGCGACAAAATTTTGGCAATTTGCGGTTGTGAAATGAAAGCCAAGGGAGAATTGAAAAAAGATACCGTTGTGGGCACAGTTATGTCTAACCTAGGGTTGACGATTATGGGTCGTGAACAGGGAATTTCTGTGTTGCAGGCTAATGTTGGTGACCGATATGTTTTAGAGTGTATGCTGGCAGAAGAATATAATTTAGGCGGTGAGCAGTCAGGGCATATCATTTTTCTGGATTATAATACAACGGGTGATGGTGTTTTAACGGCAATTCAGCTTTTAACTGTCATGAAACGCAGTGGCAAAAAAGCATCAGAATTGGCTAAAATTATGGAGGTTATGCCTCAGGTTTTAGTAAATGCTCGGGTTAACAATACCAAGAAAAATGATTATATGAGGGTGCCTGAAATAAAATTGGCCATAGAAGCTTTGCAGGAAAAATTTTCTGGAGAGGGAAGGGTATTAATTCGTACTTCAGGGACAGAGCCTTTGGTTCGTGTAATGATCGAAGGTAAAGACAAAGAGGCCATGGAGAGAGAAGCGAAAAAGTTGGCTTCTTTTATAGAAGATAAGCTTCAATAAAAAAATTCCCCTGTTGTAGCAGAAAATAACTTGACTACAACAGGGGTTACGCATAAAATAGAAAAGGACTGATTATTAAATGCTTTTATAAAATCTGTCTCCGTAATATATGTCTCAGTAGCTCAGCTGGATAGAGCGTCCCCCTCCTAAGGGGAAGGCCGCAGGTTCGACTCCTGTCTGGGACATCATAAAGGGTTGAAGATTCAAGGTTTCTTGGGTTTTCAGCTCTTTTTCTTTACTTAAAATTCTACTTTCCTAATAAATGGAAGCAAGATGACCTGTGAGGGGTGGTCTTTTTTATTTTTGCTTTTTTAATCACAGGTTAAGTTTTTGAAGCGTTAATTAAACAATTGCTCAATTGTAAATGCACAATATCCACGTTAAAATGAATGTAAGAACAGGAGGTCGAGATAATGAAAATGAGTGAACAGATAAAGCTTCATAGAAAAGATATAGGTTTAACTCAAGAACAAGTGGCAAATTATTTGGGGGTTTCAACTCCAGCGGTGAATAAATGGGAAAGAGGAAGTACATATCCTGATATATCATTGCTTCCTGCCCTGGCTCGGTTGTTGAAAATAGATATGAATGAACTGTTTTCTTTCTGTGAGGAGTTGACAGAGCTTGAAATTGCGCAGTTTTCAAATGAACTTTCGGAAGTTGCACTCAATAAAAATATTGATTTTGCTTTTGAAATGGCAGCAAAAAAAATTCAAGAATATCCACATTGTGATTCATTGATTTATATGGCTGCAACAATCTTGAATGCCGCATTGACATTGTCTGCAACTAGGGAAGAAAAGAAGGAAGAATATGAAAAAAAAAATTATGGTATGGCTTGAACATTCTGCGAATAGTCAAGACGAAAAAATAAAATTTCCAGCTATTTATATGCTCGCTACAAAATATATTCAGCTACAAGACCATGAAAAAGCCAACCTTCTTTTGGAAAAAATCCCGGATATCAATATTGATAAAGCAATGTTACAGGTAAATATCTTAATGCAGCAGGAAGAGAAAGATGCAGCAGCTATTCTTTTGGAAGGAAAAATTATACAAATTTTGGCAAGGCTACAAAGTTACCTATATAAGCTGATTGAGATTGAAGAACAAACCGGAAACCATTCTGAAGCAGATTGGATAACAGAAATTGCAGACAAAATGGTCTCCTTGTTTGGTCTTTGGAATTATGGTTCGGTTGTACCTCATTTACTGATTGCGACATATAGGAAGAATGTAGAGGAATGTGTTAGATTGATAAAAATAATGTTAGAAGAAGCGCAGAGACCGTGGAGTATGAAAGAATTTCCATTGTACTACCGATACCCCGCAAAGAAATCATTTGAAAATGTTGGGCATAGTTTTATCCATGCAATTATTTCTGAAATTAAAACCCAGAAGGAGTATGAATTTTTGAAGGACAATGAAGAAGTCAAAAAGATACTTGTTAAATATGGCGAATAACCAAAACCTTGAAAGTAACATGCATAATTGAATATTTGTTGCCTGCGTATGGACTAAAAAGCAGGGAATTTTTATGGTTCTCTGCGTCTTTTATACTCTTGCACTTCATGTAAATGAAAAATCCATCACCGGATAGTAATAAAATCTCTTACTTTCTGTTGAAAACGTTGCTTTGTTAATTCAGAGGCTTTGGGAATTTTAAAATATTCAATTAAGTATTTCTACATTTCCTGTTGGATCTTAGGACTTAGAAGGTTTGATGCGGCATATAACTAAGTTGGAGGGATACCGAATAAAAAAATCCATGTACTGGCATAAAAATGGGTACATGGATTTTTTTATTTATTGAATCTTTGCAAGTATCCGATGGATGATATATAACGCAAGGGTGAAACTACATGCAGCGAATATATTTACAGTAAAAAGTGTTGCTTTTCCTACCCAAGAAATAAATAGAAAAATTGCCATGATACCTGCGCATAGGAAAAAAACTTTTAATTTACCCATAGCTTCTTTTTTTCCCATTTGGAAAGAATTTTTAGTTACGATTCTGACGACCATCATGGCAATTATGATAATGGAAATGGCAGAAATGATATTTCCAACTGAAATAGAAATCATGTAACTTAGCGCTTTCCCCGTGGCAAAATTTCGGATCAGGGCGATGGTTTCATCTGCCATAATAATATTGATTGCGCTTAAAATAGATAAGCTGTAGACGATGATGTCCAAAAACTCCAAAGCTTTTTCTTTCGTGTTTCTTGGTGGCAAGTTTGCGATGATATCATCACAAAAGTCTTTATAATCCGCCCCAATGACAGACTGAATATGTTCCCCTCTTTTTTGTGCGGATAAGATTATGTCCAGCAAATCCTGTCGGATTACCTCTTGGTTATATTCAGAGATATCTGCGCCACGCAAGTAGCAGACAATATCGGTGTAAGCCTCCTGGTTTTCAGTATGAATCTGTTTATCTAATTCGTTGTTGAACTGATTCAGTTTTTTTGTTTGTTTGTTCATTTTATTTGCCCTCCATCTTGAAACAGCAGGTTTACAGCCTGTTCCAGTTTCATCCAATTAGAATAAAAGAGATCCAATTCCTTTTTGCCTGCCATGGAAATGGAAAAATATTTTCGTTTCGGCCCCAGTGGAGATTCTCGATATTGTGTTGTAATCAATCCGTTTTTCTCAAGCCTCAATAAAAGGGGATAAATCGTTCCTTCTGAAATGTTTGAAAAGCCGTATTTTTGCAGTTCTTGAGATATTTCATAGCCATAAGTTTCTTTATAGCTGATTACTTTGAGAATACAATTTTCCAATGTACCCTTTAACATTTGTGATGGGATCAAGTACTATCACCTCTTTTTACTATTATGTATTGCAATATACTTGCTATATTGTAATGCATAATAGATAGGGTGTCAATATAATTATAAAAATTTTAAGATCGATTAATTACAAATTTGCCCTAAGTGTCACTCCATAAATACAAATTGAAATAAAATTCAAAAGAATTTTACAAAAACGGGAAAGGACAGCATTTTGTACCAATTTTATCTTGACAGGAAAATTCTGTATAGGTATAATACTGTTTAGATACTATACGATAAGGAAGTGACTTTATGCATGACTACCGAGAACTGTCCCGTTTAAGCGAGCGAACAATGCACAAGTATTTGCAGTTTGAGAAAAGGGCAAGATGTTATGGCACGGAAACACCATTGACCCAAGCAGAGATTCATACCATTGCTATCGTAGGAGAAAATCCGGACATTAACATTACTGAGCTTGCCAAGCTTCGGGGGATTACTAAAGGGGCGGCATCTCAGATGGTGTACAAATTGGTGGACAAAGGCTTTCTTTCAAAACGTGTTTCTCCTAATTCTGATACGGAGGTGTGCTTGACACTGACGGAAAACGGAAGAACTGCTTTTCAAGCCCATCAGAAATACCATGAAGAATCAGGTACAGAATTTCTGAAAATATTGAGTGAAATGCCTCAGGAATATCAAGATTATTTGGTACAGTTCCTCCTTGATTTAGAGAAATTTTTGGACGAAAAATTGAAAAAGTAAAAGAATTTGCTGACAAAGTCGGCATTTCTTTTTTGCTAAAAAGTATAGTTTCTATACAGTATTATAACGAAACAGTTGGAGGTATTAACATGGACACAAATAAAAATTTTAACATGCTTTCACAAGCGCCTATTTCAAAGGCTCTATTAAAGCTAGGAATTCCTACCATGGTAGGTATGATGATTTCGGCACTGTATAATTTGGTGGATGCCTACTTTGTGGGCACCCTAGGTACTTCTCAGCAAGCAGCAGTGGCAGCGGTATTTCCTATTGGCCTTGTTATGTTAGGGGTTGGTTTGTTGTTTGGCTGCGGTGCAGGCAGTTATCTTAGCAGACTTTTGGGCAATGGGAAAAAACAAGAAGCGGATGAGTGTGCATCCACCGCCCTTGGTCTTGCCGTGATTTCCGGCATTGTACTGGTGGGGATTATGCTTGGAGCCATCAATCCATTGCTGCGTTTATTGGGCTGTACGGATACGATGCTGCCGTATGCCAAGGAATATGCAATCCCCTTTATCTTTGGGCTTGTTATTAACGTGTTTAATGCAACAATGAGTAATCTTGCCACAGGAGAGGGTGCACCTATTTATTCCATGCGTGCTATGCTTTTGGGGGGTGTGGCAAATATTATTCTAGATCCGTTACTGATTACTATCCTGCATATGGGTGTTTTTGGTGCAGCAATTGCTACATTAATATCAAGGCTTATTTCATTTTCTGCCTATTTACTATACCTTTTTCAGAAAAAAAGTAGCCTTCACTTTTCTTTCGGTAATATTCGTATGGACAAAAAATTGTTTTTGGAAATTGCAAAAATTGGAATTCCTACTTGTATCTATCAAATTTTGTGTAGCGTAGCTTTGTCTGTTATGAATAATCTTGCCATGCCTTACGGAGATGCAGCCATTGCCGCAGTAGGTATTGTCAACCGTATTGTTACCCTTGGATTTATGACAATCATGGGATTTTTAAAAGGGTATCAAACTTTTGTGGGATTCAATTATGGTGCAAAGAATTATGTTCGAGTACGCCGTGCCACCCAAACAGCACTTCTTTGGACGTCTTCTTTCTGTATCATTTGTTGCACGGCAATGCTTGTGTTTCGCATTCCTTTGATACAGGCTTTTAACAAAAATGACCCTGAGGTTTTATCTATTGGCACACGGGCGTTGATATTTAATGCCATTACTTTTTTAGTGGCAGGTTTTCAATATGTCTATACCACAAAATTTATGGGCCTTGGAAAAGGGCTGGAAGGAGGGCTTGTAAGTCTTGGAAGACAGGGGTTTTTCTTCATTCCCATCATCTATCTTTTTACAGCAACTTGGGGCTTACATGGTCTTATTTTGGCACAACCTGTAGCGGATTTTCTTTCCTTCGCCTTGGTAGGAATCCTTGCTTTTAGAAACAAAAAAGAAGAAAAGAGACTGATTTATGCTAATGCAGTTTGAGAAAAGTGTGGTGGATG
Organism: Anaerotignum sp.; assembly: GCF_030625865.1. Classification (GTDB taxonomy): domain Bacteria; phylum Bacillota; class Clostridia; order Lachnospirales; family Anaerotignaceae; genus Chakrabartyella. The sequence continues at coordinate 27,889 of NZ_DAOUQB010000026.1, read as the reverse complement.
TTTACAATGTTATGTGCTGCAAAGGAAAATAAAGGTAAAAACGTTTTACGAATCATTTTTTGCGTGCTATACTTACCAAATAGGAAATTGGTATCTTAAGATAAAAAGAGATATTGTTTTATAAGTGAGGTGATATAGTGAAAGATTTTATAATTTTATTAATTCCGTTTCTTGGGACTTCGTTGGGCGCTGCCATGGTTTTTTTAATGAAAGAAGAAATGAATCTTCAAATAAAAAAGCTGCTTTTGGGGTTTGCGGCGGGTGTTATGATTGCGGCATCCGTATGGTCATTATTGATTCCGGCACTTGAACTGTCGGAAGCGCAAGGAGGGATTTCCTGGTTACCTGCATTAATAGGATTTTTGCTTGGGGTTGGATTTTTACTCCTTTTGGACAGTATCATTCCTCATTTGCATATGGACAGTGATACACCAGAGGGAATGCCCAGCAAATTATCAAAAACATCTATGCTCATTTTTGCCGTGACATTACATAATTTCCCCGAGGGGATGGCAGTTGGCGTAACTTTTGCGGGCGCAATGCTTGGGGATAGTAATATAACGATGATGGCCGCCCTTGCTTTGGCGGTGGGGATTGCAATACAGAACTTTCCTGAGGGTGCTATTATTTCCATGCCATTGCGTAATGAAGGAGCAAGCAAGAAAAAGGCCTTTTTCATGGGCGTGGGATCGGGTGTTGTGGAGCCCATTGGTGCGGTGATTACCATTCTTCTTGCAAAGCAAGTAGTGCCCTTATTACCTTATTTTCTCTCTTTTGCTGCAGGGGCAATGATTTATGTGGTTATTGAAGAATTAATTCCTGAGGCTCAGGAGGGAGCGCATTCCAATATTGGGACAATCGGTGCGGCATTGGGTTTTGCGTTAATGATGGTGCTGGATGTAGCATTGGGATAATCGCATAAAAGGCTAATCGCTATGTATTTTGGTTTTTTCAGATGGGACAGCTGACAAAATGAATTTCAGTAATATTGATTCAAAACAAAAAAAGCCCGTATTGCAAGGTTTAACAGATAAACATTCTGTTTTGCAATAGGGCTTTTTTCTATGATTCTTCAGAAAATCCTAAGAGGCAGGCTTTTTTGAAGATTTAGTTTTTAAATCAGAACGCGGTGTGGTGTATTAGTCTAACAAACCTTTGCTTGTCAGGAAGTCGGTAGCAACTTGAGCTACGTCCTTCTGCTCAACATTTATCTGATAATTTAAATCTGTCATTTCTTCATCAGAAATTTGTCCGGAAAGGAGATTAAGCACATCTTCCAGCTCAGGATGATTTTTCAATGTTTCGTTTCGAATGATTGGAGCTGCATAATAGGGTGGGAAGAAGTTCAAATCATCTTCCAGTACCTGTAAATCATATTTTTTGATTTCCGCATCAGTAGCATAAACATCAGTAACATCCATATCACCGTTGCCGATTGCTTGATATTTCAGAGATACGTTCATCATTTTTGGATCACCTTTAAAGGAAATTCCGTATTTTTCACAAAAACCCTCAAATCCATCTTCACGGTTAAAGAAATCGTTTTCGCCGCCGTATACAAGATTTTCAGATACGCCTACAAGATCAGAGGATTTTACCAACCCATATTGGTCGGCAACTTCGCGTGTAACTGCAGTTGCATAAGTGTTGTTAAATCCAAAAGGCTTCATCCATTTAATATCAAATTGTTTATCAAATTCCTCGGAAACTACTTTATAAGTTTCGTCAGGGTCACTAATAACATCCATTTTTAATTCGGCAACCAAACCGGTGCCGGTATATTCGGCATAAATATCAATGTCACCTTTTTTAATTGCTTCAAAATTTATAAAGGTTCCACCCATATTGAGCTTACGTTCTACTTTCAAATCTGTCTTGTTTTCAATCAGCTGTGCAAGCATTTCACCAAGTACGATATTTTCACTGAAATCTTTAGAGCCGATTGCTACGGTGTCCTTGCTTCCGCATCCAGTTAGTGCCAAAGATAAGATTGTTATGGCGCTTAACGCCAAAGCTAGTATTTTCTTTTTCATATTTTATTTCCTCCTTAGAAAATTATTTTGCTCGATTTACGAGTTTTTGTTCCACTTTCGACATAAAGAAATCGAAAACCAGTGCCATAATTACAACGGGAATCGTCCCTTTCATAATTGCGGGAAAGTTCATAGTCTGAATTCCTCGGTATATTGGAAAGCCCAGTCCACCAGAGCCAATCAAAACGCCGATGACTGCAATTGACAATGCAGTAACGGTGGCGATTTTGATGCCAGAAAAAATCATGGGGAAGGAAAGGGGCAGTTCCACCCTAAACATCCGCTGAAGCTTGGACATTCCCATACCCCGTGCTGCATCTTTTAAATGGGGCGAAACCCCTGTCAGTCCGATATAGGTATTACGAACAATGGGCAGAAGGGAATAAAGTATTAGTCCTACAATCAGTGTTACATTGCCAAGACCGAAAAAGATCATTAGCAAAGCAAGAAGTGCCAAAGAAGGAATTGTTTGTAACGAATCTACAATCCAGAGAATCACTTTATCAAGATAGGGAACCCAATAGGAAATAATTCCAAGAAATATTCCTAAAACTGTAGCAATTCCAATGGCAATCAGGACAATTACCATATGCTCCACAATTAGGGAAAATAAATTAACCATTCTATCACCTCCTGATCCTTAAGCCTTTGGGCGTAATTGCACGCTGAATAAAACCGATGAGTGCACTTGCCACAAGAGCTAGAATGGCAGCGGGGATTGCCCCGGCAAGAATGTATTTCGTTTCATAGCTGGAAAGACCTGTCCAAATCATATCTCCCAGACCGCCTGCACCGATCATACCTGCAAGAGTTGCCCAGCTGATGATGTAAACAGTGGATAGACGTAGTCCACCAATGATTGCGGGCATGGAAAGTGGAAGTTCAACTTTAAATAAGATTTGGTTTCCGCTCATTCCAATACCTTTTGCTGCTTCTATATAATGCATGTCTACCTCTGTGATACCAATATACGTATTGCGCAGAATCGGCAAAATGGCATACAAGGATAGTGCCGCAATTGCCGGGGGCTTACCTATGCCAAAAAGAATGAGCATAATACCCAGTAATACAAGCCCTGGGATGGTCTGGATGACACCAACAACTGCTAAAACATATTTTGCTATTGATTTATGACGTGACAGCACAATTCCAAGGGGAACAGCAATGATAACACCAATGCCCACAGAGATAAAAACAATTTCAATATGGACGAGCAAAGCCTTTAGAATTTCGTTAAAATGTTTTGTTAAAAATTCTGAATAACTCATTGCGTCATCTCCCCCCACAGAGCTTCGCCCATAGCTTTTGCCATACTGGTTTTTGTGATAAGGCCGGCAACGGTATTATCGTCGTTCAGCACCACAACATACCCGGTAGGAGAAGCGATCAATAGCTCGAATGCCTCCTGTGCATTGGAATTTCGATTTACAGTCATGGATTCCATGGTGACAAGCCCTGCGATTTCTTTTCCCGCTTTTCCTTGGGCTTTGATTTTATCAACAGAAACGGTACCACAATAGGTATCATCATCCTCCACAACAATAAGTGAGGATACATCTCTTCTGCTCATCAGTTCGATACATTCCAAGGTTTTCTTTGTTTTTGGCACTGTAAGAACTTTTGCACGCATAAAATCAGAAGCCACCATATTTTCGGCGTCATTTCCGTTATTCATATGCTTGCCAAGGAAGTCTTTAATGATGGGATGGGCGGGGCTTTGCAGCATTTCCTCGGGAGAGGCCATCTGCAATACTTTACCTTCATTCATAAAAACAATGGTGTCTGCAAGACGTAACGCCTCGTCCATATCATGGGTAACAAAAACAATGGTTTTACCAAGTTTCTTTTGAATTTTTTTGATTTCCTCCTGAAGAGAATCCCTTGTTACAGGATCCAGAGCACCAAAAGGCTCGTCCATCAAAACGATGGGAGGGGATGCTGCAAGGGCACGCAAAACACCGATACGCTGCTGCTGTCCGCCGGAAAGCTCCGAAGGATATTTTTTTGCATTTTCTTCATAAGGCATATTAACCAAATCCAACAAGTGGTGAACGATTTCGTCGATTTCTTCTTTTTTATAGTTGAGTAACTTTGGTACAATGGCGATATTCTGTTCTACTGTCATATTAGGAAAAAGCCCGATCTGCTGAATGACATACCCGATAGTACGGCGTAATTTTACCGGATCCATCTTGGTAATATCTTTACCATCTATATAAATTTCACCGGAGTCCGGTTCGATTAAACGGTTAATGGTTTTCAAAGTTGTTGTTTTCCCACAACCGCTGGGTCCGATGAGAATTACAAATTCACCTGCTTTTATATCCAGAGAAAGATTATCCAAAATAGTTTTCTTTCCATAACTCTTTTTTACATTGCGAAATTGAATCATCTATACAAAATCTCCTTTCATTTATTTTTAGACTGACAACTTAAATTATACATATAAAGTTGTCAGATGTCAAGTTGTGGAAGGTTTTGTAGGGTAGACAGCAGGCGGGATTAGGCTTGCGCAAGGGTGCGAAGTCATAGTTTTTTTATCAGAATTAAAGGTTCTTGAATTTTATGAAATAATAAAAAAAGCCCGACTGTTTGGGAGAAAAAATTCCCTACAATACGGACTTTATTATTTGTAAATATTTAGAGAAAATACAGTTTTTAAAAATAAAATTTATTTTCAATTTTATTTGTGAAACGAAAGAACTTCGCAAGGTAAAAATTCCAGCCAAGATCTACATTTTATTCTAAAATAGAGGATAAATGGGGTTTTTATTCCTGGTCTAATGGCGGCTGCATAATATATTTTGTAACTGTTTCAATGGTTGAAATATCTCCCACGAAAATCAGTGTATCATCTTCCGTGAGAACAGCATAAGGCCCTGGGGAGAGGATAACTTTATCCTTTCTGCGAATAGCAATGATTGTTGCACTGGTTTTTTGCCAAAACTTAAGTTCCAGCAGGCTCTTGCCGATTACTTGAGAATTGGCGGGAATATCAATTTCATAATTCTGAAATGGATTGCTTTTTGAGAACTTTTCGCTGGTACGCACCAAATGAGACACCATTTCACGTATCTGTTCACTTAACTCATGCTGTTGCTCCAAGAGTTTTCTTAATTTACGTTCTATGAGACGAATATCATTTTGCTCGCTGAAACGCAGGGCAAATTCCTTTGCTTTTTCCACCGATAGGATAACCACGCCGCTATTTTTTCGCACTTCCACAATTCCCATATCTTCAAGGAGTTTTAAGGCTCTGCGAATTGTTTCCGGAGAAACGCCATATTCCGATGACATGACAGAACGTCCGTAAATTTTCGTGTTTTCTTTCAGTTCTTCTCTTGAAATACGCAGTGCGATATCTAGCGCAATCTGTGAATAAACGGGTGGATTGATTTTTTCCTTCATAATAAACACCATTTCGCTTTTCATTATAAATTTTTTGCAAGTTATTTTTGTATAATAAATACAGTTAGTATTGCCTTAATAAATGAATGCATTCATAATAGAGGATACAATTCTGCATTATAAATATAGACAGATAAGGTACTGGAGTGTTATAGTCCTCCAAGCACTATGAAGCATTCTAACATATTTCCCATATGAAGTCCAGTAAGATTCACTATGTATACATACTATAATTCATTTCAATCAAACAGGGGAAATTTATAGAATCAAAAAGAATAAAAAGCCTCAAAAACAGGGGATAATTGTTGATCTCTTACGGTTTCGCCTTGACATTTATGTTGGGTTGTTATATACTTTTTCAGTATATAAAGCGATTTTCAGCGGAAGAGTTTTCCTCTTACAGACGACAGAAAACGCATAGAATTTTCATACTTAGAATGGAGATGAAACCGTGGAGAGAATTAAAACAATTAAAACTCGTGACCTGAAAAAGAGCGTAGCTTTTGGCGGCTGTGGCGAATGCCAGACATCTTGCCAGTCTGCTTGCAAGACCTCCTGTGGCGTTGCAAATCAGCCCTGCGAGAATAAGCAGAAGTAAGCTCAAAAGGCTTGACAACGAATTCGCCGCCTGCTTTCAGTAGGGCGGCATTTTTCGTATTAGGGGAATGCCCCAAAGGCTTGTGTATTGCCCTTTAAGTAGAAAGGATGGAATAGATTGGTACATCAGTATAAATTAAACGGATATAACATTGTATTGGATACCTGTAGCGGCTCTGTTCATGCTGTGGATGAGGTCGCTTATGATATAATCCAAATGTATGAAACAAATGGAAAAGATGAGATTGTCAAAGAAATACTGGACAAGTATAAGGATAGGCCCGATGTGACGGAAGAAGAGATCTTGCTGTGCGTAGAAGATATCCAAACTTTGATTGAACAGGGAAAACTGTTTTCCAAGGACGAATATGAAAATCTAGCCATTGATTTTAAAAATAATAGCAAAGTGGTAAAAGCCCTTTGCCTACATGTTGCCCATACTTGCAATTTAAATTGCAGCTATTGCTTTGCAAGCCAGGGGAAATATCAAGGGGAGCGTGCTTTAATGACCTTTGAGGTTGGGCAGCAGGCGTTGGATTTTTTGATTGCCCATTCGGGAAGCAGAGTGAATTTGGAAGTGGATTTTTTTGGCGGCGAACCATTAATGGATTGGGACGTTGTGAAAAAGTTGGTTGCCTATGCAAGAGAGCAAGAGCCCATTTATCATAAAAAATTCCGTTTTACCCTGACAACAAACGGTGTTTTGATTGACGATGACGTGATTGATTTTGCCAATCAGGAAATGCATAATGTGGTATTGTCTTTGGACGGAAGAAAAGAAATTCATGATCATTTGCGTAAAACCATTTCAGGAGAGGGCAGTTACGATTTAATTCTACCTAAATTTAAGAGGCTTGTGGAAAAAAGAGGGGGAAAGGACTACTATATGCGTGGAACCTTTACCCATAATAACGTAGACTTTACAAATGATATTTTCCATATGGCAGATATGGGCTTTACGGAATTAAGTATGGAACCCGTTGTTTGTGATCCATCCGATCCCTATGCACTGACTGAAGAAGATTTGCCGAAATTATATGAACAATACGAAATCCTTGCCAAAGAAATGGTTCGTCGGAAAAAAGCAGGGAATGGTTTTGAATTTTATCACTATATTCTGGATTTGGAAAACGGCCCTTGTGTTTATAAAAGAATTACAGGGTGTGGTTCCGGAACGGAGTATATGGCGGTAACGCCTTGGGGTGAATTGTTTCCCTGTCATCAGTTTGTTGGAGATAACAAATATAGCTTGGGAAATGTTTGGGATGGCGTAAAAAATACAGAGATTCAGGATGCCTTCCGTCATTGCAATGCCTATGCAAGAGAGGAATGCAGAGATTGCTGGGCAAAGATGTACTGTTCCGGCGGTTGTGCCGCGAATTCTTATCACGCAACCGGCAGTATTCGAGGGGTTTATGAATATGGTTGCAAGCTGTTTAAAAAGCGCATCGAATGTGCCATCATGATGAAGGTTGCAGAAAACTGCGAGGATTAAATGCCATGGATACACCAATTTATAACTTTGTAAAAAAATATCAAGAAAAAGGGACTGTTCGCCTGCATATGCCGGGGCACAAAGGCAGCCCTTTTTTGGGTTGCGAACCATTGGATATTACAGAGATTAAAGGAGCAGACGACCTATATCATGCTCAGGGAATTATTCGTCAGAGCGAGGATAATGCAACGGGCCTGTTTGGGGCGAGAAAAACATTTTATGCTACGGGGGGATCTTCCCAATGCATTGGGGCCATGGTTTATCTGGCTATGCTTCATGGTGAAAAAGGACAGCCTATTTTGGCGGGTAGAAATGCCCATAAGGCTTTTTTGCATACCTGTGCTTTGTTGGATTTAGATGTGCGGTGGATCTACCCGGAGGAGGAAGCACCCCTTTGTAACTGTCCTATTTTGCCACAACAGCTTGAGGGGGTATTGGCGTCTATGGAGGTTTTGCCTTTTGCCCTCTACATAACATCCCCCGATTATTTGGGAGGAATAGCAGACATTAGAGGAATTTCCCGGGTTTGCAGAAAATTTGATATCCCTCTTTTGGTGGACAATGCCCATGGTGCCTATTTACGGTTTTTACCCCGTTCCTTACATCCATTGGACTTGGGAGCAGATATGTGCTGTGATTCTGCCCATAAAACCCTGCCTGTTTTAACGGGCGGGGCATATTTGCATATCGGGACGGAAGCCAAGAAATCCTTTGAGCATGATGGTGAAAATGCTTTGGCGCTATTTGGATCTACAAGCCCTTCTTATCTTACATTACAGTCTTTGGATTTATGTAATCGTGTATTGACGGAGGGATTTAGGGAGAAGATTGTTGATTGTGTCAAAAGGATAGATCGGCTTGCCGAAAATCTACAGGACATGGGGTATTCTTTGCAGCATTTTGAACCGCTGAAGTTGGTGATAGAAGGGGGAAAAGTGGGCATTACAGGGTATGCATTAGGCGAATTTTTGCGGGAAAATGAAATTGAACCGGAGTTTGCCGATGCAGATCATCTTGTTTTAATGTTTACACCAAACACAAAGGAGGATGAATTTGAAAAAATTGAGAGTGCCCTTCCACCTATTATTGCTAAGGCTGAGGCGGAGAAGAGAACGACGTTACCTTTTCGGGGAGAGCAAGTAATGTCTATCCGAAATGCCATGTTTGCAAAACGGGACACTGTGGCAGCGGAACAAGCTTTGGGACGGATTTGCGCAACACCTGCGGTTTCTTGCCCACCAGCTATACCCATTGCTATCAGCGGTGAGCGGATTACAGAGGAAATGATTCGATTATTTTTGCTTTATGGTATAGAAGAAATTGAGGTTGTTATGGAAACGTGAAAAATTTGAGGGCATTCGGTGTGTGTTTACCCATTTTTTTCGATGAAAAGAGAAGTGGTAAGAAGGGGCGAGGATGAATGGGTAGCGAAGTAGTCATTTCGGGTTCAAATTTTATAATGCTAATGGTGGCTGTTTTTTTAGCGGGTTTTTTGGATTCCATTGCGGGAGGTGGTGGGTTAATTTCCTTGCCGGCCTATACTTTGACTGGGATTCCAATGCATTATGTTTATGGATGCAGCAAATTTTCTGCTGCTTGTGGAACGACTATGGCCACCTTGCGGTTTTGGAAACATAAAATGCTGGATATACAAGTGGGTATATTAGCAGCCATAGGTGCTTTTGCCGCATCAGCTGTTGCAGCAAAGGTTGTAATTTACTTAAGCGACAGTACCTTAAAGACTATGATGCTGATTATTTTGCCCATTGTAGGGTTGGTTACGGTTCTGAATAAAAATATGGAGAGGGAGAATTGTTCTGATTCTTATTCTATGAAAAAAAAGGTTATTTTGGCTGTGCTAATCGGTGGGCTAATTGGGTTTTATGATGGGTTGCTTGGCCCGGGAACGGGAACGTTTGCTTTGATGGCTTTTTGTTTTCTCATGAAATATGATTTACCCACTGCTTCCGGAAATGCGAAATGCTTGAATTTGGCATCCAATTATGCGGCCTTAGCTGTATTTTTATTGGAAGGGACGGTATATTTTAAAATTGCCGTTCCGGCAGCGATTTTTAGTATTGCTGGAAATTTCCTTGGAGCAGGGTTTGCTATAAAAAAAGGTGCAAAGGCAATTAAATTTATGCTAATGGTAGTCATTGTGCTATTATTCATAAAAATGGGTGTGGATGTTTTATTGTAATATAAAAAGACGTCAACAAAGTATAAATGTTGGCGTCCTTTTTTTATGCTTCTTTTTTTCTCTCGTTATATTCTTTAATTAGTTTTATGAGAAAAACTGCGATGGCGGCTGAAATACATAAGAGCAAAATTCGAACAAGGATGCTTACAGTCATTTTAAATGCCAGATAACTAAATAAAATCATGACACTTACTGACACAGCGAGTACGATACCCAATAAAAAAATTCGGATTGTTTTAGGTATGGTTTTACTTTTTATGCCTTCCATCACACCCTCAAAAATTAAATCGAAGATAAATTCTATGATTATTTCCATAGTTTCACCTCATCAATCCGTTCATTTTTAAAACAACAAGCCCTCCGCTTTAGCGGATTCAATATCCTGTAGGATACCTTTTTGTTTTTCTTCAAACAACAATTCTTTATTATACTGATAATATTTTTTACTGCCGTTTTCGCTAATGAATTTCACGCTGTAAAAGTTGGTGGTTAGTTCTGTGATGAAGATAACCATTTCTTGTCCTGCACCGAAAGCTTCTTCTAAAAATAGAAAGGCATTTTCCAGTTCTTTTGCTGCGGTATCAATGAAGGTTTGTCTTAGCTCAACGTCATTGGCAAAGGAGGTTTTTATTTGTTGAAACACCTCATCTTTTTCACGAAGTCCCAGGCTCTTCATTTCCGTTTCGTAACCCATGAGTTTTTCTATGGTTATGCGGCGGCTTTTTTTGGTACTTTGATCCAATAGGTCCGCTTTTTGTGCTTGTGTGTAGGCAATTTCATTTTCCTCAATTAAGCCTTCAAGCAATTTATCCCAAGGAGTTTCTTGGCAATAAGAGCTTTGAAAACGTTCTTTTAATTCCAATAAACTTTGGTGCAATTCTGTGGTAAACAAATCCCTTTCATAGGTCAGCCTGAAATCATCGGAAAGACGGCTGAGCAATAGTCCAAGAACGCTGAGTTTTTCGTCAAAAGCGGCGGAAGAGAGCTTGGAGACTGTCTGCTCATTAAAGGCACCTTTCAAAATATCTTCTACATGATAATCGGTTTTATATTTATTATATAGGTCTAAATAGTTGGCGAAATCTCGGGCGATTTTTTGATGCTGCAAATATTGTATAATCATACTTGCATCAACTGCAATTCCCATGGTTTCGTAAATCTTCAAAATTGTGGAAAGGTCTTCCCATCCTCTGGCGGTTACGAAACGTTTTCCGTCCACAGTGGTTTCCATGGCATAAAAATAATTTTTCTTGATTTCCAAATAGGACAAAATAGCCCCATGGATGGACTGTTTATAGGCGTATTCTTTCCAAACTTGAAAATTCGGCTCTACATCAATTTTTTTCACACGATCTAAGGTTACAACGTCAAATTCCCGTACGCTTTTGTTATATTCCGGTGGATTTCCTGCCGCCACAATCAGCCAGCCCTCTGGAACTTGGTGAGCGCCGAAGGTCTTTGCTTGTAAAAATTGAAGCATGGCGGGAGCAAGGGTTTCCGAGGCACAGTTGATTTCATCAATGAAAAGAATGCCCTCTGAAAGGCCTGTTTCCTCCATTTTATTATAAACGGATGCAATGATTTCGCTCATAGTATATTCCGTTACGGCATATTCTTTGCCACCATATTCCTTATGGCTGATAAAGGGCAGACCTATGGCACTTTGACGGGTATGATGGGTGATGCTATAAGATACCAGACCTACACCGCACTCCCTTGCCACCTGTTCCATAATGGCGGTTTTGCCGATGCCCGGAGCACCCATGAGTAAAATGGGGCGTTGACGTACACGGGGGATTTGATATTCCCCCAATTCGTTTTTCAGTAAATATGCCTTTATGGCTCTTTGGATTTCTTCCTTTGCTTGTTTTATATTCATATTCATTTCTCCTTATCGTAAATGGAAAGATCCTCAGGTCCAAGAACAACCTTTATTGCCCAAGATGGTACATTCAGATCCAAATATTCTTCGTGGAAAAATACAAAGGCTGTATCATAGGAAGGTCTGCGACGGGGAAAGGTGCCATAACCATCGGTAAAATAAATCAGCCCCTTCAGGTTTTGAAAGGTTTTTTCCCCGATGAGTTGATTCACATATTCAAACACCGGGCGAAAATCTGTGCCGCCGCTCCCCATGAGGCGAAAGTTTTCCATATAGTTTTCCAATTCCTCTTGAGAGGTGATGATGGTATCTTGTTGTATTTTTGCATCACATTGCAGGATGTGAATATTCATTTTGTGAAAAAAGGATTCACTGCTCTTTAAAATAGCGTAGGTTTCCTCCAAAAAGCGGCGAACGGTTTCCCCTTCACAGGATTCAGAGGTGTCAATGGCGATAACCAATTCTTCTATTTTTTTTACTTCTTTATATTCCAAAGACTCAATTAAAGGAAGATTTCCGTAGAGAGATAGCCCATAAGTGTAAAAAATATAATCGTAGGAATCATCATCTACCCGCAAGTCCTCTTTGAGAGTTACAAATTTTTCAAGAAAACGACGGTAGTCATACTTCTCTCGATTTTCTATTTTCAAAACCTGCAATAGGTCTCCCGCATTTTCCCCCATGTCTTTGGAGAAAGTTTCTAAATTGGTTTCTGTTTTTTCCCCGATTTGCTGCCATTTTTCTTCCAATTGTTTTTGTTTTTCCTGAGATTGTTCTGATTGGTCGTTTTGATCGGATGGGTTGTCATTTTGGTTATCATTGTCCTGATTTTGTTTGTCTTCCTTTTTTTGTTCCCAAAAAACATGGTCGTCCACCCAAAATGCAAGTTGAAGCTTCCCAAATTCTTTATCCGTAAATTTTCGTTGGGAAAGCTTTCGATAAACACCCTCGGCAGAGAGTACCTTTAGATCTTTTTTTAGTTCATCGTACATTTCATTTCTAAGGTCGGAAACCACCAAATGGGTGGCCTTCACAGGCAGTGTGTCAATAATGGATTCTACTGCGATATCGCAGGCAAGGCCCCAAAGGGCTTGGTCCCGTTCTCCTGTGTGAAAGGGGTGGCGGAAGATACAATGTAAAAGCATATGCAAATAAAGACGGTTTACCAAAACGGGATCGGATTGATACCGTTCTACCAAATAGCGGGGGTTAAACAAAACTTTTTCGCCGTCTGTCCCTACATAGAGGGACGAAAGGTTCATTTGATAATTTAGACCGCTTAAAGCAAGATCCAAAAATCGTAAAGATAAATATAATTCATTGCGAGAAGAATTTAAAATTGCATTGCCGATTTGTATCAGACGTTGATGATTTTCGTTCATAATACCCTCCTTTACAAATCAAAACTTTTTTTCTTTCCCGATACAGCATTTTTATGCTGATAATCCATAAGAAAACTGAGTATTTCTGTTTTTCCTTTTTTCTGCGCCAATTCAATAATTTGGGGTAGGGATTCAGGCGTGAAGAGCTCCCATATTGAAAATTGGCGAAGAACCTCCAAATCATTGTGCTCCATATAATACTCTGCCGCAAAAAGCAAATGCTCTCGCACATAGGAAAGATAGGTTTCTCTGCGGTTTTCCTGCAAGCGGTAGGGATAGGAAAGGCGGTAAACTGCCAAAAGAAGTACTAAAACCGCCGCATCCTCCCGCTTTGTCAAATAAAACAATTCGTCGTATCTGCGAAAATCAATATCCGAATTGCGGATGCACTGACGGAACAGATGGCCTGTACCGTAATTGATCTGATGGAATTGTCTTGCAGGGGTATCTTCGATATATTCATACTGGAAATCGGGAATCAAAAGCTTTACTCTGGCATCGGGAAAATCTATGGTTAGTAACAGTTCATGATTTAAAACAGCGATTAAGTCGGAAATATGCTTGCACGCGCCGAAATGAATTTCATAAAGGCAGTCGCAATTCAAAAACAAGCCTGTTTCCAGATGAATGGTGTTTTTTGGAATATTAATTTTAGTAAGTGCCCTACAGTTATAAAAAGCGTAACGTCCGATGGAAGAAACTTTTTCCGGAATAGGAAGGGCTTTCAGACAGCGGCAGTCATAAAAGGCGTAGCCGTCGATTTCCTGTATGGTTTCCGGTAGGGTTAGCGACTCTAAAGTAAAACAGCCGGAAAAAGTATAGGGCGCAATTTTCTCCAGTGTATCAGGTAAAGGAACGGTACGCAAAGCACTACAGCCATAAAATGCATAGGCGCCAATGCGGCGAATGGTATCGGGGAGGATGATGCCCACGATAGCATCTCCCTCATCCTCCAAAGGAGTAGCAGTTCGCTCTTCTGAGGTTTGGCAAAATGATAGTTCCCCTAGGCTTTCCTCCTCAGCTAGAGGCTGTTCCGTTTCTATGGCAAAAGCAAAATTACCAATGGCGGTTACGGGTTTGCCGTCTATGGTTTCGGGAATATGGAGTCGGCTTGCTCTGCCTTTCACTCCTAAAATGGTGATACCATCCTCAGAAGCTTTATAAAATAATACAACCTTTTTTGTTGGTTTCATAGTGATGTCCTCTTCAAATTTAATCTATTTTCCCATTATACTTCCTTGTATGGATAGTGTCAAAAAAATCACATGGATTAGCATAAAAAATAATAGGTAATTTTCATTCCTGAAAAGAAAAATAAAAATCGCCACAAAAATGTAGCGAAAAAAATTTTACATATATTGACAGGTGGGTACAAGTGTAGTATCATATCAACTACAACAATACTTAGTGCAAAGATTATGTTTTAATGCAAAAAAGGATAAAAGGCTGGATATTAATACATAAAGTTTGTTTTCAGTGATTTTTATTAATTTAACAAGTTTGAAAGGAGGCGGCTATATGGAAGTTATAACAAAAATAAGAAAGGAGGATGAAAAATACCTCGAATGAAAATTTAAAGTGTGCGTACAACACAAATTCTGGTTCATAACAAGGTATTTTATGGAATTATTATAATTGAGACGAAAAGGATTTTTAATTATAATCTCTAGTGAAAAATAATTAAAATTATTACTGGAGGGTATTTTTATGAAAAAAGTAGAAAAATTTTTATCATCGATTTTATGTTTAACACTTGTAGTATCTTCCTTTGGTTTTACGAATGTATATGCATCTGACAAAAAGGATTTTGTAGAAAATATAGTTGTTGATGGGAATGAATATGATGAATACGGAAATATTATTTACGATACAAAAGATATTGAAATTGTAACACGAGCCAATCCTTTTCAAACTTATTATACAGTAAAAAACAAAGATTATGAAGGTACTATAAAAAAATTAACTTCATTTTTGACCGGTGCGTGGGCTCCAGCAAGTCAGTATACTATTGATGAAGGAAAAAGTTATACTTCAGGCTTAACTGTTAGTTTAGGGAGAACATTTAAAAATGGTATTACTGCAAGTGGAGAATTTACAAATAGTAAGACTATTAGTTATGATGTAACTACATATGTTCCTGCGAATTCTTCAAAAAATAGTAAATTAGCTAAGTTCACAAAATATAAAATTTATTCAGCAGATTTATACTCATACAGGAGTAACGGAATTCAACAAACTTCAGAAAAGTTTATTGATAGTGGAAAAGTGTATGAACCAAAATCTATTTATATACAGGTTGCTTATGAAGAGGATTATGAATAAGCGGGCGGATGCCACTTTGGCACTAAGTCTCTTATTTATTGGAAATACTAGCGTTTTAATCTAATTATTTTAATAGGGAATTTGAATGTGCATAGTTCTTTACAATGACTTAAAATGTGATAAAATAAATTATTTCTGGGATGATTTAGAGTAAAATGCTTTTAATAAGCAAACTATGCAAGTAATCTGATAGATTTGCCTTTGTCTTGATATCGGATAATCATTTTATGAACCAATAAAGTAAACTACAGGTATAAAAATGAATGCTTGTAGTTTACTTTCACTACATATAATTCATATCGGAGGACGAAATGAATATAAAAAAAATAAGTATTATTATATTAATTGCGGCAATTTTTTTAGCAGGATATCGGTTTGTGTCTTATAAACAGATGGAAAAAGAACTTGATTTATATGAAGTGGAGTTTTTAAGTTGTTTTGGGGACATAAGTTGTGATGTTAATGATGAAAATTACTTAACGTTAGGCTTGGTAGTAAGGACAAAATTAAATAATATCAATAAAATCATTGAACAGTTAAATGATAGCGGAGAACTAAAATTTGATAACGATGCAATATTGATAAAAGATTATAAATTTGTTGGGGGAAAGACAAAAGATAAAAATGTAAAATATCTAACACTTAATATTATATTTAATATAAATAATAGTGATAGTATGAATGAGTTTGAAGCAAAAAAAATATTTTTTGGAAAGAATCCTTATGAGATAGGATCACTTTTTTTTATACCCACAGAATTTGTAAATAGTGGGGAATTAGACGTAAGATCAACATCCGCTATATGTTTGGGAAGAGGACTAGAAGATTATTATGTTGTGTTAGACAATAAGGGAGAAGAAACACTAGAAGTTGATTCCATTGATACGAGACGGTTTGAGAACCATATATCCAAAATTCTTGTAGGCAGGGATGAAAATGTAATTGAAACGAAAGCACCTAACTTTAGCTTTGTGTTAAAGGAAAAGGAAAAAGATGTGGAAGTAACTGTATGTTTTGACCCTGCGAATTTGTCGGACTATGATGTTTTCTATTTTTCTCCGTCACTGGTTTATCATTCTTTAAATGGGGAGCAACACAGATTGGATTTGAATTATTATATAAGTGGATTGATGATAAGTGAAGATGATTTAGAGCAGATGCATTTAAGTCAATAAACGAAAGCCAGTGTATTATTGAGTGATTGAGATACTTCAATGTTCATGAAGAGGGTTATATTGCACCATTGTATATAAAAATATGATGCAAAAAGGTTGGAATGATCATGAAAAAGAACTCAGGAAAAACAAGTTTGATTTTTGTATTGACATGCCTCGCCATAGGTGTTTTTTTCGATGTAAATAATGTACAAAACCCGTTTGGTTATTTGAACACATTACCCCCGCCAGCCATGACTGCTGATTTGGTCGGTTCTTATAACCATGAGGATGATTCTAAAATTTCTTTGACATTTGCTTTTGATGGAAAGGATGAATTTCATTATGTAGATGGCATAAACAATATTGAGGATATTGGTACCTTTGAAAAGGTGAAGGAGGGTGTTTATTCTTTGGAAGGAAGTCTGATTGAACGGCAAGAGATAACAGTAATGGAGGATTTTTCTTTTGATATTAAAATAAATGGTGTGAATATGCTTTTCAAGAAAGAAAGTCAAGAGGCTATTTGGATTACGGTACCTAAGCAGTAAAAAGTTAATAGGAATTTAAAAAAACTTTTATCAGGATAAATAGGAATTTAAGCTATTATAGATTTTTATTTTAATACATGAAGCAATAAAATGAGTATAAGAAGATTTGATATACCAAAAGCCCGATTGCATAGGATTTTGTTTCAATCCTTGCAATACGGGCTTTTTTTGATATATTTTAGTGTGAAGCCTTTACTTTAATCCAAAGCTCAGCCAACTTTTGTTTCAAAACAGGGTTATCCTCAAAAACTTCATCCTTCTCATAATCCGTTCTGGGCAAATATGCTTCATTTTCAGCATAGACTCCCTCGGGAGCGGACATTTCATCCAAGACCTCTTGATTGGAGGATGGATAGCCTACCGTTTCAGAGTTATCATAGGAAGCATCATGGGTTAATACATAATTGATGAACTCATGAGCCAAAAGAGGATTTTCTGCGTTTGCAGGGATTACCATGGAATCACTCCAAAGGTTGGTACCTTCCGTTGGCAAGAAGAAGCTCATATCTTCGTTTTCATCCAAAATGGTTGCCGCATCACCGCTGTAAACAACTGCAATATCTTTATTTCCGTTAATCATACCGTCAATGACTTCGTCAGTAACATAAGCAGGGTCCATAGTGTCGTTCATTTGAAGCAGCCACTGGTAAGCCTCCTCAATTTCACTTTCGTTTTCCGTATTCATGGAGTAACCCAAGGCCTTTAATGCCATCATAAAGGAGTCTCTTTCCGAGTCGTATACGTAAATGCGACCTTTATAGGCTGTATCTTGGAGAATACCATAGCCTAATCTTTCTACTTCGGCAGGGTCCACGTTGTTATGGTTATAAACAATCCCTACGTTGCCCCAGAAATAAGGCACGGAATAAGTGTTATCGGGATCATAAGGGAGATTCTTTACCCCTTCTGCCAGATTGGATATATTGGGAACCAAGGACAAATCCAGTTTTTGCAGCATATTTTCCTTAATTAATCGTTCAATCATATAGTCGGAGGGGACAATCACATCGTAAGCGTCACCCGCCTGCAATTTTGTATACATCATTTCATTGGAATCAAAATATTCCACGATCACCTTTACGCCAAATTCATCTTCAAAATTGGAGATGAGGTTTTCCCCCATATATTCTCCCCAATTGTAAAGCTTCAGTGTAGAGGAACCATATTTTTCTTCTGCATCGGAGGTTGAGGAACCGCCGCCGCAGCCGGAGAGCAATAATGCTGCACCAAGAGCCAATGCAATCATTTTTTTCATGTCAGTTTTCTTCCTTTCTTTTCTTTAATGATAGGGATAATATTTACAATGAGTAAAGCCACCGTAATCAACAGGATAACCAATGTACTTAATGCGTTGATGGATGGATTTACTCGCTTGCTCATGGTATAAACCAAAATAGAAATATTATTCACACCGTTGCCTGTTACAAAATAGGAGATGACAAAATCATCAAAGGACATGGTAAAAGCAATCAGTGCGCCGGAAATGATTCCCGGTCTAATTTGAGGAACGATAACCTTCCAAAGTGCCTGCATAGGGGTTGCACCAAGATCTAATGCCGCATCTGCTAAATTAGGGTCTAAGGAACGGAGTTTTGGCGTAACGCTTAATATTACGTAGGGGATACAAAACATAACATGGGCAAGCAATAATGTTAAGAAGCCCTTTTTTACCCCTAAAGCGCTGAAAAACATTAACAATCCAATTCCCGTGACGATTTCCGGGTTCAGGATGGGTAAATTATTGACCTGTTCTACCATACCTCGTATGAGCTTGCGGGATTTTGAAAGTCCAATTGCTGTTAATGTCCCCACAATTGTGGAGATGATGGTAGCTAAAACTGCAATGATTACGGTATATGCCACAGCCGCCATCATGGTGGAGTCTGCGAACATTTTCTCATACCAACGCAGAGAAAATCCTTCAAATTTTGTCAGAGAACGGGAGCTATTGAAGGAAAAAAGAATAATGTACAAAATGGGTACATAGAAGAAAGTAGCGGTCAATCCCAATAAAATCTTGGAAAGTAAGCTCTTTTTTTCCTTTTTCATCAGTTACTCCCCCTTCCTTTTGCTGTTGGGTCATTATCCACTTTTTTGGTAATATACATGGATATCATAATAATGACAGCCATTGCCAAAGAAATGGCACTGCCGAAGTTCCAATCTCCGGAGGTTAAGAATTCTGTTTCAATCACATTACCAATCAGCACATATTGTCCGCCCCCCAATAGCTTTGGAATAAAGAAGCTGGACACGGCAGGAAGAAAAACCAAGGTGATTCCGCTTATGACTCCTGGGATAGACAAGGGGAGTGTAATTCGTAAGAAAGACTGCACACGGTTGGCTCCAAGGTCACTTGCGGCTTCAAGATAGCTTTTATCCATTTTTGTAAGGGCGGTATAAATTTGCAAAATCATAAAGGGAATAAAGTTATAAACCATACCCAAAACAACGGCAAAGGTTGTGTGTATCATGGTAATCGGTCCAATTCCAAAAAGACCCAGGAATCCATTGATTACCCCTTCATCCTGCAAAATCCCCATCCAAGCATAGGTGCGTACCAGCATATTAATCCATGTGGGCAATGTAATTAGGAGGATCCAAAATATTTTGCTTTTTTCACTGCGATTTGCAATTACATAGGCAATGGGATAACCCATTAAAATGCAAATGATAGTTGTAACAATGGCGATATATAAGGAGCGTTTCAAAACACTCATAAATACGGTATCACTGAAAAAACGTGCAAAGTTTTCCAATGAAAAGCGTATGG
This sequence comes from Anaerotignum sp., assembly GCF_030625865.1. Classification (GTDB taxonomy): domain Bacteria; phylum Bacillota; class Clostridia; order Lachnospirales; family Anaerotignaceae; genus Chakrabartyella. The sequence goes on along the minus strand of NZ_DAOUQB010000026.1, from coordinate 8,092 downwards.
TAGCTACGTCATTTCCTTTATTGGTAAAGGCGTAGAGGATAATGAGCAGCATGGGAACCACAATCATAGCTGCCATCCAAACAATATAGGGCACAGCCATATTTCGAAATTGTTTCACCAAATACCCTCCCCTCAGTTATCTTTCGTCATGATATGAATATCCTCCGGCTGGAAAATAAGACCCACTTCATTGCCAATTTCATAGCGGTCGGTGGTGTCTACTTTGTATTCATAGCCTTCCGTAGCAAAGGTTACTTCATATACTCCCGGGGTTACGGTTTCCGGGTCAAAGTCATACTTAACATTGGTAATTTCAACGGAAGTACCATCCTCCAAACTCCAGGCGGAAGCATTTGCCCAAGTTTTCAAATCTGTCTCAAGGGCGATGGATTCGTGAATTTCATCGGCTTTTTTAAAGAAATTCACTGCATAAATTTCTTCTTCATATTCTTTGTTTGCTACGCGGTTCTCGTCCTTGACAATCATATTTACGGTAACGGAAGTGCCTGCGGCAGTGGCAAAGGTGACAGGATAGCTTCCATTTTCTTTTTTAATGGAATAGTTGATTTCTTTGATGGAGATAAACTCATCTGTTTCGGGATCCCAAGCTTGCGCATCGGCACGGGCAACAATGGTGCCTTCGTTCAATTTTTCCACGTCGTCCATATCCAGATAAAAGTCGTTGGCAGAGATTTTTTCGTTTGCACTTTCGTTAAAAACAGGACGGTCATCGGAAACCATCATTTTTACGGTGATAGAGGTACCTACTTTGGTTTCTACCAGGGTTTCGTAGTGTACGCCCTTAAAGAGCACAGATTTCACAATACCTTTCAGCTTACCTTCAGCCCTTGGCACAATATCCAGATCTTCAGGGCGGATGACTACGTCAACCTTTTCATTGGGGGCAAACCCAAAATCAGCACAGTTGAATTTTTTGTCCTCAAACATAACAACATAGTCTTCCAGCATCACGCCGTCCATAATGTTGCTTTCGCCGATAAAGTTGGCAACGTATTGATTGACGGGTTCATTGTAAATGTCGGTAGGGGTACCGATTTGCTGAATTTCTCCTTCTTTCATAACGACAATCTTGTCGGACATGGTCAAGGCTTCTTCTTGGTCATGGGTAACATAAATAAAGGTGATGCCAACCTCCTGCTGTATTTTTTTCAGCTCTTGCTGCATTTCCTTTCTAAGCTTTAAATCCAAAGCACCCAAGGGTTCATCCAAAAGCAGGACACTTGGTTCATTTACCAATGCCCGGGCAATGGCAACACGCTGCTGCTGTCCGCCGCTCATTTCTGTTACGTTGCGGTCTGCGTATTCCTCTAAGTTTACAAGCTTTAGCATTCGCTTTACCTTTTGCTCGATAATATCCTTTGGTTCTTTTTTGATTTTTAGACCAAAGGCGATATTATTATAAACGTTCATATGTGGAAATAAAGCGTATTTCTGAAATACGGTGTTGATTTCTCTTTTATATGGAGGGACTTTACTGATTTCTTCTCCGTCGAAAAGAACCTGCCCTTCATTTTGTGTTAAGAATCCACCCAAGATACGCAGAAGGGTTGTTTTACCGCAACCACTGGGGCCAAGTAACGTAACGAATTCGTTTTCATAGATATCCAAATTGATGCCCTTTAAAACTAATTTCCCGTCAAAGTTTTTGACGATATTTTTGAATTGAATCAGCTTTTTCATGTCTGCCTCCCATCATATCAGAATAACGGCGGCGTTGAGATCCATAGAACTTTCGCCTTCGTTTTCTTATCATTTCTTAAAAAATGGCTTGTTTTGCCGGAAAGGTAGAAGGTTTCTCCTTTGTGTACAATATGGCTTTCATCCCCGCAGTCAAGGGTAATGCTGCCCTCAAGGACATATCCAAACTCTTCACCACAATGGGGGTCCATTTGAAAGGATTCCCCCCCTTGGGGCAATTCCAATAAAATGGGTTCCATTTCATTTTTTTGTGTGTTTGGTACAATCCAATGAACAGTGTAATGTTCCTTTTTATCAACAAAAAAATCTTTCTTATGAAAAACCAATTTTTCTTGTTTTTCTTCTTTGAAAAACTCGGACAGTGTGGTGCCCAAGGCTTCTACAATATCGTTTAAAGTAGAAATGGAAGGAGACGTTAAATTTCTTTCCATCTGGGACAAGAAACCCTTTGTCAGCTCGCTGCGGCTGGCCAATTCTTCTAAGGTTAGGCCTTTTTGCACACGAAGCTGCTTGATTTTATGTCCGATATCCATCCTCAACAACTCCTTTTATTTATCCATAAAATTTAGTGATACTAAACTTTTGTATTATTGTTAGTAAACTCCAACCATTATACAGCAAATAGGGCGGAATGCAATAGAAATGAAACAAAAAATTCGATATATAAAACTTTTTGACAAAATGCAGTAAAATACTTCTTTTTTTTATCTTTTTTTTAGTTTGTTCGCTAATATCTAAGGAAAAATTGATTTTTACAATTTGCATATAAGAGGGATGGTTTAATATTACCAAACATCTAAAAACCATATAATAAACAGTATAAAGAAAAGATAATGGGAAGGGGAGGAAACATGGAAGTTATGGGACTTCTATAGAAAAAAATGATGAAATTTTATATTTTTTCCAATGCCTCAATTGTTGTTTTGACCAGACGGAAAGAAAGCACGAAATGAATCCCTTATTTTTTTAATCAAATCATACAGGATTTGAAGAAATCTTCCCCAAAAAATCACCATTATAACTGTATTTAATGAGATACAAAGCTGGGAAAATAAGATTGACAGTTAAGGTGATTTATGGCTTAATTACTACATGTCTTTAAAAAAATACATTATTTAGGTTGAAAAACCGCAATGAAAGGGGAATGGAAATATATGGTTCGTTTTGCAAAAAGACTAGACCTTTTGGACAGCTCAGATATCGGGGATCTTTTAAAGCTTATTGCTAGACCTGACATTATTTCTTTTGCAGGCGGCTTACCCGCGCCGGAATTATTTCCTGTGGAAGAATTGAAACAAGCTGGTATTGCGGTCATGGAAGAAATGGGTACCGTTGCATGCCAGTATTCCTCAACCGAAGGTCTGCCACAGTTAAGAGAAAAAATTGTAGAAAGAATGGCAGCAAAAAATAATATTCATGCTTCAGCAGATCAGATATTGATTACCAGTGGTTCTCAGCAGGGGCTTGATTTTGCGGCAAGGGTATTCATTGACCCGGGTGATGTGATTTTAGTGGAAAGCCCTTCCTACTTAGGTGCAATTAACGCTTTTAAGGCCAGTGAACCCACTTTTATAGAAGTACCTACCGATGATGGTGGTATGATTATGGAAGAGTTGGATAAAATTCTTGCAACCACAGAAAATGTAAAAATGATTTATGTAATTCCCGATTTCCAAAATCCCACAGGACGTACATGGTCTTTGGAGAGAAGAGAAAAATTCATGGAAATTGTAAACAAATATGAGATTCCGGTAATTGAGGATAATCCTTACGGTGAATTACGTTTCGAAAATGAAGATATGCCTGCGTTAAAGTCTTTGGATACAAAAGACCTTGTGATTTACCTTGGCACATTGTCAAAAGTCATGGTTCCCGGCTTCCGTATTGGCTGGGTTTGCGCAGAGGATGAAATCCTTTCAAAGTTTAACACCATGAAGCAAGGGGCAGACTTGGCAACCTCAACTTTAACACAGCTTCAGGCTAATAAGTATATGGATATGAACGATTTGGACGAGCATGTGGCAAAAATCAGAGAAGTTTATAAGCATAGACGTGATGTAATGATGAATGCGATGAAGGAATACTTTCCTCCTGAGGCAAAGTTTACATATCCCGACGGCGGTTTGTTTACCTGGGTAGAGTTGCCTTCTTATATTAACACAAAAGAAATGGCATTGCAGTGCTTGGAAAAGAAGGTTGCTTATGTTCCAGGGGGAAGCTTCTTCCCCAATGGTGGAAAGAATAACTGCTTCCGAATGAATTACTCCTGTATGAGTGATGAAAAAATTATAGAAGGTGTTAAGGCTTTGGCAGAAGTAATCAAAGCAAACCTGAAATAAAAAATAAGTGGCTTTTTGAAGTGTGCTAACGTTATAAACCCTCGAAGTACATCCAAAGATGGATGTTCGGCGAGGGTTTTTCTGTTAAAACAGATATCGTTATTTTATTGACGAAATAGAACGAATAATATACAGATTTGTTATTTTAAATAAGTAGAATAGCGGAAGAAAACGTATGAAAACTGATACAAAAATTGTTTTGGTGATATGCTGTTTTTTGGTTGAAATGTTTGTTTTTAAATACAATTTAGTAAAAGTATTTATTGTTTTTTCGTAAATTGTTTTGTTTTTTATACAAAAAAATCCTTCTGTATGTTTTTGTTTTATGTCATTTTTTAAATGCACATTTCATAAAATTACATTGACTTTGTTAATAACTTGTGTTTTAATTAGCATAAAGAAGAAAATTTTAAATAATTTGACAATGTATTAAAAAAAATACGAAACTTGTCGGACAATAGTTTATTTTTTAAGGAGGAAGAACCAAATGTTACGTTTTGCAGACAGAATGAATCTTTTAACAGGCTCCGAAATCAGAGAATTACTTAAGCTTACTTCTCAGCCTGATATTATTTCTTTTGCCGGTGGTATGCCTGCGCCGGAATTATTTCCAGTTGAAGGTATGAAAGCTGCATCCGTAAAAACTTTGGATGAACAGGGTCGCGTTGCTTTGCAGTATACTTCTACGGAAGGAATCCCTGCGCTTAGACAGAAAATTGTGGACAGAATGAAAGCAAAAAACAATATTGCTACGGATATTGATCATGTTTTGGTTACCAGTGGTTCTCAGCAGGGTCTGGACTTTTCCGCTCGTGTTTTCCTGAATAAAGGCGATGTTGTTTTATTAGAGAGCCCTTCTTATTTGGGGGCAGTAAATGCATTTAAGGCTTGCGAACCTAATTTTATTGAAATTCCTACCGACAACAACGGTATGATTATGGAAGAATTGGAAAAGGTTTTGGCTTCCACAGAAAAGGTTAAGATGATTTATGTGATTCCTGATTTCCAGAATCCTTCCGGCAGAACTTGGACATTGGAAAGACGTAAAAAATTCATGGAAATTATCAATAAATTTGAAATTCCTGTTATCGAAGATAACCCTTATGGTGAATTGCGTTTTGAAAATGAAAATATGCCTTCCTTGAAATCTTTGGACACGAAGGGTCTTGTGATCTTCTTGGGAACCTTTTCCAAAATTTTGGCTCCTGGTTATAGATTGGGCTGGGTTTGCGCTGAAAGCGAAATTCTTGCAAAATATAATTTTATGAAACAGGCTTCTGACCTTCAAGCATCTACAGTTGCACAGTTGGAAACCAATACATTCTTGGATATGAATGATTTGGATGCCCATGTTGCAAAAATTAAAGAAGTATATCGCAAGAGACGTGATTGTATGTTAAAGGCTATGGAAGAGCATTTCCCCAAAGAATGCACATGGACACATCCCGATGGTGGTTTGTTTACATGGGTTGTATTGCCTGAGTATATTAACGCAAAAGAAATGGCAGAACAGTGTTTGGCACAGAAGGTTGCATATGTTCCCGGTGGTGGGTTCTTCCCCAATGGCGGACATGAAAACACGTTCCGTATGAATTACTCTTGTATGCCTGAAGAAAAAATTGAAGAAGGCATCAAGCGTATTGCAGAAGTAATCAAAGCAAACTTGAGATAATCTTGTTTCTTTGAACATACAAACCATAACTCCATATGCATAAAACCCTCGTGGCTACCTCTGCGGGGGTTTTATGTTATATTAAATTTTATTTTGTATAAAGTCCCTCGGTGAATCAGCCGTGGGTTTTTTATTTGGGAGAATAGGATTCCTCTTTTTGTATGAATTTTCATCCAAAGCGCCGCTATACTTTATTGTTCTATTGCTTTTTATATTGGCATAAACTTTGTATGAAAGGAGGCGGTGTCAGTGGAGCAAAAAGGTGGCAGGGGGCAACTCGGCCTAAGCCTTTTTGGCCTTTTGCTTTTTCTGCTATCCATGCCGCTTTTTTTGCAGATGGGTGGTGGCCGATGGCTTTTGGCAGAAGTACTGCCTGGACAAGTCCCCCATGGGACATTGTCTATACAAAGTTTGTGGACAGAACGAGGAACGACCAATGAAAGTGCGGAGGTTGCTGTTTGGGGCGTCAAAGATGTGGAATTTGAGCAAAAAGACATTATTCCGAGTGGCGAAAAGGGTTTGTGTGTAACTGCGGCAGTCCTTGAAAAGATGAAGGACTTTTCTTATTTAAAAAGTAATTTTTATACTGTGGATTCCAGAACGGCTCTTTTGGAAGGCGATGTAAATGTGGAAGAAGATTTATCTATGGACTTTTCCATAGAACCAACTTTAAAAGAGCCAAAAATTTTAATATTTCATACTCATACCCATGAAGATTTTGTGGATAGTAATGGAATAGAAGAAGGGGTATGTGGTGTAGGCGAGGAATTAAAACGTATTTTGGAAGAAGATTATGGCATTAGTGTATTACATGACATGAACGTTTATGATGCCGTAAATGGTGTTTTACAGCGTGAAGGGGCATATGAACGCAGTGGCCCTGCTGTGGAGGAAATTTTAAAAAAGCATCCTTCCATTGAGGTTTGTATTGATTTGCACAGAGATGGGATACCGGAAAATTTAAGGTTGGTTACAGAAATTGATGGAAAAACTTGTGCCCAAGTAATGTTTGTAAACGGAATTTGCCGCTTAAACAAAGACGGTCAGGCAGAGCCTGTTTCATGGTTAGAAAATAAATATATTAAGCAAAATTTAGCCTTTAGCCTGCAAATGAAAACACGGGCAGGGCAAGAATATCCCGGTTTTATGCGAAAAATTTATTTGAATCCTTATCGCTTTATTTTACATTATATGCCGCGTTCTGCACTGATTGAAGTGGGGGCGCAGACAAATACCAAGCAAGAGGCACTAAACGCAATGAAACCATTAGCAAAAATTTTGGCAGAAGTGTTGTCAGAGGATACCCCTTAGAGAAAATCTTTAGGGGGTTTTTTATTTGCGGAAAAAAGCCTTTTGCGGTAAAATATACGAAACTTTATGGAATAAAAGGCGGATTCGGCTGAGTTTCTTTAGCCGATTATGGAGAAGAGGAGAAGGAATATGGAAAAATTACAGCAAAGTATCGTAATATTTGACTTGGATGGAACATTAACAGATTCTGCCGAGGGTGTTATTCGTTCTGCCCAGCACATGCAAGAGAAAATGGGAATTACCAAATGGGCGGATAAAGATTTGAGGTTTATTGTTGGCCCGCCTTTAATAAAAACATTTACCGAGGATTTCCATATGAATCATGAAGATGCCCACAGAGCCTTGAAATTTTTTAGAGAACGATATGCCACGATAGGTTTATTTGAAAACAAAGTATTTGATGGCATTCCCCTAATGTTGGATGAATTGAAGGAAAAAGGTAAGCGTTTGGCAGTAGCCACCTCTAAAAAAGAAGAGACTGCAGTTCGTATTTTGAAGCACTTTCAGATTGACCATTACTTTGAGGTGATTGGTGGTGATAATCGAGAGATTGGCCGCGATACAAAAGCAAAGGTCATTGATTATGTATTGGACAAGATGAATGGAAAAAAGGAAGAGGCTATTATGGTGGGTGATCGCAAGTTTGACGTTGAGGGCGCTCATTTGGTAGGTATTCCCTGTATTGCTGTGGAATTTGGCTATGGCGACAAGGCGGAATTTGACGCCTGCGGAGCCGATTATATTGGGGCTACGCCAAAGGCTGTAGCAGATATGTTCTAAAAGATAAAGCTTTATTTTGGTTTTTGCTTAAAAATATCTAATTTTCAAAAGACCTTTTTTTACTATCACAATAAGTTTTAACACAAAGATTTTAATGAAGATATGAGAACAATCAAACAACCACCCGCTTAGTGAAGTTGTCAAGTCAATGTAGACATCTAAAAACCACCTTAAGGAAAGCCTTGTTCAGTTCTATATTGAACAGGGCTTAAGTATCCTAAAGCATATGCGGGACGCTCATTGTTAAAATATTGAACATATTTGTCTAAAA
>NZ_DAOUQB010000009.1 GCF_030625865.1 Anaerotignum sp. | reverse complement strand
AATCGGTTCAAAGCTCACTAGCTGAATTGACTATGGGTTGTGTGTTTGTATCTCTACTGTTTAGTTTTCAAGGATCAACCCGCTTTTTCAGCGGCGAAGATTATCTTACCAGACTCTCTTCATCTTGTCAAGCACTTTTTTAACTTTTTTCGAAAGTTTTCTTTGTTTCAAAGTTTCTCTTTCTTCGAGTTAAAATGCCTGAATAGAAGGATTTACATCCTCTTACCGTGTTAACGGTCGCTCGCTCTTTCAGCGGCGAAAATAAGTATACCAAGGATTTCTCATATTGTCAAGCACTTTTTTGCATTAATTTCAAATTATTTTTCATCATCAATTTGACCTTAGTATTACTTTTTCTCCAAACCGTCTGCAACCTTATCTAGACAATGACAAAAAACGGCCACTTATTCTTATTTTATAGCCAATTTTAAATCATTAACTGTATAAATAATCCCTGGTGCTTGAATTCTTGTAACCCTGTATTTACATTGGGCCTTCCTTCAAGTTCTCCTTCCAAAATAGAACAAATCTTTCCTTCTATATTTCATTTTACCAAAATTCCCACTGCATAGCTAATGTTTACTCGGCAGATTCTTTGTTGAAAAGTATTCCCACTAAGTACTCAGCCTTTTTTCCTGATTTCCACTTCATTCTACATTCTCATTACATGGTAAGAACAAAAATATCCTTTCCCACAGTTTCCACCTTTAAATCTATATCATATATGTCTCTCAATATCTTTTCCGTAGCAATTTCTTTAGGGCTTCCCTGTGCAATGATTTTACCATCTTTCATGGCTAAAATTTCATCACTGTAATGAATTGCCTGATTAATATCGTGGAGTACAGCTACAATTGTAATCCCAAATTCCACATTTAGCTGCTTAATAAGTTTAAGTATCTCAATTTGGTAACGAATATCTAAATATGTAGTCGGTTCATCCAAAAAAAGTATTTTGGTATTTTGTGCCAAAGCCATAGCAATCCATACTCTCTGGCGCTGCCCTCCCGACAGATCAGAAAGTTGCTTATTTTTAAAATTTTTTACCCCTGTTATATCCATCGCCCATTGAATTAGTTTTTCATCCTCTTCTTTGTCTTTTTTACGAAACCTGCTTTGAGCAATTCTACCGTAGCCAATTAGCTTTTCTACCGTTAAATCCCCAGGGGCTACATTATACTGATGAACAATGGAAACCAACTTTGCAAACTGTTTTAAACTAATTTCATTGATATCCTTCCCTTCAAGAAAGACATTGCCTTTTTGCGCCCTTAAATTTTTAGTCATTACATTGAATAAAGTAGATTTACCACAGCCATTTGCTCCAATTAGTGTGGTTATTTTCCCTTTTGGTATGTTAAAGGAAATATGATTCAGCACCTTTTCCTTTCCATAAGAAAAATCCAACTCTTTAACCTCCATAGATTTTGTCACTCCTTTTCAGTAATACAATAAAGAAAGGGCCGCCTATTACGGACATAATAATTGCAGCAGAAATTTCATAAGGGTACGCAATTAATCTCCCTACCGTATCTGCCAAAAGCATGGTAAATGCTCCAAAGAGCATAGAAAACGGAATTAGAAATTTATGGTCACTGCCAACCAAAAGTCTGCCTATATGGGGCACAATTAAACCGATAAAACTGATTGAACCTGCAACCGCTGTTGTAATAGAAGCAAGGAGTACAGCAATCACTGATATTACCGCCCTTAATACATTCACATTTACGCCAAGGCTCCTTATGGTTTTATCCTCGAGGGCAAGTAAATTGCATTTCGTTGCAACAAAAAGTGAAAGAACCAAACCCAGAGAAACATACCCTGTTAAAAGACGTACATCTTTCCATGTTTTCATAGAAATATTGGCATTTACAATTGCCGCTGCACCCGAATAATTTTGCCCACTCATGGTGCCGAAAGACTGCAAAAGTCCTGTAAAAACCGCATTGATGGCAACACCCACCAGAATAATTCTAAGGGGAGAGAATCCTGCTTTCCATGAAAGGGAATACACAAGCACACAGGCGAGGATTCCTCCCAGAAAGGAAAATAAAGGCGTAAAGAAATACCACATTGGGAAAAAAGCTACAATAAGCACAGAAACAAAAGCCGAACCTGCTGAAATACCAATAATTCCGGGGTCCGCTAAGGGGTTTTTCAGCACAGCCTGAAAAAGCACCCCTGAAACCGCCAAACCAGCTCCGGTGACCATGGCAATAATAATTCTTGGAAATCGTAAATCGTAAATTGTAGCAACACTTTCATTGTATTCTACAAGCAAACCGCTAAAAAGCTCACCATAGGTCACCTGAATACTTCCCATATTCACGGACATAAAAAAAAGTCCCAAAAGCAAAAAAATTAAAATGCTAAAATACATAATTTTTCTATTCATATTATTCACCATAAAGCATAGGCTCTAAATCCGACAGTGCCTGAGGATATTCAAATGTTGCGCTCATGCCGAAAACCATATAATCAACATCATATACTTTTCCTTCCTGAACCGCTCTAAAATGCTTCCAAATATCATTTTCCGAAAATTCCTTTGCAAACATTTTAAGGGCCTCCTGAGGTAATCCATGGGCAGTCCTAATGATAACATCGGGGTCCGTATTCAGGATTTCTTCGGGATTCACATTAAGAAAATCTTTTTCGTCGCTGGGAAATACATTTACCCCTCCCGCAAGCTCTACCAGAGACCCTGCATAGGATTTATTCGTTGCCACAAGATAGCTGCCGGGAAGTCCCATCAGCACTAAAACTTTAGGTTTTTCCGTTACAACATGCTTCGCCTTATAGTCATCCATAAAAGTGTTGTACTCCGTCACCAAAGTCTTTGCTTCTTCCTCTTTTCCGTATTTATTTCCAATTAGTGTAATGCTGTCGTACAAACCCTTTACACTTTTTAAATCTATAAATGTAGATGTTACCCCAATATTATCATATTTTATTTTTAGATCTTCTTTTAATGTGTCTGGCCCAATTACATCTGTCGGCTTCAAGGATTTAATAATTTCCATATCCGGTGCCATGGGCGTGCCAATACGAGTTGCATCATCATAACAAGATGGGATCGTAGAGACAGTAGTATCCGGAACACCAATCAGAACTATGCCCAATTGATTCATAATTTCACAAGTCGCCGCCGATGTGGCAATAATGCGCTGTTCCGATTCTGAATTTTTCTCATCTGTATCTTGTATTTGCTTATTTACTGCCTGTTTCACTTCCGCTGTTTCTCCGTCAACCGCAAAGGAATTACGACTATTTACCCCCTCGGTTTGCCCTTTTTCTTCCGACACTTTCTCTCCTTGCTCCTCTACAGCAATGTTCGCCGCCGCCATTTCTGTTATGACATTTGTTCCTTCTGCTTCGGCTCCACTCTGATCCACACAACCTGTCATAGCAAATATCATAAGCCCAAGGACAAGAAAAAGCATCCTCTGTTTCAATTTTTTCATAATCTTCTCCTTTCCTCATTTTTCAAGTAACTTTATCAATCGGACTTGAAACAAAAAAATCACTTAACAAAATACATCTTAAACTACACGACTTTTTTAATTAAATGGAAGTAAAATTCCCCTAGATAACTTTTTCCTCTCAAACCCTATCAAATTTAATTTCTATAATTAATTTCCATATCCATTTACCAAATTCATAATAATGGAAGCAACATCTGCCCTGGTTGCTGAGGATTTAAATTGATATCCATTCGTGTTTTGACTTGTGATTAGTCCTGCCTTTCCCGCCTTCTCAACGCTCCCCCTGGCCCAAGTGCTTACTGTTTCCAATTTTGGTGTTGTTCCGTCAGTTTTAAAAGCATATCCCTTCATCGCCATATATTTCACCATGATTGCCGCTGCCTGCTCACAGGTGACGGATGCATCAGGGTAAAAGGCGGTTTCGCTTACTCCGGAAACAATTCCCTTTGCATTTGCCCATCCAATATATTTTGCATAATACTGACTTGCGCCTACATCCTTAAATTTGCTACTGCTATACCCCGAAACGTCATCTCCACTCAGCCTGCCTAATACGGTTACAAACATACCCCTTGTCATGGCTATATCCGGGCTGAACGTCGTATCACTTGTCCCGCTGAACAATTTTTTCGCAACAACACCTTCAATATCCGTTTTTGCCCAATGGGAGGAAACATCAGTAAAACCCATATCTTTCTTTTTGCTATTGTCGGTTTTAATGGTTTGCACAAAATCTGCATTTCCACTTTGCGCAGTTGACGAATCTACCTTCCAAAAAAAGCATACATCCCTACCCATAGGGGCAACATACATTTGTGTTTTTACGTAGCAGTCTGCAGATGGAGCCTGAAAACGCATGTCACCGCTTCCATTTGCTGCGTTTTCCGCCATAACAGAATACTTTACTTCCGTATAATCACCCTTAGGGGAATTCTGCGTGTAAATTCTTATATTTGATATATGGTTATATAAAAGCATTCTTAAAGATATCCAAATTTTCCCGTCTTGCTGTTCAATCAATGCTTTTTCGTAAACTGCACTTCTGCACATTCCTTCGCCGATCTCCGCATTTCCCGTTCCGCCGTCATCTGTCTTTCCCGTGTCCGGATTTAAATAATAAGTTAACGTGTCTGCAGTGTAAACGCCGTCACTCAATGCAAAAACATTAACCTGCATACAGGCGCAAACAATGATAGCCATAACTATGGAAATTCCCTTTTTAAAGCCTGTTTTACTCATAAAGTCCCTCCATCTTCATATTGGCAGTTCGCCCTTCCCTATGGAAGGGCTCTGCCAAGTTATACATATGCTTTCTTCTGTTTTAAAGACCATTCGTTTCCTGTTCATCCTCAATCTGCAAAGACATATATTGCTCCGTAAACCTCACAATCATGGAAGCAACCTCCGCTCTTGATGCTGCATCTTTCGGTGTAAAACTCCTGTTTTCGCGGCCGCTAATTACGCCTGCCTTTGCAAGGGTTTTTACGCTGCTCATAGCCCAATGGCTTATTGCATTTCTATCAACAAAGTCATCGTTGCCACTGGTTTTAAAGTTAACGCCCTTAATTTCGGCATATTTCGTAAACATTACTGCCATTTGCTCTCGGGTAATATTCGTATTTGGAGCAAAAGTACCATCCCCAACGCCTCCTGCAATACCCATATCTGCCGCCCAAAGTACATAGGAAGAATAGTAATCTTCATCCTTAACATCCCTAAATCTACTACCTCTATAGGTTTTGGGCTTGATGCCGTCCATTTTGCCAAGAATTGTTACAAACATACCCCTTGTCATTTTTACATCCGGACCAAAACTCTCTTCACTTATCCCACTGAAAATACCCATTTCAACTGCTTTTTCAATGTAAGCCTTTGCCCAATGTCCGGAAATATCATCAAACATCTCATCCTCCTGGATCGCCTGGGTAACAACGGGAACATTTATTATCTCATCCGTTTCCACTAATGCAAACAAACCAAACTTGTCGGTTTCAAATTCAAAGTAAACAGGCTCCATGCTTTTTGATAATGGAATTAATCCACCTTGAGCTGCGGTTCCACGAATCAAAGTTTTTGTTCCATCTTCATTAATTCTGTACAAAGCAACTCTTTCTTGGTCATAATCTTCCGGTATTGGTATGTATAATTTTACATTTTCTAATGGAGAAATTTCTTCATCATTCACTTTTGCAAGAATACGAAAAACAGTAAACTTTCCTACCTCTTCCCCCAGTGCTTTTTGTGCAAGCTTAAACTGACTTCCTTCTTTCAAGATTGAGGAATACAAAGTTGCACCCTCCAGCAAAACATTTTCAGGGGCTACCAGACGAATTCCTGTTTCGGAATCCGTAATATCAACTGCACTACTGGTAATAGAAACACTACTTTCCGATGCCGAACTATTCGCTCGAAGTTCATCCGAATCTTTGCCCGCTTTCATACTGCTCCAATCTATTTTAAGCCTTGCCGGGATTGCATTTTCACCAACGGCAGAGTCCATTATGGTATATGGAACTTTTACTTTTACATCAATGTATTTGTCTGTTACGCTTGGCAACGTAAACTCAAACTTTTTAAGATAATCAAAGGTATAATCGACACCCATATAAGTAGTACTGATTTCCTCTGTTTCCAATGTGGTTGCAAGTTGATATACACCTTGTGCATTTTTAAATTGGAACTCTTCCAGAGCAGAATAATATGGTGGAATCCTAACAGGATTTGAGCCTATCTGAATGACTGACTTCCCGCCACTTGTAACAATCAGTGCTCTGGAGTTGTTTTCGAACGCAACATTTCCCATTGAAAGCTCATCATCACTTTCTTTATAAAGGTCAATGTCTACCCAATATTTACCGTCCTGTGTTACGTCGACCTCCCCGTCGCTCACTATGTCACCGCCTGTGGAAGTTGTATCAAAGGTAAGCTTTTTCACATTAACAATGGAATCCTTATAGTCCGTCTTGGTAGCAACTGCAAATACGTTTACTGCGTCTGCCGTACCTCCCATTTCAGCCGCCTGCTCCTTGGTAATCACGAAAGTATCCAAATATTTATTTTCGTCAGTTTTTTCTATAATGGTCTCGTCATCTCCGCTGATAACATAATAAATGTCTGCATCCTGCACCTCACTTGCAGAAGGCATCGAAATGGTAATCGCCATAGCATCCCCTGCTGCATTTAATACTGCATCAATTGTAGGAATATCTACCTGATTTTCCTTTTCAACCTCAACACCGGTAACCGCTTCAATCACATCAGAATAGTCAAGTGCCAGTGTCGCCCGTTGCCTTCCCATAGCATCATAATTCGATTCAATTCCAATAGTTACCTTTTCACCATTGTGAAATAAGGGGATTGTCACACTTCCTATCTTGTCATCCAGTGTGTATTCATAACTACCCATCATTAAATCATCTTTCCAAGTGGCTGCGGTAGCGACAGCTTCACTCTCAAAGTACCACAAATCAACGAGATACCCTGCAAAACCACCCATATCAATTCTTTGGAAAGGAATGGTTAAAAACTTATCACCGTTTTCATCAACGTATAATGTTGCATTTCCCTTTAAAGCCCCATTCCCCATGGAAAGCAAACTGTTATTTATGTAATTAAGCATTTTAATTGGTATTTCATAACTAGTACCCACTTGGATGTTATCCCACCAATCTGATGAGAAAGATATTTCTGTTTCAGCAATTTCCGAAGCATTGACACCTGTCCCTTCCGCAATTGCCTTTACTACAGTGGGCAAACCATCTGTTAGGGCAGGAACGCGAAAACTTTCTGTATACAAAGTTCCGTTTTGAGAAGATGGTACAGAACCATCTGTGGTATAGTAAAGTAATGTATCTTCCGTTTTGCTTGTTATTGTTACTGTGTAAATACCATCCTGGGCAGTTTCTCCGCTTTCGTATTTTGCATAGATAACGGGTTTTTGTGCTGTTTCTGCCGCCATCCCCTTTTGATTGAAGGTTATCGTATATTCCACTATATCAGAAGTGATAAACCCATTTTTTACCGTAACTGCTCGAATCGTATATATCTCACCTTCTGAATTTGCAGTAGAAAGTTCGATGGGGCCGGTATAAAGTTGTTGCGTCTTTGTTGTATCAGGATCAGCACCTGTTGTACCGCTGATACAGGTATAATATATTTTTGCACCTTCAGAAGCAGTGGAAAGGGTAACCGTAGCCTTATCATCATTTACATAAGAGATTGCCCCTGTTGCTGTTGTCATTTTAGGCGCCTGCGCATCAATACCTGTTGTTATAATCGCATTGTTATAATCTAATTCAAGTGTACCATACTGTGTTTTTCCTGCTGACGTTGTGAAATATACATCTAAATAAGCTTTTTTTGTTGTTATCGGAATTTTAGCAAGCTTAACATACTTTTCACCATTGACGGTGTAAGTTTCCTCTGCAGTTGCCTTAACATACTTACTATTCTCATAATCATAATAATAAAAATCTGTTACATACTCGCCACCCTTGCTTGTGAGTGGAAGATACATATACTTTGAATAGGTTCTAATATCTAACACAGAACGCCCATTACTATAATTACTGTCTAAAATATCTGCGTACTCATTGTCAATATACTTATTATCACTGTCTTTTAACTTGGCGGAAGCTAAATAATAGCCATTGGCCATTGAGGGCATATCCTCATTTTCCCCAGCAACAACGACGTAAACTCCACCAGGATATTCGTTTTGTAATTCATACGCCCCATAACCAAGCTCTGTACTACCTGCTCCAAAGGGAATTAGCTCCGCTTTTGTTCCATTTTCCGTAATTTTATAAAGTGTTACATTTTTCACCTTAAATCCCTCTGCTTCAGGTATAATAAAGGTAGTACTTTTAATCTCGCCCGTCTGATCCAAAACTTTGACCTTCTCACCATCAGGCGTTTCAAAAATGTAATCTAAAACTCTCATATTTCTGTTGCCATGCTCGGGATTTACTTCTGAAATCAAATCCGCATATTTTTTAACTTCTTCTTCCTCTGTTACAGTGTTTACCCTAAAAACTGTATCATAAGGTATTGTATAAGTACTACTGGTAATACCGTTGGAATACGCACCTGTTAACGTTAAGTAAAAATCAGAGTCATTTTCAGCGTAAATTTTATTTTTTATAGCCTTTGCATTAAACTTCATAGGGATTGAAATTTCATCAGTCCAGCCTAATCCCTCTGCATACCCCTTTACCCTTACGTTTAAGGTATGGGGGTCATCACTTGTCGTATACATTTTCCCTGAATTTGAACCTTCAGACCATTGGCCATAATTTCCCGCAACTTCTAAACTATCCACGGCTGGGAAGCTTGTTGATCTAGAATTGAAGTCTATTTCCTCTGTGTCATCTACAGTAAAATAGTACACCATAGGTCTCGTTACAGAATAACCGTTGCTTTTTAATGCTATGCCGATAGCACTTTCCGTTTGCCTATAACCGTCATATGTTACATCTTGAGGGCTAGAAGTTATAGAATACCCCATAACCGAGTTATCAATGGTCTTCTCTGATGCTGGTTTTGGCTCAGAATTTAAGGTTAGAACATAATTTGCCCAATCATTGCTGCTATTCTTAAATTTTATTGTAACATCTGTAGAAAGAGAATCTAAAGGTACCGTTACTGTTTTTATGATGCGGGTATATACGGAAGAATATACAAAACGTTCCATTTCAGTTGGCTCTTTAAATGTAAGGTCAGTTTCCCCACTATCCCCCATGAATTTCGCCTCTTTAAAGTAGACAAAGCCGTCAGTATTATCACTTAAAATGTTTTTTTCTACAAATCGAACTGTAAGGTTCATTTTCCCATCTGCGTCTACATGAATCTCTATATCTTTTGTATCTATGTAATCATTTAACCAAGCATTCTCCTCGTCATCACAATTTATTACAAAATCAGCAATGTAACTACCCTCAGCAAGTTCCAAAGCATCAGCCGCCTTAAAAAATACTTCCGAAACCGTGATATCAGATAAATACTTACCGTCTTTTACCGCAGCAGCTTTTATTTCTACCTTTCCACCTGCAGACGATGGTGCTTTCACTCCTGTTATTCCTATACCACTATCATATTTACTGCTTTCCAAAGTGGGATCCGTTCCATCCAGCGTATAAACATATTCTAAATTTTCATCATAATTTGTAATCGTTGCTGTAACCTCTGTTGTATTGGCGTACTTTGTTTCATCGTTTTCTAATTTAGTTAAAGAAAGTTCAGGTACAGGAATTGTTTCCGCCAAAAAATATAAATACAGTGTTCTTTTGGATGAATATATTTCTTCTGTACCATCCATCACCTCCACCACAACTTTAAGTTCAACTTTTTCAGCTGCCAGACTACTTGCTGATATGGCAAAAGGCTCTTGGTATTCTATTGCCGTTTCACTTTTACTTGGATCACTGCCGTCTAAAGTATAAAGTACCCTGCTTGACGGGGCATTGGTATGGGTGAACTCTATGGTTACAGGTTCACCGTTTTCTATATCCCTTAGATGATTGCTCATAGATTTATAGGTTCTGCTTTCTCCCGCAACAGTAGCTATTATTTTGGCATAGGATGCCGCCACTGCTGCTCTAAATACCACTTCCCCTTCAACTACATCAGAGTATACATATACGAGTTCCCCGTCTTCCCCCTTAATTCCAACTCTTGTTACCGCCTTAATCTGGGTTGTTCCTCCTGTCATATACGCTTCAAATGGAAGAACCTCGGTAAAAGAACCTTCATAAAGTTGCCTTGTGTCGCTTTCCATTGGATTTGTACCATCTGTTGTAAAAAAGACCTCGGTATTAAAGGGAACATCTATTTCAACCACTACTGATGATTTATATGAATAGCTTTCTTGAGTATCCCCACTACTATCATAAGTTGTAATCGTTGGCTCTTTTACATCAATCTCCGCAATAAAGTTAACTTCCTTAATAATTACTTGGGAATATAAAATTGTTGTGTCCGTACTTTCCCCCACTTCCTGCATAGCTACAGCTTTAATTATTACGGTCTCCGCCTCTCCACTTGAAGATTCAACCGTAAACCCACTCTCATAAAGCCGTTTTGTGTCACTCATTGTAGGATCTGTGCCGTCTGTTGTATAATATACTGTAGTTTCCTCAGGAACTTCAATTGCAACACTCACCGCAGCGTTGTTTGCATAGTAAGTTTGATTTATCACTCCTCCGTCTTCTATCGAAATGGTAGGTGCCTCAACTGTTGCTAGTTCTTCTTCCAGCAACTCAGTTTCAAGTAAATCTATTTTTTCAGGGAGCTCTTCCGTGGTTGTTGCTTCTTCTATATTCTCGGATTTCTCCGTATTTTCCGTCTCTTCTGTTTCGGCTGTTTTCGTTTCAGCTGTTTCCGTTTCTGTTGTCTCTGTTTCAGCTGTTTCCGTTTCAGCTGTTTCCGTTTCTGTTGTCTCCGTTTCAGCTGTTTCCGTTTCTGTTGTCTCTGTTTCAGCTGTTTCCATTTCTGTTGTCTCTGTTTCAGCTGTTTCCGTTTCGGCTGTTTCCGTCTCAACTGTTTCCGTTTCGGCTGTTTCCGTTTCAGCTGCTTCTGTTTCAGCTGCTTCTGTTGTTTCCGTTTCAGCTGCTTCTGTTTCAGCTGCTTCTGTTGTTTCCGTTTCGGCTGTTTTCTTTGTTTCTCCTGTTACCTCTGATTGACTTGCGCTTTCCTGTTTCTCAACCTGTTGCTCACTTGTATCCGCAAATATATTGGTAGGTGTTGAAGATACCACCAACGTACCTGCCAAAAACATTGTTAAATACTTTTTGTATTTCAATTGAGTTCACTCCCTATCTAGATATTCCCTTCCTTAAACCAACATGATAGTTCCCCAAGTAATCTATTTTAATGACTGAAAAAGCCGAAGCCGTTAAGGCCTCGGCTCTCTACACTTTCCTAATTATATGTTAATTGGCTGTCTGTAATTGCAAGGTTAACAGAAGAAGGCATGTCAAAGGTGATTCCCAAGAAAATCTCAACTTCTGCTTCAACAGTTGCTTCATATTTGGGTGAATTGCCATTCACTACAAGATCTACAGGTACAGATACAACCAATGTGCTGTAGTCGTCAGAAACTGTTGCTGTAATGTTTGCATTCTTTGCAGCATCTCCTAATGTAATACCTGTCATTTGTCCTTCTCCGGAAATGCCCATCTTGGTCATTTCAAAAGATTGAAGATCCATTGTATAAATATATCTGTCGCCAACCTGAGCCTTACTGGAATAGCCTGCAATTACATTCTGTGTCATGGAGACTTCGGTACTGCTTCCGCTCTTGAAAAATGTTACATATCCAGGTGCATCCTGGGCGAACGCCATTACACTCATACTTAAAGCCATAACTGCTGCCATACCCAAACCCGCAAATTTCTTGAACAAATTTCTCATAATAAAATCCTCCTTTTTACTAAAAACTCCTTTTAAGTTATCATTACTGCCCTTGTGGACAAAAACCGGTTTTTGTCATTTTATATTTTTTTGCGCCCCCTCCTCTTCATATAAAATGTATAATAAGACCAAATACCCGGATTATATAAAAGGCTTAATCCCACGGTCCTTATTATTACTATGTTTTTAGGTTACAGCTTTTCCAAACCCAGCTCGATAAGTTAGTACTGGCTAACACAATTACAAAGTAGAAAACTCCTTATTTTTCTTTGCTTGTAAGCTTACTATTGCCACTTCACTTTTCTATATGTCGCTCACATTAGATTAAGCTAATTATCCTTAAAAATAGTTCAAGGAATGACGCAAAAGTCATTCCTTGATTATCTTCATATATATTTTCGTCAGCAATATGTATTTATTTGATGGAAAACCTCGCCCGTTTTTTCATCTTAAAATAGCAAAAAGAGTAAACATTTTCATTTTAATTTGTTAGTTGCAACTAACTTATATTCAAACTATATCATATCGCCAAGCATTTGTCAAACCACTTTTCATTTTTTTACTTTTTATCTTATACTTATTTCAACAGAAGTTAAATCTAGTGTTAAATCTGCTTCCGCTTCTGCCATATGAAAGATTCCAACGGTTGCCTGAGCCATAATTCTAATAACCCCTGTGACTACCCTTCCTTGGGAATCATATTTGCATTCCATTTCACTTAAAGGCAATCGATAAACAGAATTGATACATTCAGCCACTTGGAATTTACCGGTTTTTTTACTTTTATATTTCATAGAACTTAGCTTTCCGTAAAGGCATTTACCCAAAATGGATTTATAAAAAATATCTCTTGCTTTTAAAACAACCTCCTGCTTTTCATTACTAAACACTAAAACACAAGGATGCTCAAAACCTTTATTTCCCATGGAAATCATATCACTATCAGCCTTCACAATTTTAAATGGAATAGGATAACTGCCAGGTTCAGAATTTTCACACCATTGCCCATCGAATCCCTTTTCGTGAAAGCTGCCTTCCTCATGAAAATCGTTAAATTTCATCTCCAAAAGGGAAACCACTTCTGATTCCAATTTACCTATAAGCTTTTCTGTTTGTCGTTGTGCAACTTCTGTGCTTGCACCCAATGTTTGTGTAAGAAGCCTATAAATCATATATTGCTGATGCTCCAGCGCAGCGGCAATACTATCCCCTAAATCTGTAAGAATAACCCTTTTTGAACGCATACTTTCATCCATTTTAAGCACGCCCATGTCCTTTAGCTGATATATCATTCGGCATGCGCTGGGCTTTTTTACGCCCATATTTTCCGCCACAGCCGGCAACGTGGCCGTAGAAGCTTGTAATGCACTGATTATTAAAATATATTTAAGCTGTGCTTCGGTAAAACCATCAAGAACCGTACTCTTTTTCATTCATTCTCTCCTCCCTATTACCAGTTTACTTTAATCTATTAGAAAACACGTTGCTTCGTCAAATACAGAATCAAATTTTTTATCTGCAAAAAGGTAGCATAACACAATTAGAAAAATAAAGCTCTGTCATTCCACCACTTTCAAATAATTTTTATTGAGTTTTTTTTTAATTCCCATTTAGTTTCTTATGGCTAACTATTTTATTCGAAAATAACATTCCTTCTTTCTTTTGTCAACACCCATAAAAACGAAATGCATCTTTTAAATTGACATCAAACTATGATTATGCTATAGTTTTGGCATAAACCTCGCCCGTTTAAATTTTTAGAAGTGCGCAGATTTTTTGCGTATCTGCTTTTAATTTAGGAGGGCTTTTTTATGTACAATAAACGTCTTTTGGGACTTGCACCCAATAGTAAAAAATATATTGCGGCAACAGTTTTCTTTCAATGGATTAGTCTTATCTGCAATATCTCCATCACGCTTTCCATATGTAGCCTGATCAATTCAGCCTTCTTTAACAGTTATTTACCAATAAATATTGCTCAAAGGACAGCTGTAATTCTGATACTTTGCGGTATTCTTCGCTTTCTTACGAATCTTTTTTCGTCAAAAACGGCTTACCTATCCGCCCAAAATACAAAAAAGTTTCTAAGAGAAAAAATATATGCCAAGCTTACCCAAATTGGCCCTTCTTACAGTGAACATATTTCAACCTCTGAGGTGGTGCAAATCAGTACAGAAGGAGTAAACCAGCTTGAAATTTATTTTTCACAATATATGCCGCAGCTTTTTTACAGTCTTTTAGCCCCTGTCACCCTATTTCTAGTTTT
This sequence comes from Anaerotignum sp., assembly GCF_030625865.1. Taxonomy (GTDB): domain Bacteria; phylum Bacillota; class Clostridia; order Lachnospirales; family Anaerotignaceae; genus Chakrabartyella. The sequence goes on along the minus strand of NZ_DAOUQB010000009.1, from coordinate 62,836 downwards.
AGCAAATATCTGCTTTCAGGCGGCAATTACACTTTTTTTATGCATTCCTCTGATCCCTTTATCTATCATTGCAGTACAAAAATTTGCTAAAAAGCTATTAAATAAATACTGGACTGCCTACACTGATCTGGGGGATGCTTTTTTAGAAAATTTGCAAGGAATGACTACCTTAAAAATTTATCAAGCAGATGAAATGAAGCACAAAGAAATGAATGAAAATGCGGAAATCTTTCGCAAAATTACGATGAAAGTACTTTCCTTGCAGTTAAACTCCATTTCTATTATGGATTTGATTGCCTTTGGTGGCGCTTCCGCCGGTATTATCCTTGCCATTTTGGAATTTTCCAAAGGCACCGTAAATCTATCTGGCGCAATGACAATTATTTTACTTTCGGCAGAGTTTTTTATTCCATTAAGACTTTTAGGCTCTTATTTCCATATAGCCATGAATGGAATGGCAGCGGCAGACAAAATTTTTAAAATTTTGGATACACCCATTGCTGAAAAAGGAACTGTTCAAATAGAAAACCATGATATAACCTTTCAAAATGTTTCCTTCTGCTACGAAAATGACAAAAAAATTTTAAATAATATCTCCCTTAAAATCCCACAAAATTCCTTTATTTCCTTGGTTGGAAAAAGCGGCTGTGGAAAATCAACAACAGTCGGTCTTCTAAAGGGCACCTTAAAGGGATACACAGGCAGTATAAAAATCGGTGGCAAAGAATTAGGAAATGTAAAAGAAGAAAGCCTCATGGAAAATATTACGCTAATTCACCATAATAGCTACCTGTTTCAGGGCACCGTTGCATATAATCTAAAAATGGCAAAGCCTAATGCCACCGACACCCAAATGTATACCGCACTGAAACGAGCGAATTTTTTAGAATTTGTTGAAAACGAAAAAGGTCTTGAAACGCATATTGATGAACAAGGGAGCAACCTTTCCGGCGGTCAACGTCAAAGATTGGCTTTGGCAAGAGCATTACTTCATGACACACCGATTTACATATTTGATGAAGCCACTTCAAACATTGATGCAGAAAGTGAAACATACATTATGGAAACTGTCGGTGAACTTTCGAAAACAAAAACAGTTATTCTTATCTCCCACCGCCTTGCAAATGTTGTGAACTCCGACTCCATTTATGTATTGGAAAAGGGAAAGATTGTTGAACAAGGTTCTCACGCTACGCTAATGGAAAAACACGCCCTTTATGCCAAGCTGTTCACTTATCAAAAACAACTTGAAGAATATGGGAAAGGTGGTAGACAATATGCGTAGAAGCGGAATTAAAATTATGGCTGGTCTAATCGGGCTTATCAAACCCCTGTTTCATTTTATGCTTATGGCTATCATCTTGGGGGTTCTGGGCTTTCTCTGTTCCATCTCACTTACCATTCTAGGAACAAGTGCAGTTTTGAAGCTCCTTGCCTTTCCTGCTTATTTCAGCCTAAAAGCCATTTTTACCATGCTGATCCTTTTTGCCGTATTGCGTGGATTTCTGCGTTATGGGGAACAACGCTGCAACCATTATATCGCCTTTAAGCTATTGGCCATTATACGAGATAAAGTTTTTGCCTCTTTACGGCGTTTATGTCCGGCAAAACTGGAAGGCCGTGACAAAGGAAACCTAATATCTATTATTACAGAAGATATTGAATTATTGGAGGTGTTTTACGCCCATACGATTTCGCCAATCGTAATTGCGATCATTACTTCCCTGATTTTTGTATTCTTCATCGGAAACTTTTCCTTTTCCCTTGGGTTAATTGCGGCAGTTTCCTATATTTTTATTGGTGGAATCATTCCTCTTTTCAACGGCAAAAAAATAAAAACCTATGGCATGGACTATCGAAATAATATTGGAAAAATGAACTCTGTTTTTTTGGAAAGTCTGAGAGGCCTTGGGGAATTAATACAGTTTGGGCAGACGAAAAATCGTCTTGATGAAATAAACAAATTAACTGAAAATATATCAGCCAAGGAAAAAAAATTGAAAGAAGCAGAAAGTTTGACAAAAGCAATTACAGATTTTTCGATTTTGGGATTTACCGCAATCATGCTGCTTGCGGCTATGACACAGTTTTCTTGGGGAGTTCTTTCTTTTGAAAAAGCATTGCTTGCAACGGTAACTCTGATGAGCTCTTTTGGCCCTGTGGTGGCTTTAAGCAACCTTTCTAACAACTTGGCCCATACATTGGCAAGTGGTGAGCGTGTTCTTTCTCTGTTGGAAGAATCTCCCATGGTAGAAGAAAAAACAGATGGAAAAAACATTCCCTTTCATGGTGTAGAATGTAAAAACCTTACCTTTGGCTACAGGGAAGAAGAAATATTGCAAAACCTTTTTATTGACATACCTTGCGGAAAAATTATCGGAATACATGGAAAAAGCGGCTGTGGAAAATCTACCTTGTTAAAACTGTTAATGCGATTTTGGGATAAAACCTCCGGAAGCATAAAATTTTCGGATACGGAAATAGAAGAAATTAACACCGCCTCTCTCCGTTCCAACGAAAGCTATTGCACACAAGAAACTTATCTTTTTCATGACACAATTGGCAATAATATTGGCCTTGCAAAGGCTGATTCCACAGAAGAAGAAATAATAGCCGCCGCAAAAAAAGCTTCCTTGCACAACTTCGTTGAAACCCTTCCAAAAGGTTACCAAACCCCTATTGGAGAACTGGGTGACACGCTCTCCGGAGGTGAAAAACAGCGTATAGGCCTAGCAAGAGCCTTCCTTTCAGGCGCACCCTTTATGCTTTTGGATGAACCGACCAGCAACCTTGACAGCCTAAATGAAGGGATCATTTTAAAATCCCTTAATGAAGCGGAAAATGTAACAATACTATTGGTTTCCCATCGAAAATCTACGTTAGGTATTGCTTCAAAGGTATATTCGGCAGAAAGGGGGCGACTAAGCTAAGAGACCCTTAATGTGAAAAAATACGGTTGGCAATCGCTTTTTCAAGCTTAAAGTGTCTACTTATTCATCCTCTTGCCGCCGCAAATCGTGTTACATATTCTAAATTATCAAGGAGATGATAAATTTGAAATACATATATATTGCACTCGGCTTTCTATTCTTTGGTATTGGTGCTGTAGGTGTGGTGCTTCCTATCCTCCCAACGACCCCTTTTCTCCTGCTAGCATCCTTTTGTTTTGCCAAAGGTTCTGAACGCTTTAACAAATGGTTTAAATCAACGAAGCTATATCAAAATAATTTGGAAAGCTTTGAAAAAAACCGTTCAATGACTTTCAAAACAAAACTTTGTATTCTCATTCCCGTATCTATTATGCTTATCATCGCTTTTTTCATGATGAATAATATTGGGGGCCGTATAACCATAATTCTTTTGATTATTGTAAAATACTACTACTTCTTATTTAAGATTAAAACCATACCGGCAGGGGAATTACGTGCTTAATATTAGACAAAGCAACAACCTTTATGAAAAGAAAATGTCGGCTTCATTGCCTAAATCATCACCACCGACTCAGTGAAGTTGTCAAGTTAATGTAGATAATTTAAAAACCATCTTAAGGAAAGCCTTGTTCAGTCTATATTGAACAAGGCTTAAATATTTTACTAGTGCCAAGAGCAGCAATGGAATTATCCAAATGCCCTTTAGGCATTCGGCCTTCCCCACCACTATCTAGATATTTATGAACCCAATGATTCAAAGACTGTAGTCCATATTTTTTTGCTTTGCTTGGCTGCATATGGCAGATCACCTCTAGAGAATTTTATATCTAAAAACATATATGTCTACACCTGATAATCTACTCTTTAAAGACACAACATAACAATATTAAACAAATCAAACGTTATCATTCAATTTTCGGATAATAGAGAAACTGTAATTTATTTCATTAAAGCCATACAGCCCAATCTCCATAATCAAAGGTACCACTACCATGATGTAACTTGCCCTCTACTCTCAACTGACGAAAAGCATCTCTCATACGATTCAAAATTTCCGGCTGAATATCCAGCGAGTGATGCGCCGGAAATACTCTTTTTACCGGAAGTGCTGCAATCACTTCGAGAGAAGCAAGGTATGCCTGTGGGTCGGTGGAGGGATAATATGCAAACAAAGTGTCTTTATAGACAAGATCACCGGTAAATAAGTAACTCCGCTGAGGCTCCCAAAAGCACAGATGTCCCGGGGAATGTCCCGGTGTATGCAATGCAGTAATCACACGCCCACCCAGATCTATAGTATCACCATCGTGCAGAATCCGTGTAGGTGTTCCTTGAAAAAACTCATATGTATTAACATCATAATTTTCCGGCAAATCGCAGCGATCTATGACCATATCTCGGATAGTGTCTATGGTAAGGGGAAATTCCCCGTTAAGCCAGTTCAACTCTGCCTCGTGGGCATAAAAATCAGGATAATATTTATGTCCGCCAATATGATCCCAGTGAATGTGCGTTGCCACAGCAATTACTGGTTTATCCGTTAGTTTTCTCACTTCTTGGGAAATATCAGAAATTCCCAATCCTGTGTCAATAAGCAAACAGTATTTTTGACCTTCAAGGAGGTAACAGTGTGTTTCCTCCCAGTGACGATATTCACTGATAATGTGGGTATCTGCATCAATTTCATCAATAGTAAACCATTTTTTCATATTAAACTCTCCTTTTGTGTTATAGCAATAAGTGCGATTCCTTACCATATTTTACTACAAAATGATTACAAATAGTGATAAATAATAGTCAAGGTCTATTTTTAATTGTAAGCGTTACAACTGCTCCGCCCCCGTCTCTTTGGTTTCCGATTTTAAGTTGTCCCCCATGCTTTTGGGCTACGGATTTGGTAAAATAAAGTCCCATACCATAATGTTTGCCAGAACGAGCTGTCTGCTCCGTAAAAAACTCCGTTGTAGCATTTTTAAGACCGGCAGCAGAAAACCCCTTCCCCCTATCAGACACAATAAAAGACAATTCTTCATCATTCCAAGTAACTTTAAACTGAATGTCACTTTCATAAGAGGAAAACTCCACAGCATTATTCAGAATATTTAAAACAGCTCGGCTAAGCAGTAGCTCATCTCCATAAAATGTTTCTGGCAACATATTCCGTTCTGTGTGCAAAGTAATTTTTTTTACATGGCAAAGTGCTTTTGCTTGTTTTTCAATTTCCGAAAGAAAACCTTGGATCGAAAAAGTATGCTTTTGAAAATCCACGGAATCCGTTACCATAGTAGTGCTCATAAGTAGCTCAATATAGTTTTCAATCCTTCCAGAACTTGTTTGAATATATTGTAATAATTCTTGATCTGCCTGTGGTAATTCTGATTCCAACAACAGCTCGGTATTGCCTTTAATAATGGTCAAGGGTGTTTTTATATCATGAGCAATAGCAGAAATTTGTGTTTTTTTGCTTTGTTCCATATTCCATTGTTGGTTTAAGGAGTCTGATAATGCTGTTTTTAGTTCGTTTATGGATTGCAAAACAGTATTTAGTTCACGAATTTTTGTAGGAACAATTTGAAAATCCAGATCCTTTTCTCTTATAGAGTCAGCAGCTTTAATAATTGGAGCAAGTTCTATTTTTAATTTTCTGCTAAATTTAAAGGCAATTACGAAAGCTATCAAAATGAAACAAACAAAGGAAAATATAATGGCCAGTAATTCAGGTTTTGGAAACAGTCGATGTAACTTTGGGGATGAAAAGTGTGCTAATATATCATATTTGATAATAAGATCGCTCTCATCATTACGTCGAATCAGTTTAAATTGACCGCTTAAAGTGTTGAAACTGCCGGAAAGAAACTCTTTCACCCGGGAAATTTCCTCTTCCGTCATATTACTACTTTGTACATCACCTGTTTTGCTGAGTAATACATAGGTGCAAGAAAAAGGAATCAACGATTGATCAAATGGTTCACTTTGGATCAGCTGATTTTCAACTTTCAGTAAAGCTTGTTCGGCATAATTTGCTGGTAAAATACTACCATTTTCAAGGGCATAGTAAAAGCCAGAAAGAATAACTGTAACAATTAAAATCATTATAGCGCAAAACACAGCTAAATATCGCAAAAACAACATATAAAATGAAACGGCCTTTGATTCTTTTATTTCCATTTATATCCTACCCCCCATACCGTTTCAATTGGGCATTCAGCACATTTAGAAAATTTTTCTCTAATGTTCTTCACATGTACACGAATCGCAGTAATATCACTTTCGGAATCGAACCCAAAGGTTAATTCAAGAATACGTTCCAGTGAAAAAACTTGACCTCTGTTACATGCTAATAGCTCGCAAATTTCATATTCGCTTTTTGTCAGGGAAATGGGTTGATTCTTTGCTTTAATTTCCTTTTCGGATAAATCAAAACGAACATCATCAAGCACAAGGGTTTGATGACGTTGGCGATGCTCTCGGCGAAGATGGGCTAAAACTCTTGCCCGTAATTCAGAAAGACTAAATGGCTTTTTCATATAATCATCTGCGCCAAGACTAAGGCCTTCTACAACATCTTGATCCATTGTCTTTGCCGTCAAAAAAATAATGGGACAGTCTACATCTTGTCGGATACTACGGCAAAAAGAAAATCCATCAACCTCGGGCATCATAACATCAAGTAAAATCAAATCATATTCCTTAAAATCCTTTGCCGTTAATCCTAACGTATTATTTTTGTATGTAACCATATGCCCATCCCTTGTAAGGGCATTTTCAATTAATTTGCATATATCCTTTTCATCATCAACCACAAAAATATTTGCCATTTAACCCCTCCTTTTCCCATCAATTAACTGCTTCTGCCCGCAACAACTTTTCGTTAATCTCTACCATTACGGCTTCGCTTTCCGCAACGCCCGCAATTTCATATACACTTCCATAGAAATATGATTTACGATTTTGATTGGAAAGCTTGCCCGGTATCAGTTCTACTTTTGTATATTCACTTTTGGGAATTATCTGACCTGATGCCTCATCAAATACAACCTGTGTTCCGATTGCCTGAAGAAATCTTCCTTCATCCTCTCTGGATAGGCTCTCTTCAGTAACTTTATAAACTATTTCTCCGTGGAGTAGTTCCCCGGCATTTTTAGGATTTATGCAAAATTCTGTCTCTTCCTCTCTATCACCATGCAATGCTCTAAACTGTATCATCTCATCCCCGGTAGATAAAGAACTAGACGGCTTTGCCACATGAAACTCTCCATCTACAACAATTGCTAATCTGTTATCCTTAAGACTATAAATATTTTCAAATTGAGCGGTATCATTTGCCTCTGAAGGAATTTCTTTTGTCAACTCAGTCCAATAATTTTTATAAGAAAGATTACCTATGGTTTTCAATATTTCATTTTCTTTATTTAAAAAGCATAGGCTCCCCGTAATACCAATCCAAGCATTGATTTCCTCTCTGCCAACGGTTTCATTTAAAATGGTGTACGTATTGTCTCCAAATACAAATTGTCTTGCATCGCTCTCCAAAATTTCTCCCCTGGGCTTATCGGCAGACCTATCCCCTTGTAACTTTTCTAAAACAGAACAACCGATAGATGGAAAGGAGAAAATCAACACAATGATGATTAAAAGTTTAATCCATTTCATTTTTTTCACCCTCCCAGTTTTCACTCCATAACTTTAAGACGAAAAAGAGAATGAAACTTGAGATTAATATAAAAAAGAATCCCTCACACACTCCAAAATTTTCTGTAAAAGGCTCATTTATTACCTCACTCTCCACAAGTATACTGGAAAAACGGGTTGCAATGCTCCAAGGAAGAATCGGCCAAATACAGTCACCAAGTCCCGTTAAAAGAAGTGCAGCTAGTAAACTACCGACAATACCAAAGCTTAGCGTGATTCCTTTTCCAAAAGCAAAGCTTAATATATATTGTAACATATATAATGGTAAATTCCCTAAAAACAAAAGTATTGCTGCTTTTAGATATAATGACTTCGGTAGAAATACATTCCCCATCGCCTGAAATATAATGCCAAAACCTAAAACTGCTATGAATGTAGATAAAAGACCAAACATCAGCAAGACTGTCAACTTTCCAAGGTGAGGGACGTATTTTTTAGCGGGAGTACAAAGAAGCACTTGAAATGACCCCGCTTGCTCCTCCAGTTCCCATTCCATTGCCATAATCACTCCGATTAGAAGGGGAAATGCCATGGATAGCACTTGTAAGTAAGCAGATATTTTTTCTGCTTCATCCCATGGCGAAACTGTATAGTAAGTAAGAAATGCTGCAACACCCAAAATTGGGATAAGCAAATGAATCAGTATCAAAGATGAGTGCATCACTTTATAGACATCAGACTTTATGCTTCTTATAAATTGCGTCATCATTGCACCTCACGTTTCTGAAACCATAGTGAAGTAACAAGGGTTAGTAAAATATAAAGGACAATTGAAATTAGCATCCCCGGGAAAATCACATGAGCATCAGCTATTTTACTGCCTGCCTCCACCTGTAAGCCATTGGGTAACACGCCAATCAACGGGCACATAAGCCTTGCGGGAATAGAGAACGGCACCCACCAAAAACTTTTCACCGCACAAATTACAGCAATACCAAAATTACAGAATAAGCTAAGAAGAATGCTTATAAAAGCTCCCATTTTCTCTGTAACAAACATCCAGAGAGGAATTTCCCATGCGAAGCTGATAAATAGCACTAAGCTTGCGCAAAAGCTTGATGCCATAGGTATTGCTTCTCCAAACAGGATACCCCCAACGGTAATCCCAATAAAAAATATCATACAAGTCATGAATAAAAACAATGTGCATAGTATCACTTGTGCATTCCAAAGCATGTTCTTCCGTACAGCTAACCCAAACAACCCGTGTCTATTCTTTTTTTGCTCCCTCGTCACTGTAAAAGCAGAAAACATGGTAAAGCTACCTGGCAGAAGCATGGTATACCACCAATTGTATGCCCCGTTTTGCAGATTACTTCCGCCCATTAGCACCAGCGTCAGTAAAATTGTAAAAAGTGGTGCCAACCATAGTAACATCTTGTTAAAACTATGCTTTTGCTTCAGCCATTCCGACTGAATAAAATTAAGCATTTGCCTCACTCGCCTTTCTCACAACATGCAAAAATAGGGATTCCAGATCTATGGTGGGATTAATTTTATCTTCATACCATAGCTTTCCCTTTGCAATAATACCGATATGATCGGCAATTTGTTCTACCTCCGATAAAATATGACTGGAAAGAATAACTGTAATCCCTTGCTGGGGAAAAGAACGAATCAATTCTCGCAGTTCACCAATTCCAATAGGATCTAAACCATTTGTAGGTTCGTCTAAAATAAGTAATTTGGGCTTATTTAATAATGCTATGGCAATACCAAGGCGTTGTTTCATACCCATAGAAAATTGGCCTGCACGCTTTTTTCCTGTCTTTGTAAGGTCCACAATTTCTAAAACCTCATCAATACGACTATCAGGTAACCCATAAAGCAAAGTCCTGACCTTTAAGTTTTCGCGAGCAGTCAAATTTTCGTAGATTGGAGGCGATTCAATAAGAGCCCCTATAGATAATAAATCCTTGCGATTCCATGGTTTTCCGTCAAAATAAATCACTCCGGAAGATGGCTTCACCATTCCGGATAACATTTTCAATAAAGTTGATTTTCCGGCGCCATTCGGACCAAGGAGTCCATAAACCGAGTTCTCCGTTACGGAAATTGAAATATTATGATTCGCTTTTTGTTTTTTAAAGTTTTTACATAAGTGTTTTGTAATCAATATGTTTTTCATAAAAATATCCTTTCTTATTGAGATAAAAATAAGGATATCGATTATTTATAAAGATTCTATAAGCTTTTTTAAGACTTTTGCATGATATAAAAAAAATTTTCCACCTCTTTTCATCACCTTTTTTAGGTTTTCAACACAAAAAAACAACCTTTCCTGTAAAAGGCTGTTTCATTTGTCTAATAAATTAGGATTCGTAATTAATCTTTGAGTATTATTTATTTTATATCTATTGCTGTAAAACCACTCAACATAACAAGTTTTCTTAATATTGGATGATACATAAAGGGACACTTGATAATTTTTTTTAATATTTTAAAACGGAGCCTAAAAGTTTTTTGAAAATATTTTTTTTCCTTATTTGCATTTTTGTGGGCAAAAACCTCGCTCAATAGTGTTGCACTGTCAATTGCAAAACTTATCCCTTCAAGAGAACTGGGACTAATGAAACCTGCAGCTTCTCCAATCAAAAAAACGCCATCTTTGCCTGTACAAATGTCAAAATAAGATTTAGGGCGTAAAACCATACAAGCCTCAGTTTTAAACGGATCTCCGAATATAAATCCGTATTTTTTCAGTCTTTGCTTTTGTTTTTCAAACGCTTCTCGACAACCTTGTGCTGCAAAAGCTCCGCCAAATATAAGAACATCATCTTTAGATATAGACCAAGAACAACAATCACTGGTTTTTTTATCAAAAATACAAGAATAAAAAGGCGTTTGATGCTGTTCATGAAACCATTGCTGTATGGCAATATAACTTGGTATCGTTTTATTAGGGTACAAGGTCTTGCGTACTAAGGAATTCGCGCCATCTGCGCCGACAATATATCGGGTTTTAAAAACTTGTCCATCAAAAAGTTCAACGGTATATCCCTTTTCACTTTTATAAAGACTTCGAACACTGCCATTCACTTTTTCCACATTATCCGGAATCAAACTTAATAGCCACATATCAAATTTGTGACGATTTAAATTGATATATGTTCTTTGATAATGACGTATCAAACCGGTATGAACATCTATCGTTTTTACAGAAAATATTTGTGGGTCTACCAATATATCCTTTGGCATTGTAACATTTAGTCGAGCCAGTGAACGCTGGGCATCCTCGGAGAAAAGTCCGCCACAAGGCTTTTGAAATCCATTTTCATTCTGTTTTTTATCTATTAAAACAGCACGATATCTTTTAGGCAAAAGCCTAGCAAATGTTGCTCCAGCCGGTCCACCTCCAATGATCAGTACATCATAATAATCATTCTTCATATTTTGCTCCTTTGCAGTTACTCTGACAGCGATATTAAATTTAGACACACCCAATTTATAAGTATTCCCTTACTGCATATGTGTTGATTGGATTATACAACCTTGGTCTCATAAATTCAAGTTCTAGAGCACAACTTAAGATGTTCTTACGCTTTTTCGTGACAGATTTAAAACGGATAAGCCATAGAAAATGACTGATGTGCCTACAAGTATCAAAATGCTGGTAAAAGGTGAAACCACATGATCACCGAAGCTATACGTTATCCCCATATACTCTTTGAATTCACTCAGATATTTGGTCTCGATTCCATGGAAGGAAATATCCAAAGGGTCTTCCATCAGCACTTGCCGAAAGAGAGCCGCTCCATGGGATACAGGAAATACTTTAATAACTGTTTGTACAGATTCCGGTAGATTGCCGATGGGAAGATAAATTCCTGTCAAAAATCCAATTAGCGTTCCAATCACTGTTCCCGCCGTGCTAAACGCATGATGGCTTTTAAAAAATGAAACAATAAAACACATAAGTGATGTATTTGCCGTACTCGTTAGGAAAATCAGCAGTATCGTTTTTAAAGCAGAGCTGAAATCAATGCAATGGCCACCGTTTAAAACGATATAAGCCTCACTAACCCCAAAAGTTACAAGAGACATGATAATGCCTATCAGCAGTGCACTTCCCAAATATCCTTTGGTGAGGTTACTCTTCTTTATCGGTGAGGAATAAAAATCCTTATCTATTTTTTTTACTTTATCATCGATTAAAACTCCAAAGGCACCCATTGTCGTTGTTACCGAAGTGACGGTAAGGAGTCCCGATATCAGCCAGCTATTCATGAGAAAATCCACATTTTCTAGTCCCTGCATGGAATCCGGAAGCCATACATCACCCAAAAAAACTGCATAAAGGGCAACAATAATAAAAACTGCCAACAGCGAAAAAAATACGGCACTCCTGTCTCGAAAAAACAGCTTGAGATTCCGCTTTAAAAAAATGTTCATTATCTTAACTCCCTTCCCGTAATGCCCATGAAAGCATCGTCCATTGTTCCCTGTAGTACTTGAAAACCACTGATACAATCCTTGCAACGTTCTAAAATTGGTATGGCCGCCATTGTATCAGATAACTCGATACGTAACTCACCACATATTTCCTTGAAATTCAGTTGTAATTCATTTAAAATTCCACACAGAATTCCGTGGTCTGAAGGAAATAACCTTAAAGTATCGGATGAGTAACGGGTTTTCAGTTCCGAGGGTGTGCCTTTTGCAACAATTGTGCCGTGATCTATGACAATGACATAATCGGATTCAGCGGCCTCTTCCATATAATGGGTAGTTAGAAACACAGTCATCCGGTTTTCCGACTGTAATCGTTTTATCGTATCCCAAATACTTTTCCGCGTTTGAGGGTCCAGGCCTGTCGTGGGCTCATCCAGAAATAAAATCTGCGGTTTTTGCAACAATGCACGGGCAATATCCACTCTGCGACGTTGACCGCCCGAAAGCTTACCATAAGGGTAGTCCATTATTTCACTTAGTTCTGTAGCTTGAACAGCCTCATATACAAAATTTTTGATTTTTTTCTTATCCAATGTATAAAGTCCCGCTCTTGCAATAAGATTTTCTCGCACAGTAAGCAAATCATCCAGCACATGATCCTGAAAAACGATCCCTATCGTCTGCCTTATTTTCTGACTATCGTGCCGTAAATCCCAACCTCCTATCACACACTCACCACCGTCAAAATCCAACAGGGTACATAAAATATCAATAGTCGTTGACTTTCCAGCTCCGTTTGGTCCAAGGAAGGAAAACATCTTTCCTTTTTCAATATAAAAGCTGAGGTCATTTACAGCTTTTTTATTACCGTAACTTTTTGTTAAACCGGATACTTCAATTATTTTGTTCATAGTAATCGCTCCTTTCTGCAATCACTATAACAAGGCGGCTGTATCCTTTCAATAGATGGGACTGTATCCTGCAACTCAAGCATCGCAAGATGTAAAAAAAGGATGGTAAGTCGCAAACGACTTACCATCCTTTTGATAGTATTTACAATACTTAAGAACCGTAACGCTGTTTTAGTCTATCATTCAACTTATCACTCAGTTTTCTGTCTCTATATCTGTTAGTCAAGAATACTGCGGCATATACTAACAGAACAGATACAAGAAATACAGTAATTTCTTTCCCATCTCTGGGGTTTACCCAATCCCAAAGAAAGGCAAAATACAAGAGGATTGCGGAAAGAACAATAAAATGAATGATGTTACGTATGAGCATTTGCTTTTTATCAAGTTCTCTACGGCAAAGGAAAATGAGAAAAGGCAAATCACTGACAACTGCCATCACTATGATTCTTCCTATATCTACAAGAGTGAACTTTACATCCGGATTAAAAATCAGACAGAATACATACATGGAGATAACAACTCCTGTGGTTATCATGAAAAAACTGTCAATCATTTTTTTTAATAATTCTTCTTTACGCATTTCAGCACCTCCTAAAGTCCCAAACGTTTTTTAAGATCGGGAACATACTGACGTGAAATGATAACTCGCTCACCATTGTCCATCAAAGCTTCGAAACGTCCGCTCAGTGCAGGACTAAGTGCTTTCATTTTGCTCAAATTGGCTATCACTGACTTAGATACCCTCAAAAAATCACAGTTAGAAAGAGATTCCTCCAATTCATAAAGCTTTTGTCTGGATTCATACACCTTTTCCGTTAAATAAAAAAAGACTTTATTGTCTACTGCTTCTATGTAGTAAATATCGGTGGGTTTGATGCGATAAATATTGTTTTCCTTATATGCAACCAAACTATTCTGCGCTTTCAACCTTGCAATCATACGGAGAAGCTCTGGCGTCATGCTACGGCATTTGAAAATGATTTGATCCTCTTCATTGTCCTGGGGTTCCATAATGACGATTTTCAAGCTTCTCCACCACCTTTCCATTTCTTATTGCACTTAAGTATCAAATCTTCCCACCCTACAGATTAATTTATCTATAAAGCATAATGATATCGTTATTCATTAACAAATCATTTTCCATTATAGAATTGTATGTCAATAAAATCAAGAAATATCCTCTATGAAATCACCTAAAATTGGTTTCAAACCCACTTTTATTAATCTATTTCCTGGGAAATATGCTAATTAATAATAATGTCTTCTACGAAATGTCTTGGGTTACCTGACGTAGATTTGTCTGACTTTGCTTGTAAACCAATGATTAAAACAACTTCTCCATCTCCACCATACCCTTGCTGAAATTGTTTATTCAAACTTTTCATAGCCTCAAAGGTCTCCAAGATTTGCATGGATGGCCTAACATTATAGTTGCTTACTTCAAAAACTAATTTCTGGTAAATTTCCCCGCTGTATATATATCTTAAATCACTGGAGCTGTCACATTTTATTAGAACATACTGATTCTGGGTATCCAATCTATCCTTGAATTGTTTTATGGAACTTTCACCAAACCCCTGCCAATCATTTGATGAGAACTTCACAATTGGTTGTATAAAGGGCTTTAATATTCCTGGCACTGTATTGAGGGATAGACCATACCGAAACTTATTTTTCTCCCATTCTGTAAAGCGAAACACGTCTAATAACTCTTTTGTTGCAGCTTCATCTTTGGATTCGATCATAGTACCTTCCAGTAGTAAACCTTCCAACTTTTCCACTTCTGCACTGGATTCTACAATTGTGTAAGAAAAATCGGGATAATCTACGGTGCATTGATCCAACACTTTTTTTAGCTCAATATCTTCATCTAACTTTGCAGAATCATAAGTACTGCTCGTTTTCACATCAAATGTTCTCACGTCCTCATCTTTAAACATCTTTATTGTTGCAATTAGCGGCCTTTCTTCGTTAAAATCGGGGGTACGATATGTTATCTCTAAACCGTAACCATACTGCAACGCGCCCCGCTTATAACTTTCAATAAAAGTGCCTTGACTCATCATCAGCTGTTTGTAATCACCATCTACCACATCCAAAGCCTTGTCCATATCTGCATAGAGTTCAATTGTGTCCCAACTAATAGGTTTCACTAACCACGGTTGTGTATTATGGCTGCTCGCTGCTCGGATTCCATATGCAATCATTTTTGATTGATCATTTTCCAACTGATCAATATACTGATCAGACCATACCGAACCATATTTATGAGTAAGAAACGTTCCATCTAAACAAACAAATACTAACATTACCACCAATAACAAACTTCCGATCATCATCATAACTTTATTCCTCTTTTTCATTTTCGCTACCCCATTTTTAAATTTGAATCATCATCATTAACATCTCAAGTCCTTCTAATAATACTGCCTCAGAATTTCTATTGTGATAGTATTGAATGTAATTTGATTTCTTTGTTAATATCTTAAATAATCCAATGATACAAGACCAGAGAACAAATGCTGTATTAACGATATCTATTTCCCTTCTAACTACCCCCTCCTCTATACCATCTGCCAATGCAGATGTTAAATAGGCAAACAATCGCTCTCCAAGGGCATAACATTCTTCCCTGGACTTATCGGGTATTCCATTGGTAAAATCCTTTTCCCCATTTTCATAACTCATAATGGCATTAAAATAATCCGGATACTCATTATTGAAATCGTAGAGGGTTCTACCCATTTGCTTTATTCTATCTAATGCATTCTTATCCTTCAAATTACTAAGATAGGATTCTATCTTTTCGATTAAAATTTTATATCCTCTTACCATAATTTCAAAATAAAGCTGTTCTTTACTGTTGAAATATATATATACTGTTCTTTTGCTGAATTCCGCTTCCTTTGCAATATCATCCATGGTAGCTATATCATAACCTTTTGAAAATATAACTTTTTCCGCAGCATCTATAATATCATTCCTACGAATTTCCTTTTCTTTTTCTTTACGATCACTTGCTCCCATCTGCCTCCTCCTTTTTACATCACACCGTATTTTGTAAACTATCAGTTTACTTTAATACATATTAGTGTATTTTTTATTTTTTGTCAACTTCTTTTGGTTCTGAACATTTCATCTTTTTTGATTCTGCTCAGTGGGTGGCAGATCAATTAGGTATGAATCTTTCCTTATATAAGCTTCTTAAAGAATATATGCCTGATACGGTTCAATGGACTTTTCCAAGCGGTGGACCAAATATTGGGATTACCCTTCCCCCATGGCTCAGTGCAGAAAGCCTTGTTTTTGAAGCTCAAAAAAATAATATTGCCTTTCTTGCTGGAACAACCTGTTATGCAAGTGAACCTGAGTTTAATCATATTCGCCTAAGCTTTTCATCTTTAGATGACGAATAATTAGAAAAAGGTAATCTTACTTTATGTAAAATTGTATCCTCATCTATTGATAAAAAACAAAAAATAGAATGCTTCCCTATCCTTTGATTTTCATTACTTTATTTATGGCGAACATCCATTTTTTACCTATAAATAAAAATAAGGCATTGGGAGTGCTGACCCAAAGCCTTTTGTTTTTCCTATTTGATATAACGGTTTTTATTTTTGCAGTATTGCGGAGCTTTCTTTCTATTTTATTCTGGAGGACTATGCATGTGATCCCCATACGCAAAGCCTCATTTTTTTGCAGAGAACTCCATTCAATGCCCCGCAAAATGGTCTAATTCATAACTTATTACTTTTTTTAGAATTTTTTATTGTTTCTTTTGATTCCCCTGACGACCCGACTGGCGGCGATTCAAGCTACAACAATCCGCAGTGCTGTTTCCAAACAGCTCCTTGTTTGATTTTTCCATTTGTTTAAAATAATTTTCAAATGCTTGTTTCATACGATTCCAAATTTTCATTGTACACGCCTCCTGACGTAAATTATTTTATATTGTAATTATATCAAACAAATATGAAGAAACTATGTCTTTATATTATGTTTTTTATCTTTTTTTGTATCCCTGCTATTTTTTTCTGCATAAGTCCATCAAAAATTTTTCTAAACAAATATTAATAAAAACAACAAATAAAAAGGCTAAGCCGAGGCTCTTTCGTTAACCTACCACTTAGCCATAATGCTATGGAATTTTTGATTTTCAATTCCCATGAAAATTTCTTCCTATCGGTTCTAAACCTCAACAATACTTTGGATGCATTTAAAAATGTGGTGTTCACATTCACCATCATAAATTAACCGAAGCAGAGGCTGCATTCCTTTTACCGGAAAATTAGAAGATGCGTAGGAAATCAGGGGGGAATCTTCAATCCCCATCAAAAGCAGTCCCTTATTTTCAATATCACCAGTAATCCATGCCTTAACAATATCTGTTATATCAATCTCCGTATAACCCACATGACTATCATTTTCAAAAAGCACTTCCATCTTTTGGTCCACCGTGGGAGCACAAAAATTACACATATAGACGTTGAAAAAATCTAACAGTGGATACAATCCATACGCATTATTATCACTCGGTGAACAATTTGACCCATTGTTCAGTGGTTTTTTAAACAACACAAGCTTCGCCTGTTCCAATTCCATGGAACAATAAACCTGCCCCATACGCAAGTCAAAAAATAAGTGCAAAATATAATCCTGGCAAAATCCTCTTCCAAGAAGCAAATTATCCCCATTGTATGAAGAACTACAGTCGTCTGATGCACTTACGGCATCTTTTGCTTTTAAATCTACCAACCTCATTTTTTCACCTCCTACAATATACTATATACATCTTTTTTGTTTCGGAAACTGTTTTAGCAACTTGTTTTAGCATCTGTAACAACTTATCCCACTACGAATATAATATAATTGAAAGAAGATATCGAACTTTCACAAACAAAATATCAAGGAGGTGAATATTATGGCCATAGCTGTAACTGTAACAACCAACGAAACCTTATCAGAAGTTCAAGATAATGCGGTGCTGGACGTTACCTTCACAAATTCAGAGGCCTTCACCTATGCCGCTGAATCAACGGTTTACTATTTGGCACTCCTTACAGATTCAACACCCGTAACACCACTTACCCGGGAAGTTACCTTCTCTGTTTATCATGCAACCAGTGGTACAATAGCTGCCGATCAGACACAGACTTTTACTTTCGAAAACTCAACGAGCCTTGTTCCAACAATCACAGGTTCCGACGGAAGAATTTGCTATATGGCATAACAAGATTGAATGCAAATAGGCAAAAACAAACATATTGAGCTAACTTACCTTGTGAAAAAAGTCAGTATTTTTCGGTTCAATAACCCCAAAATACTGACTTTGCTTTATATGAAAGCTTTTTCTCCACTTCCCTGTCATGCACCAAACAAATATACTCCTAAAAATATTTAAATTGGATTCAACCCATACCTTTTGTCGCTGAAGAATTCTTGTGCGGCATCGTATCCCTGACGATATAAGAATCGATATGCAACGTCATTTACATCAATATCAAAGTCCAGGGAATGGATGTCTTTTGTATCAATTACAATAGAGCGTTCCTTGTTCAAGGGATTGCTTTCATAATTTTGCTGCTGTATGTAGGAAGATACCCGCAAAAGGCTTTCAATATATTGCCAAAGGTTACCTATTTCATTACGTTCAAGCTTGTTTTTAAAGCGAAAGCCAAGGGTAGACATATTTACCCCCTGATAAAGATCTGAATTAAATGCAGGATAATCAAAAATATGCAAGGGATAATTGTTCATTAATCCTCCATCACAGAAAACACTTGAAAAGGAATTCCCCAGAAAATCGGTCTGCTCTTTAACCACCGCTTCGAAAAACAGCGGCACCGACATAGAGATTCGAACCGCCTCGGCAACCTCCATCTTTGGTGTTGTTTCATAAGAAAAAATTTGCGTCGTCTTCATAGAAATATCCGTTCCAACCACATATAAATCAAAAAATGTTCGGTTGTCCTTATGTATTAGAGGGTTTTTAAAATCTTCGAAGGTATAAGGCGGCAACTTTTTTGTGAAATCAAACTGTTCGTTTATCACATCCTGTATCCATTCATAAAAATATTCCGTGGAGAACCATCCATAGTTGTTCATAAGCCGATATACACAGCTTATATCCTCCAAAAACCCTCCCAGCACCTCCATTACATCCTCAGGCAAAAACCCAATATTATCAAGCTGTCCTTTTGAGGCAATTTTTTTGTAATCCAAAGTATTGGATATTTTTCTTAAATCCCAAAAAGGTAGATTAAAGCTTAAAATACAGGCAGTGATTGCCCCCGCTGAGGTTCCTGCAACCCTCAAAACGTCTTTCATTAATCCGTTTTGAAATAGATAGTTCAATGCCCCAAGGTATGCAATTCCTAAAACGCCCCCACCTTCAAAAACCAAATTTTCAATTTTTCCAATCAAAGAAATCACCCTTTGTGGTTACATATTAAATTATATTGCTTAGGTGTTGATTATATTTTTGTAATAAGTTTTAAATTGTCAATCCTATTATTTTGAAAACAGTCTATGTTTTTAAATCATTGCCCTCTTTCACTACATTAAAAAAGCCACCTTTGAAAGTGACTTAAACTTATCCATTTCCATATAGGTTGATAATTTCCAATTTATTTTGCTCCGCATATTTTACAGTATATGCAGTTCCCCTTTGCCACCATCAAAGTAACAAATCATTTTACTGCTATGTTCAACCATATATCGGTTTCTCTCATGATAACAACCTCGATGGTATTTAGCACTTAAGGTGATGACCTCATCACACTGGGCAAGGATGCTGAAATAGACTTCTCTGCTTTCCTCCTTCCAGTATTTCGCCTGTTCTTCATAGGGAAGTACGGCAATGAGGCTTATGATCTTCGGTTTTCTTATTTGAATTACTTTTTTTCGTCCCAACACAATATCTGCACACAGTAAATCGAAGCCATAGCAGGCTCCAAAATAAAAAATTTCAATTCCCCCTTCCATTGCTTTGGCAATTTCTTCCCCCACTCTTAACTTCAACCTTTCAAGCATTTCTTTGCTTTGCGGTAACTTTTCACTTCTGTGACCGCTAAAACATAAAGAATTTTCATTTTTTCGCATAATTTCTCGCCTCTTAGTCATAATATTCATCGTCTATATGGATATTATCCATAAATAATATAAACCATATTACTAATAATGTCAAACAATATTGATATTATTTATATTGAAAGTAGAGGTGTCTAATATGCAACGATTAAAACAACTGCGTGAAGCTAAAAATATGACACAAGTTCGCCTTGGTATAGAAGTTGGAGTATCACAAGAAACCATCAGTGGCTATGAGATTGATAAGGCTATGCCTCCTGCAGATATGCTTATAAAACTTGCTGATTCTCTCGACACTTCCATTGATTATATTCTCGGTAGAACCGACATTAAAGATTTTAAGCCTTTCAACAAATCCGATTTAAGCGAAATGGAACGAGACCTTATTTCTACATTTCGAAAACTGTCAGAAAACAAAAAGGAACGAGCAATTGGCTTTATTAACGGATTAACAGAATAAGAAATGTGATTCTGATTTGCAATCTCTAAAGTTTTGCATTTTTTAAGAGGTGATTGTTTTGGAAGATTCTAAAATAATAATAGATCGAATGAATGAGCTATGCCGTGAACGTGGAATTACTATCGGTAAACTCTGCACTATATCCGGTGCAACAGGCTCTACTGTAAATGACATAATGAATGGAGTAACCAAGAACCCCGGGGTATTTACGATTAAAAAATTATGCGATGGACTTGGGATAACCCTTAGTGAATTTTTTAATACTGATGATTTTAAAAACTCTGATCCCGTCATTAAGTAAGACTGTGCTATACAAATATGGAAAAAAGAGACTAAATTTTTAGCTTACCTAAAGATTTAGTCTCTGTTAAAATATTACTTCTTAAATTAAACGATCTCTGCGAGAATTTCGGGGAACATGGAAACACTTCGCTGTAAAATCCCTTGCATATAAGCAATTAGGATGCCATAGTTGGTAAAGGGAATCCTGCTATCTGCCGAAAATTTTTGCCGATATTTCATCTCTCTATCGTTTAACATACATCCTCCACAGTGTACAACTAATTGGTAGCTGCTTAGATCATCCGGAAACTCAGTACCCGAAGTAAACTCAAAATCAATATTTTTCTTGGTATAGTTTCTTATCCATTGAGGTAGCTTTACCGTGCCGATATCCTCGCATTGACGATGGTGGGTACATCCTTCAGAAATAAGAATTTTATCACCATCATTTAGCAAATCTATGGTTCTTGCCCCTTTTACAGCAGTTTTAAGAACCCCCTTGTATCGAGCCATTAGAATAGAAAAGGATGTAAGATAAATATCTTCTGGTGTTTCAGCATTTACCTTGCTAAAAACTTGGCTATCCGTAATCACAATTTGGGGCTTGCTCCCCATTTTTTTTAAAGTTTCCGAAAATTCCGATTCTTTCACTACAATAGAAACTGCTTGCGCCTCTAATATATCCCGAATTGTCTGTTGCTGTGGTAAAATCAGCCTGCCTTTTGGTGCAGCTTTATCTATGGGTACTATCAACACAGCAAAATCGCAAGGTTTAAGAATATCCCCAACAATTTGAGATTTCGAAGTATCTGAAGTAATCAGTTTTCCGATTTTTTCTTTTAGCTGTTCTATTTGGTCTCCTGTTTTTGCACTTACAAAAATGCTTTGGTCATCGGTACTTTTTTGTGATTTAATGAAATCAACCTTGTTATAAACAAGAATATACGGAATATCTTTCTCTTGAAATAACTGAACGAGTTCTTCATCTTCTGCTGATTTTTCTTCCCTAGAATCCATCACAAGTAGCGCAATATCTGTTTTATTCAGTACTTGTTGTGCCTTTTTTATACGTAAAGCACCAAGCTTCCCTTCATCATCAATTCCGGGTGTATCAATGATCATTATCGGTCCAAGGGGGAGGAGTTCCATAGATTTATAAACAGGATCTGTTGTGGTTCCTTTCTTTTCAGATACTACCGCTAAATCTTGGTTTGTGATGGCATTGAAAAGACTGGATTTTCCCACATTTCTTTTTCCAAAAATAGCGATATGGATTCTATTTGCTGCCGGTGTTTCATTCAATCCCATTTAAATCCTCCTAAAACCTAAAATCACGGTTTCCACTACTGATTTTTTCAAGATTCTCCACAACAATTTTTCTTACTTTTTCATTTGGAACGTTGTGGATTTCGTCTAAAATCAATTGACTCCCTAGGTTTTTTGTACCGGTAGAAGCATAATCTTCAAGATATTCCTTTAAAGTCATTAAAGCATTGGGGTGACAGCAGTTATGGATTTGTCCGCTTTTCAAAAGTTGCATAAATCGGTCACCGGTTCTGCCCTCTCTATAGCAAGCTGTGCAAAAGCTTGGAATATATCCAAGTTCCATTAGCCATTTTACAATTTCATCGAGAGTTCTATTATCATTGAGCTCAAATTGAGAAGAATCCTCTTCCTCAGGTTCATCTTCTGCATAGCCACCTACACTTGTTTTGGAACCACCACTGATCTGGGATACCCCAAGATGCAAAACCCTTTCCCTGCATTCTTTACTCTCCCTTGTAGATACAATCATGCCGGTGTAAGGAACGCTGATTCTAATACAAGCTACTAATTTTGCAAATATATCATCATCAATTCCATTATCAAAAGAAGAAGGGTCTATATCGTCTGCCGGGCGGATTCTGGGAACACTAATTGTATGAGGGCCCACACCAAAAACGGCTTCTAAATGTTCTGCATGCATGAGTAACGCCGCAAACTCATATCGATATAATTCCAAGCCAAACAATACACCAATCCCAACATCATCAATTCCACCTTCCATCGCTCTATCCATGGCTTCCGTATGGTATGTATAGTTATGCTTTGGACCTGTTGGGTGAAGTCTTTCATAGCTTTCTTTATGATATGTTTCCTGAAATAAAATATAGGTTCCAATTCCCGCATCCCTTAATTTTCTGTAATTTTCCACGGAAGTTGCTGCAATGTTTACATTAACACGCCTGATTGCACCATTTTTATGTTTCACACTATAAATTGTTTTTATGGACTCCAATATATATTCAATCGGATTATTTACAGGGTCTTCTCCGGCTTCTAAAGCAAGCCTTTTATGTCCCATATCCTGTAAAGCAATTGTTTCCCGTCTGATTTCTTCTTGCGTCATTTTCTTTCTCGTAATATGTTTGTTTTTCAAGTGATAGGGACAATATACACATCCGTTTACACAATAATTGGACAAATATAACGGAGCAAACATGACAATACGGTTTCCGTAAAAATCTTTTTTAATCTGCTCCGCCAGTGCATAAATTTCTTGGTTTTTTTCTTCTATTTGGCAGTCTAAAAGCACTGCCGCTTCCCTGTGAGTAAGCCCCTTTTTCAGATGGGCTTTTTCAATAATTTTTTCAATAAGCTTTATATTGTTTTTGTTCTCCTGGGCATAATTCAGTGTTGCCAACACTTCTTCGTGGCAGATAAATTCCTCTGCTTTCCTTGATTTTGGATGATACATTTTATTTCTCCTCTCTTAATCGGGTCAGATATTCTTTCCCTTCAGCTTTATTTATTGCAAAGAAAAATGATCCCCACGGGATACCACAACCTGATACCCTATGTTTTCCATTCTCTTTTGCATACAAAATCTGCATTCTGCGGCTTCATCGCCTGTGCAAATTTTATTGTCGTATAACATATATTTATTTCTTACCGAAATCGGTGAAAGATTAGGCATAACAACATTGGCACCAGCTAAAATCCCTTGTTCTCTTCCCAATGGATCAATCGTTCCAAGAGCCGTTGTGGAAGGAAGCAGAACCTCCGGAACCATGAGCCTTATGAGACCTAACATAAATAGCGTTAATTCTAAAGAACCCCCTGCCTCATTTGCAAATGGCGTTTCGTGGTGGGGAATAAATGGCCCAATTCCAACCATATGGGGCTGTAGTTCTTTTATAAAGACTAAATCTTCTACAAGATTGTCCACTGTTTGAAATGGGGAACCCACCATAAAACCACATCCAATTTGAAAGCCAATTTGTTTTAAATCAAAAAGGCAAGCCTTTCTATTGGATAAAGTAAGGTTTTGGGGATGTAGCTTTTTATAATGCTCCTCATCCGCAGTTTCATGGCGCAGAAGATATCGTTCAGCCCCGGCATTGTAAAATGCCAGATAGCTTTCATAGCTTCGTTCTCCAATAGAAAGAGTAATGGCACAATCCGAGTACTGCTTTTTTATGGAAGCAATGATGTGTACTAATTTATCATCCGAAAAATAGAGATCTTCCCCACCTTGAAGCACAAAGGTCCGAAAGCCAAGCGCATATCCTGTTTCACAGCAATTTAGAATCTCTTCCTCTGTTAGCCTATACCGTTGTGCATTGGTATTGCTTTTCCTAATTCCGCAATAATAGCAATCGTTCTTGCAATAATTCGTAAATTCAATAAGTCCTCTAATGTATATGTCATTACTGTAATGCTTTGTTTTTATCTGATTGGCTTTATCAAAAAGATATTCTGCAAGCTCTGGAGTTCTTCCTTCTATTAGCGCCTTGAATTCTGTGGGTTCAAGCTGCTGTGTTGCATATAAATTATCTATAAGCTCTTTCATTTTATTCCTCGTTTGTTTTTGTAGGATATTTTGAATATACAGTTTTGGTGCTTACACCTGGCAGTCTCCCAAGCTTACCTGATAAAGTACTTATAATATCATTGGGCGCATCTACAACAACGCTGATAATATTAATTTTTTTTTCTCTATAGGGAATCCCCATTCTTCCTATGATGTACGTTCCGTAGTCATGGAGAATACTGTTTAATTTTGAAACAGAATCAATTTCTTCTACAATGATTCCTATAATAGCAACTCTTGTTTCCATACTGATTCCTCCACATATTTTATAGTAAAAAAAATACGCCTAAAGGCGTAGCATTCCATAACGAATTACGTTGTCGCGAAGCCTTTCACCTTATATCCCGTATTCGGTGTCAGTAATAACAATCTTATTATATTCTATTGTAACCTTTTTTACAATCTCCAGTACATTTCTATTTATTGGAAATGCACTCAGAAAGTTACAAGGGACTTTATGAATTTGCAGCATAGGGTGCCTTGCGTGTTATCCTGTATAAAATTTCATACACAAGCAGGCGTTTTTCATCTTCATATCCACTTATTTTTGTTCTGATCCAAATTCCAATTCTCCATACGCCCTCACAAACCATACTGATATTTTACATTAAAAACCTTCTCGCATTTTTCTACACCATAAAAAAATGATTCAAATTATCACTTTTATTGTATAACGCAACAATTCCCACCTTTTTGTTTCGCCGTATAAAGCATGTCATCTGCCTTCTTATAGGCATCCTCAAAGGGTATAGTTTCTACTTCCAAATTAGTAGCTGCCCCGATACTTACTTGAATATTAGGCAATTTACAAGCCACCTCATATCGTTGGAATTTAATTTTCTCAAAGATCTGGTTGGAAATATCTTGACATCGTTCTGTAGAACCCTCCTTAAGAATAATGCAAAACTCATCTCCACCTAAACGACCAATTAAATCAGTATTACCTATACATTTTTTCATTGCCTCTACAACACCAAGGATAACTGCATCCCCCGTAGGATGTCCAAAGGTATCATTAATCTGTTTAAATTTATCAATATCTATAATCATAATACTAGTGGAACCATTTTTAAGGGCTCCATATTCTCTTTCAAGGGTTTTACGATTATAAATTTGTGTTAGCCCATCAAGTTCTGCTTTTTCTTGCAGCTCATGTTGTCTAACCATCTGCTCCGTTATATTCCTAATAACAGCCACACCACCTCCTCTTTTGCCATTTTTCATTAGGAAATGATGAATTTTCACTTCGTAATAATAGATACCCGATGCTGTTTCTAATTTCAACTGATGAACAGAATCTTCTACCCTGTTATAAATGTTATATAAAGCATTTTTATCAAGCATATACCCAAAATCGTCTAAGAATATGGACGCCGCAGTATTGGCTTCCAGAATCTTTCCTTCCTTGGATAGTACAACAATCCCCTCCTCTAGGGAATTGATGACCCAATCTTTTGCCAATGGTGATACAGACAAAAAATCATATTTGAAAACACCTATGCTTATAAATATGTATGGGATACACATAATAACTGACATCGGCACTGAAAATCCATGATCTTGCAACCAATATTGCTGGGCAACTAATAATACTAACGCAAGTAGGCACCCCATAGAAATCATAATCACTTGTTTTCGCATATTTCTAAAAATTTTAGCTAAATGAATAAATAAAAGCACCGTTGCAAACCCAAACAAAATAAAGCGGATTTGGACAAAGAAAGCGCCAAGGTAGGTAGATGTAACAATTAAATCAAAGTCACCATTTGATTCTAACATATAAATTTTTGATCTCATTAAGTTATGTATGGGATCAGTGAACAATAATATCATGGAAAGAATATTTAGAATAATAAAAATACACAGGATTGCTCTATGGACACTATTTTCAGATTTCGTATAAGATACTACAAACCAATAATCCGATATAGAAACAAAGGCCATACCAAATTGAACTACATTTCGAAAAAACACCTTCAAATAAAAATTATGGGTAGATAATTCAAAAACTGTTCCAAGCGTCCATATTATCATAAAAATCATTGAATATGTAAAATATTTTGAACACTGCTCATCTCTATTCTTGAAGCTCAGCATACCCAATAAACTTATAATAATTAAAGAAACAACATTCAAATATATATAAACAATCTGCATATCTTTCCTCGATTCTAACATTGTTCAAATTAAGCATTTTATCCCAACACAGTTTGATCATTTTAAGAGTGTTGGTTGTTCAAAGGATGGGCTGTCGTATTTTAGATTTTATATGATATTTAACTTTTCATCCACAAAATTGAATATTATTATTAGATTTTCCATACATAAAAAATACCTCCTGCATGTAATAAATTATTTTATCATACAGGAGGTTATCTTTCCACAGTTACTGACATCTCAAGTTAAAAATATTCTCAAGTTATTTACTTCTTTAAAATAATCGGCAGTAATCATCTACTTCAAAATACTTCCCCAACAAAAAACAGCACTGAGTACTCAGCACCGCCTACATTTTTATGCAATAAATAAAAAGGATTGTAAAAATAATAAATAACCCCAATTTTTAGTGAGAAATCGGCTTTAGTATAACCGCCAAAAATGCTTAGACCAATGAAAGTAAATTTCCTAGTAATACCTGGATATTAATATTTTTTATCAACTCTTTTTACGCCCTTTTAATCATTTTTAGAACGTGAAATATACTCCTTTATCATATTTACCGCATCTTTAATACTAATTGTACTAACATCAAGACATAAATTGTAATTTTTACTCATTCCCCAAATTCCTCCTGTGTAATAATTATAATGCATGGATCGCTTTTTATTAATATCTCTCATATGCTTCAACGCTGCCACTTTTTCCATATGCTCCCGTTGCATAATAAGCTGCACTTTAAAGTCTTCTTTTGCATATAAAAAGACATTATAACATTGATATACATCCCTTAAAATATAATCTGCGCATCTTCCCACAATTACACAATTGCCTTTAGTCGCAGCCTCCCGAATAATTTTAGCCTCGATCTCGTATAACTCATCTAGTTTTGTTTTATCTTCCGAAAAAGCTTGGTACTGTGAAAACAAATCATACAAAAATCTGTTTGTCATAGTCTGTTCTTTTGATTCTACGTATTCTTCTAAAAAATTGCTTTCTTTTGCTGTCATTTCTATTATATTTTTATCATAGTAATCAAAACCTAAAAGTTTCGCCAATTCCTGTGCTATTTTCCTTCCATCACTTCCAAATTCTCTACTAATTGTAATAACAATCGTATCTGAATTCTCCTTAACCGGCCTTTCTGCTTTTGCTCTGGCATCCTTTAATATGAAGTTTTCAATAAAAATTAATTTTCTCTTTAATAACCTGGCTATCATCCCTACCAGTAATGCTGCAAGAACAGTCCCCTCACGAACACCTGCAAGTTTATGGAATAAGATAAACCCGATTACAGCTGCAATAAGTGTCATAGCTGTATCAAATACAACCTTTGTCTTTCCGAAGTCTTTATGGAATGTCACTGATATCGCTTTCACAAATGATTCTCCCGGCAGCATAACAACATCTGCTATCATCTCCATATAAACTCCTACCCCTAAAATGATACATCCAACAATCAAAGAAATAAATTTCATTAAGTATGTACTTGGAATCATAAAGGAAAGCAAGTTCATGGTTAAATCAATAAACCAAGAAAAAGCAAAAGAAACAGGTATCTGCAATAAATATTGTTTCGGAAAATTCTTTCGAAGCAATATTATTTGAATAACAATGAGCAAAATACTCATATATAGCGTAAACATCCCCAATGTCGGCTTAAAACCAAGGCTTAATGTGTATGGAATACTTGAAATTGGTGATGTACCAAGACTTGCCTTTGTGATAAAACTTACACCAAATGAATTGATAAATAGCCCGATAATAAATACAATGTATCTTTTAAATAGTTCTTGCTTATTCATTCCTGCCCCTCCGTATTGCTCAGATTGCAAAATATTTGATAAAATATATTCATAAACCGCTCTATTTCCTCTTTATGAATCCCTTTAAAAACTTCTGTCTCTATTTCTCTAAAAACATCTGCAACTTTTTTACTGTTTTCTCTGCCGTCATTTGTTAAATACACATAACTAGAACGACGGTTGCCTTTTATTACGCGTCGTTCCACCAGCCCCTTTTCTTCCATACGTTCCAAAATGCCCGTAAGTGTAGCCGGGTCTATATGACATCCACCTGCAATATCCTTCTGAATACTACCGTCGTGTATACTAAGATAATCTAATACTTTTGGCTGTCCAGGTGTTAAACCTATTTCCATTAGCTTATTTAAAACTTTTTTTTGAAATAAAGCATAATTTACCATACTTAAATAATGAAAACTTTGATCCATATGCCCTCCTTAAAATTTGCTTCCTAATTGTTTGCTTCCTAATTGTTATCAGTTAAATTGTAGTCCAATTAATATGATCTGTCAAGTTTCACCAATAAATGAAAATTTATCTTTTCAAAAGAAATACTCGTGTAATATAAAAAACAGTTAACCTGCAAAATCACTGCACATTAACTGTTTTTTGAATTGTTAAAAAGTATGGAATATTTTTTCCCTTGAAAATTCTATAATCTAATATAAGCAAGAGTCCAAAGACATTTAATCTTTTTATTTATACTGAAAACCCCATTGAAACCTTGTGGGATATAATTTTAAAATTGATATTAGTTTTTCAACTTGCTACAGTATAGAGCATGGCTTCTATCCTACCCTCTACTTCAAAAACTCCTTTATTAATTAACTTCTTTAAACGGTATTGCAAAAACTCATCACCTATTTGCTGCTCTAAATTCTCCATAACCTCACCAATTAATCTTCCTGCTTTAATATATTCACCATTGTTTTCTGACTATGAAGTTTTTTGGCTATGTCAATGATATATTGATCATAATATTCTTCCGAAACATTCTGATTTTCATCATTCATCCATATTTTCAATATATCAGTGCTTTCTGCAAACTCAGTTTTACCTTGGAGAACATCTCCTTGGATTATATTCATAAACTTGTCCGATTCTTCAAACATAGGAGTGTGAGCCGAATTCCGAAACAAATAAAAACCTTTTTAATTATTGCATGAAATTCATCCCTAAGCATACTCTTTCCACCAAACACATTAAAAACTGTTTTTTAAGAAGCTCATAGAGAGAATAATTTTTGTTTCGTCTGAATCAAAGCAAGATTAACTATTATACATGGCTGAGCAAAAAAAATTAAGTATACTGAGGATTCTCAACAAAAAACATACATAGATTTTTCTAAGGATAATGAATACCTATAGATTATCTTGTTCAGGAAAAAGATCCATACGCATATGATATACCCACTAATCAAAAAAACTTTAGGTTCATTCCTTCATTAAAAGTTCCGCTGCCCACTTAACAACTTCATTGGAACTATCTTCGGGATTTTTCTTGGGTTCGACTAAGGCTATTTCACCTATAAACTCATTTCCTGGCAATGCATCTTTTAATTTGGCAAAGCACTTTTTAGCTCCACCCCCTCCGTGGCTGGCAAACAGAGCAATCCGCTTGCCCTGAATGCGGTATTCTTCTAAAAAAGTTTTTATAGGCGGGGAATATGATCCTGCCCAAACTGGCGTCCCGATTAAAATTGTCTCGTATCGACTCAAATCAATTCTATCGTTTATAAGCTCTGGTTTCTCACCAAAAATAACGCTTTTTCCTCCCCAGAAATATTTACCAAATCCCTTTTTAGGGTATTCCTTGCTTATTTTCAATTCCATCGTATCTGCATTCATTGTTTTAGCAATGGTTTCTGAAATGAATTTTGTGTTGCCCTCAAATGAAAAAAATACAATCAAAGTACTCATAATAAATCTCCTTTCATGTTTTAAAATTTTTGTATTGTTGTTGTTTCTGCCATATGCCAAAGCTGATTGCTTTCTTATGGCAGCCATCCACACATTCTAGGCAATTTATGCATTCAACCGAATCCAAGTTTCCCGATTTAACCATCTCTACTACGTCTAGGCCCATAGGACAGTTCCTACTGCATTTTCCGCAGGAAACACAATCTTCAGGTTTCGCTTTAAGCCTGAATCTGGGGATATAAAGAACGTCTGCAAGCTTTTCTCCAATTATCATAAATGGTGCCATCCAGCAAAGACTGTGACACATTCCCCGTCTGCCGGTCAAAAGCGTGAATAGATAGATTATCGTCATAACAATTGCATAGATGATAAAATATTGCAAGTTTATATCCGTAAAACACCAAAAGTCCACTTTAAGGGGGCGGTTCTTTATCCATAGAAAAATAACGAATGAAAACCAAACCATCCATATGATGTATTTAGAAAGGTTTTTACCGTTACTGTTCCAGTGGCGATTATTGGCAGCAGAAATATGGTCCTGTACCGCACCACCGGGACAAAGCCAACCGCAAAAAAGACGACTGCCAACCATTGAAAATAGTAAAAGCAACCCAAAAACAATTGCGCTTCCATTTAACAAGCCATTTACCGCAGATATAACAATTACAAAAGGGGATAAAAAGAAAAACGTTAAAGGAAACATCAACGAGGAAAAAACCAGCATACCTTTGCGAATCCTTTGTCTCATTATAAATCATCTTCCTTCCCCGAAATAACATTCTTTGCCTTCACAGCCCAATCTCTCATTGCCGAATACATATAGACACCGCTAAGTGCAGTGAGTTGGCTATAAGTACAGTCTGTTCCCTGGGCTTTAAGCAGATCAAAATGCTCGATATAACCGTTCATATCTTTAATCAGATTTTCATTTCTTTTTATAAAGTCATCCAAATGCCCGAGTAACACCTCCGGCTCAGTGTTTTCCCCGAAGGATACCTTGAGAAGTATTTCATATCTAAGCTTTTCAATCTCAGGCTCTTTACACAGCCAATCTAAAAGCACTTTCCTGCCTGCATCAGTTATGCTGTATACGATCCGCCCTCTCCCCTTCCCGGTTTCGCTATCTTCGAAACTTACGGCAAGCCCCTCAGCCACCAGTTTTTTCAGTGTTGGATAAATCTGCCCAAAGCTCTCCTGCCAGAAATGGCTATATTCATTCTCAATCCATTTTTTTATTGTATAGCCGGTTTGCGGCATACGTGCCAGCATTCCCAACACTACATATTTCGATTTTCCTGTGTTCTCTTTCATACATATTCACCCTGCCCCTTTAATATATCATAACAATATATCACAAAGATATATTAGTCAAGATGAAATGTACATAATATTCCCCAACATTTGGAATACTGTCCACTTTTTTTATATCATAACTATGTCACATCAATGCTTGCATTGAAACAATGAGCAAACAATTCTTTCCCAACTGCTTAAATTACTATTGTTCTTATTTTTATATTGAAGTAAAATCTTAACTATGGTAAATTACGAATACTCTTCTAGGATTGTCGTAGCTTTATACGTTTATCCATATACCCAAAGCAATAATTGTACTCAAAAAGGGGGAGGAAAAATGATAAACAATGAATATATAAATCGTGCAATAGATTATATCTTAAATCACATCAATGAAAATGTATCTGTTGATGAAATTGCCTCTCATTGTAATTTTTCTAGATATTACTTTTCCAGGATGTTTAAAATGGAAACGGGAGAAAGCATTTATGAATTTATCAAACGAGTGAAAATGGAACAAAGTGCATTTCGCTTAAAGGTGGAAAGAAACAGAAGTATTACCGATATCAGCTGTGATTATGGTTATAGCTCATCGAACTATTGCTCTGCTTTTAAACAACACCATAATCTATCCCCAATGGAATTTCGCCGAAATATCACTCAAAAATCTTTAGCGAACCCAATATTCAATTGTGCTACGATAGGATTAGAATCATTTGAGGTATGCAACCAAAAAATCTCAATAGAAATTCTTGAAGATTGTCCTATTATATATCAGCGGCATAAAGGAAATTATGGGGATCTATCGGTTCATTGGGAAGAGTTTCAAGAAAAATACAAGAACTATATCACTGAGTTAACATTGTTTATCGAGCGAACTTATGATGACCCGTCCATCACTCACATAGATAAATGTCTATATGAAATCTGTATGACCGCCCCAGAGAACTGTAATCTTGAAAACACCTATATACTAAAAGGTGGAAAGTTTGTAATTTACCATTTTAGAGGGTTGGCGAAGGAAATATACACATCTTATCAAAGTATTTTTAATGTGTGGCTGCCCCAAAGTAATTGTGAAATTGACGATCGCTATGGCTTTGAAATTTACAGAAAAGTAGACTGTGATTCCATGTATATGGAAATTGATCTTTGTATCCCCATCAAATAAGGCACAAAAACAGAAGTATTTTTCTTTTCATTCTTTTATCCTATTCCGTGTGAACGTTAGATATAAGGAGGAAATGAAAAATGAACTTAGAGTGTATTCAAAACAACAAAATCAAAACAATTTTGCAATTTTCCATTCCATCTATTATTGCAATGGTGCTGACCTCACTGATTACGGTTGCCGATGGTTTTTTTATTGGAAACTATGTGGGAAAAGAAGGGCTCGCTGCGGTTAACTTAGGGTTACCCATTGTCTATTTATTCCTTGCAGTTGGACTCATGGTGTCAGTAGGCGGCATAGCAATGGCTGGAATAACTCTTGGCAGCGGAGATATCAAAAAGTGCAACAGTGTTTTTAATCAAACTATGTGTACGGCAATGGTTGCTACCATTCTGCTCAGCATCATCATGTGGCTTTGTCTTGATCCTATGCTTCATGTGTTAAATGCTGATGGAAAAGTGGTAGGATTTTTCAAGGACTATTATGGCATTATGCTGGTAGAGCTTCCCATTATGGTAATAAACGCATCCTATGGTATGTTTATTAGAGGGGAAGGTAAACCACAGTATTTTATGCAGGTTAATATTTTAAATGTGTTCCTGAATATCTTCCTTGATTATATGTTTGTACGCTGGTTTCACTTTGGCGTCAAGGGTGTCGCTACTGCTTCTCTACTCTCTGCCCTTGTTACACTTTGCTGCATTCTTTACTTTTTCATCAAAAAGTCAAGCATATATAAATTCCACGGTTTTTCTTTTTCAGGTAAAGTATTGCGTAGCACACTACTCAATGGTAGTTCAGAATTTGTTGGTGAAATGTCCCTGAGCATTTCTATGTTTGCCTATAACTTTGTAATTCTAAAGAATATTGGTGTGGACGGCGTGACTGCATTTACCATAGTGGGTTATATTGCCTATATCTTCAGCATGATAATTGTCGGTTTTGGACAGGGCGCAAGCCCTCTCATTAGCTTTTCTTATGGAGCAAAAGACCATTTCCTTGCAGCAAACTTGCGTAGAATAACCAACTTCATGGTGCTCATTGTAGGAACAGTGGTGCTTTTGCTTGTTTCCATTGGTTCTGGATGGTACAGCAGTCTGTTTGTAAAAAATGAAGTCGTGGAGCAAATGGTGCGCTCTGGTATAATAATCTTTGCTGTTTCATTTCTTTTTTCGGGAATTAATACAATTACTTCTTTTTATTTCACATCAATTGGGAAGGCAAAAGAGTCAGCTGTCATATCTTCTGCGAGAGGCTTGGTCATTCTGTTGATTTGTATTTTCACTTTGCCTCCACTGCTGGGTATCACAGGCGTTTGGCTTGTGGCACCTGTTACAGAATTGTTTACCTTACTTCTGAGTCTATTTTTTATAGGAAGAGAACGTAAGAATCAAATGTACAAATTAGAGCAAAGGGCATGTTTATAGTAAAATGATGAAAAAAATCTGTTTGCTATGCTAAACCGATATAAAAAGTGGCAAAACAATACGTTTTGCCACTTCCATTGATGGAATATATGGAATTTATCATGATTCTTTCTTACTGTAATCAACGAACCAAATCTCCTGCCAAAATGCAGATACCAGTCAATATATTCGCTTAAAAACGCAACCTTTGTTTTACCACTATATTTAATGCTTCTACTTTTTCTATGTCAGAAATAAAGCCCTATAGTAATTGAATCAAGGCTTCAACATCCTCTTCTTTTGTAGCCCAGCTTGTTGCAAATCGCACTATAGTATACTCATCATCTAGCTTTTCCCAAAAACTAAATGCAACTTTTTTCGATAATGCTTCCATTTTTTCATTTTGTAAAACAATAAACTGTTGATTTGTTGAGGAATCAATATAAAACTGGTAACCTTTTTGCTCAAATCCTTCTTTTAATTTCATTGCCATGTCGATAGCATGTTTTGAAATTTCAAAATAAAGATTATCTGTAAATAAGGTATCAAATTGAATGCCCAACAGCCTTCCTTTTGCAAGTAAAGCTCCATGTTGTTTTATAATTGTAAAAAAATTCTTGATTCTAACTGTAGGCGTTATGACAACAGCTTCCCCCAATAATGCGCCAACCTTTGTCCCACCTATATAGAACACGTCACAATACGTAGCTATCTCTTCAAGTGTAACGTCTGAGTCTCTTGCCATTAATCCATAGCCAAGTCGGGCACCGTCAAGGTAAAGAAAGACTTTATGGTTTCTGCATACAGCAGATATTTCCTTCAATTCTTCTTTTGTGTAAAGTGTTCCATACTCAGTTGGCTGAGAAATATAGACCATTCCCGGTGCTACCATATGCTCATGGTTTCCATCTTCTTCGAAGTTTTTCAAATAAACTTCCACTGTATCTGCCGATAATTTTCCATTCTGACCTTCAACCTCTAAAACCTTATGGCCACTTGTCTCTATTGCACCCGCCTCATGAGTGTTTATATGCCCGGATTTTACAGCAATCACACCCTCAAATGAATAAAGAAGACTATCAATTACCGTTGCATTGGTCTGCGTTCCACCGGATAAAAAATAAATTTCAGCTTCCGGACATTTACAAGCCCCTCGAATTTTTTCTCTTGCACTTTCACAATATTTGTCCATTCCATAGCCTTCTGTTTTTTCCATATTGCTTTCTAAAAGCCTTTGTAATATTTTAGGATGTGCGCCTTCCAAGTAATCACTATTAAAATATTGCATTCCATATTCCTCCTTAAAGTTAGTTCCTTCATCACCTAATTCTTTCAATATTATACCAGATTTTGAATTATATTAACATGGAACCATAAAAAAAGCTAAGTCTTAAGTCTTATATTGACCTATCTCTTAGCCTTTTTACATGACCCATCCAAAATTTTTTATCCATATCCCCCTGTAATATTGTGCAGTTCAATAGCCTTTAAACATAGTCTCTATGACAAAAGAATATATACTTATAAAATTCACTTTGCTTAATTCCGGAGGTATCCCATTGCTTTACAATAATACTTTAAAATCCACCTATTCACAGAAAACTTTAAATAAAATACTTGTTTCATTTTATGAAGAATGGAAAACTCGGTATCTCAGAAAAGTCCAAGAAACCTCACCACTTCAAGAATATCTCTTTTATACATATGACCAGCCAACAGAAAACAATGCCGTAACCTGTTCTGAAGCCATGGGATATGGTATGTGCATTTTCCCCATGATGTCTCCCTTTGATAAAGATGCCAAAAAACACTTTGAAGCACTATGTAACTACATAAAACACTATCCAAGCTACTATAATCCCAATCTCATGGCATGGCAACAAATAGAGACACCTGACCATATTATCATTAACAGCAGTGATAAGACCTCCTCTGCTACAGACGGAGATATGGACATTACCTATGGCCTGCTTCTGGCACATCGACTGTGGGGTAAAACAAATCCAGCAAGCAATTATTTTAACGATGCACGATTGCGAATGAATGCATTAATGATGCGTTGTGTTTTCCCTCAAACTTCCATTCTTTTGCTTGGAGACTGGGTGCTTGAGGAAAATCAGGGCTTTTATACTGGCGTTACCCGAAGCTCAGATTTTATCACTTATACTATTAAAAACTTTCTAAAAGTGGACATACAGAATAGATGTAAATGGAAAAATGTTCTCTTCCGTATACACTCTATCATTAACTATCAAATGACACTTCAAAGTATGCTAAATGGACTTATGCCTGATTTTTTTATCCAAGTTAATCATCACTACATTGCCCCCCACATACAAAGTACTTGAGTCTACCCATGATGGTGACTACTATTATAATAGCTGTCGTATCCCTTGGCGTTATGCTATGGACAGTATCTTGTATCATACTCCTGTATCCAATCAACTCCGTAGGTTAAATTCATGGGTACAACTGAAAACCAAAGATAATCCCGCTCAAATTATGTCTGGATACTATCTAGCCAATGGTATACCCGGCACTTCCTTTGGTACGCCGAGTCAACTATCATTTATTGCACCTTTCTTGGTTTCTGCCCTTTGTGAGCCTAATAATGATGCATGGAAATTAGCACTCTGGAATTACATCATAAACACACCTATTACATCTGGTACTTTTTATGATAATACGCTAAAACTGATTTCCCTTATTGTAGCAACAGGTAATTGGCTAGTTCCTTGACATGGACATTCTACAAGTACAATCTTTATTTTTAAAGCCATTACAAAATATCAATATATTCATTACTTAAGGCTTTATTCATACTTCTCACAGCACAAAACTTACCGCACATAGAACAAGTATCATCAAATTCAGGCGTTCTTTCATCACGGATAGATTTTGCATATTCAGGATCAAGGGCACATTCCCACTGCCCTTCCCAGTCCAATTTTCTTCTTGCATCTGCCATTTTATCATCTAAATCTCTTGCATTTGGTATTTTCTTTGCAATATCCGCTGCATGAGCTGCGATTTTACTAGCAATAATCCCTTGTTTTACATCATCAACATTTGGCAATGCAAGATGTTCCGCCGGAGTAACATAGCATAGGAACGCTGCCCCTGCCATTGCCGCAACAGCACCACCGATTGCCGCAGTGATATGATCATATCCGGGAGCAATATCTGTTACGATAGGGCCAAGCACATAGAAAGGTGCGCCCATACAAATGGTTTGTTGTATTTTCATGTTTGCTTCCACTTGATCAAGAGGAACATGCCCAGGACCTTCAACCATAACTTGAACATCTTTTGCCCAAGCTCTTTTTGTTAATTCACCTAAACGAACCAGCTCATCTATTTGACAAACATCCCCTGCATCAGCAAGACAACCTGGACGGCAGGCATCGCCTAAGGAAATGGTAACATCATATTCTCTACAAATTTCAAGAATTTCATCATAATACTCGTAGAATGGATTTTCATTTCCTGTCATACACATCCAAGCAAACACAAGAGAGCCACCTCTGGATACAATATTCATTTTTCTTTTATGTGATTTTATTTGCTCAATGGTTTTGCGTGTTATACCACAGTGTAAGGTTACAAAGTCAACACCGTCTTGTGCATGTAGTCGCACCACCTCAATAAAATCTTTCGCTGTTAAAGTCGCTAAATCTCTTTGATAATGTATAACAGAATCATAAACAGGTACTGTACCGACCATAGCCGGGCATTCAGAAGTCAGCTTCCTTCGAAATCCTGTTGTATCTCCATGGGAAGACAAGTCCATAATAGCTTCTGCCCCCATATTTACAGCTTCCATAACCTTTTTCATTTCAACGTCATAATCCTTGCAATCTCTGGAAACACCAAGGTTTACATTTATTTTTGTTCTAAGCATAGAACCAACACCGTTTGCGTCCACACATTTGTGATTTTTGTTGGCGCAAATTGCAATTTTGCCTTCTGCCACATACTGTCTGATAAACTCTGGATCTCTGCATTCTTTTTTTGCAACAAGTTTCATTTGTGGCGTTATAATTCCTTTTTTGGCTGCTTCCATTTGCGTGTTATAATTCATAATTCTTTCTCCTTTTCTTAGTAAATTTAAAGAAACAGGGAATTAAACTCATTTATTTTTAACTAAAAAAGCAGAAAATACCTTGATTGGTACTTTCTGCTACGATAAACGGCACTTGCGCTTCCTACGTTGGCATTATCCAAATCAGGTTAAGGGTCGAAGTTATTACTTCCTCTCAGCCTGTACACAAGCTCCCCTGCTTTTATTTATTTTCTCTCATATTATCACAATAAAAAAACATAGTCAATACTATAACAAGCATATTCTAAATCCGCAATTATAAAATTGGGGGTTAAATGATTTTGAAATTTCCTTTACCTTTGATATTCAATAACTCCATCAATCATGGTCATTTCCACTTCCAAATTCACAATGTCCATAGGAGGGATGGCAAGAATATCCTCTGAGAGAACAATCAAATCTGCCAACTTTCCAACCTCAATACTGCCCTTAATATCTTCTTCAAAGGAACTGTATGCTCCATTTATTGTAGCACAACGAATTGCTTCAAGTACCGAGACAGCCTGCATTTTATTACATTGAAACCCAACAGACCTATCATACCGATTTACAGCGGCATCTAAAACAGCAAGCCCGGCAGGATAGGATGGGATATCACTATGTAAAGAACATTTCACCCCGGCATCCAGCATACTTCGAAGGGCACAGATATACTTATTTCTCCCCTCCCCATAGAAGTCAACGAATTGTGCCCCCAGCTTCTGAATGGAAGATACATTTACGCTGGGACAGATATTCATTTTTGCCATACGGTTCACCAAATCTTCATCCACAATGGTGCAATGTTCAATCCTGTGACGAAGATCCTGCCTTGGATTTGTTTCGAAGGCTTTCTCATACCCCTCCACCATAAATTCCACAGCTAAATCTCCAATAGCATGCGCTGTTATTTGGCATTCCGCATCATTTAATTTTTTGATATACTCCGCCACCTCCTCTCTTTCCCAGTCTTTTTCTCTGGGAAGGTGAGGATTATGGGAATAAGGCTTTCTGGTTGCACAAGAAGGTCCACCAGAACCACCGTCAATCATAAATTTTGAACTGCCAATCTTAAAATGTTCATCCCCAAGGCCGCTGGCCAAACCTAATTCCAAAAAATGTTCATTATCCATCAAAGAATATCTCTTTCCAAAAATACTATGCAGCATCATATAAGAACGGACTTTAAACTTTCCCTCTCGGCATAGTTTTTGCATAATATGATAGGATGGTTTATCACATTCTCCGCAGTCGTGAATGGAGGTAATACCATTCTCCAAACAATGCTGATGTGCCTTCATTGCCGCCCGTTCCTGCGCCTGTTGTGTATATTCAACCTTGCCCCAAAGCCAAAAATGGGTATGCCCTCTAACCATTCCGGTTAATTTTCCATCAACAACCTCTACTTCATCTTCAGGATATTTTTTCGCATCCTTCGCTGTATAGACATCTAAATACTCCAATGCTTTAGAATTGTACATACATATATGTCCTCCACCATGCATACAGTGAACGGGATTATTGGGTGCCGCTGAATCCAACTCATAAATGGTGGGATGGCGTTGTTCCGGAAAAAGAGTTGGTTCATAGCCCATCATAGAAATCCATTGTCCCGGTTTCTTTCTTTTCGCTGCATCTTCTACCATCTGCAACATATAGGATAGAGATTTGCAGTTTTCGTAAAAAGTATCAATCATAGGTGCATCCAAATCCTTCCCCAATAACCCGGAAAGAATGGGATGGTAATGAGAATCTATCAAACCCGGCATCAGTGTTTTGCCTCGCAAATGAATCATTTTCGTTTTACTATCTTTGATCTTTAAGATTTCTTCATCGGAACCCACGAAAACAATTTTATTGCCTTTTACACCCACGGCCTCCGCAATTTCATCTCTTTCATTTACAGTTATCACTTTGCCACTTATAAAAGCCGTATCTATGTATGAAAAATCAAATTTCATTGTCTCCCCCCTTGTCGAGACTATCAATATTGTAAACTCCCCATAACGGAAGATTTTTTCAACACCTTAGGAATCAATCATTACTTGTGCCCTTTTTTAAGTTGAAAAGTTAGCGCCCCACCATTTTAGGTGGGGCTTTCCTCCTTAAATAGCATAAATGCAGGAAACCTTGGTAGCCCACTTTGCTTTTTTATTACTTACTATTTCTTACGAGTAGAACAATTTCAGAGTTTCTTCGTCTGATTTTTTCCCTACCAAACTACCAACAACAAATACTGCAATAGAAACCACGATGGATGGTACGATGGGAGTCGTGCCAAGAATACTTACTTTATAAGTAGTCATTAGCAAGAAACAAACAACGCCGATAACACTGGATAAAATTGCCCCCGTTGCATTTGCTTTTTTCCAATACAAGCCAAACAGAATTGGGCATAAAAATGCGCATTCAAGACCACCCATTGCAAAAAGATTAATCCAAACAATCAAATCAGGCGGATAAATCGTAAATATAAATACGATAATTCCTACAATTAAAGTAGTGATCATACTCATTTTTCCGATTTTCTTATCAAATTTTGCATCATTCTTATCAACATTCCCCTTTTCCTTGGCAATGTAGTTGAGGTAAATATCCTTGACTATGGCCGCAGAAGCCAAAATCAGCAAAGAAGATACCGTTGACATCACTGCTGATAGGGGTGCCGCAATAAATAAGCCTGCCACTACGGGATTCATATATTTCAACACCAAAGTAGGTACAACATAGTCAGAAGATGCAATCTCAGAGGGGTCTAAAACTGCCGGTGCAAATGCTCCCGAAATATGCATAACAAGCATTAAAAATCCCACTACAATGGTGCCGTAAATCATAGCATTGTGGAGAGATTTTGTGTCCTTAAAGCCCATACCTCTTACGGCAGTTTGAGGAAGACCCAACACACCAATACCAACAAGTACCCAGAAAGACATTACATATGCCTTTGGTGTTGTACCGCCCACAGTGGGATCATTCCATGTGGGATTCACCACGTTAAGTTTT
This sequence comes from Anaerotignum sp., assembly GCF_030625865.1. GTDB lineage: Bacteria > Bacillota > Clostridia > Lachnospirales > Anaerotignaceae > Chakrabartyella. The sequence goes on along the minus strand of NZ_DAOUQB010000009.1, from coordinate 21,383 downwards.
TCCACAATAGCTTCAAAACCTCCGCCCACACGCACAATAGTAAACAAAATGATAAAACCACCCAAAACCATAACAAGACCCTGTATGGTATCCGTAGTTACCACTGCCTTAAACCCACCGATGGTTGTATAGAGGATAACAATGGCTCCAAAAAGAAGTAATCCGTAAACATAGGGAAGTCCTGTAATTGTTTGGAACAATACAGCCCCACCAATAAACTGTGACATCATCTGGGCCATAAAGAACAACACAAGAGCTATAGAAGAAACAATAACAACTACCGGTGATTTGTATCTCGCCCTTAAGTAGTCTGTCACCGTTACGGCGTTTGTCTTTCTTGAAATGATGGCAAATTTCTTGCCCAAAATCCCTAAAATGATAAAGGCCGTTGGAACCTGAATGATTGATAAATATACCCAAACAAGCCCTTTGGAATATGCAACACCAGGGCCGCCAATAAAGCTACTGGCGCTTGTGAACGTGGCAATCAACGTCATCGCTAATACAAGGCCGCCCATGGATCTTCCACCAATAAAGTAGTTATTGATAAATCCGGTTCCAGCTTCAGCATCTAGCTTAGCCTGTTTTTTGCTGATAAAAAGGCCAATGCCCAAGTTTGCAAGGAGATAAAGCACTAAAACAGTCATTAAGGTTATGGTATATGAACTCATCCTTCATCCCCCTCTCTCCTTCCTTCCTCCGCTATTTCATCTAGACTAAAGTCTTTGAAAAACATCTTGACGACAACAATTACGGCAATACAAAATAAAACATAGCCTACAACGCAGCTTAGGAAGAACCAAAGGGGCAGCCCCATAATATAAATATATTCTTTAGAAGCTTCTGCCAAACCATATCCAGCAAAATACCACCATAAAAAGAAAGCAACATAAAGGCCAATGGAAATAAGGGCTTCCTTTTTAATTTGAAGATTTCTCTCCTTTTCCGTCAGTTTCGGTACCATACTTTCCCTCCTTTAATCAGGTTCTAAGTGCCTCAGCGTCCTTTCGTGCTGATAGCCGTCAAATTGGATCCCTTGCCTTTCTCTTTCTAAATAATGAATTAAGCCACAAAGCACTTGGTTTACCGAGGTAGCAACGCCTGTGTTTTTTCCTTCTCTCACAACTGCACCGTTAATCATATCGATTTCTGTGGGTTTATGATTCAACACATCCTGAAGCATAGAAGATTTATTGGCTGCCGTCGCTTTGCAAACCGCCTTGGTGTGTGCCACAGGGTCAGCGTGCCCTAAAACGATTCCCTTGGCATTTGCAACTGCAACACCTTCCCTCACAGCCTCTTCCAATATTCCTTCGATTTCTGGATATGCAAGAAGTTCGCCGTTTGTCAGCTTCGTAATTCCCGTTAATGCATTGATACCCACATTGACAAGAAGTTTATCCCATACAAGCCCCAACACGTTTTCCGAAACCTCAACTTCCAATCCTGCTGCTGAAAAAACTTCTGCAATTTCATTGATTCTTTTGCTCCTTACTCCGGAAAGCTCGCCAATCATTGTTTTTCCAACCCCCGCATGGCGTATCTTTCCTGGGCCCAACATAGTAGCACCATGTGCGGTGGTTCCCGCCATCACATTTTTTGCACCAATCTGGGAACCGATACTCTCAACGTTTCCCATTCCATTTTGCAAAGTAAGTGCCATTGTATTATCTCCAAATACAGCTTTATTACCTTCTACAGCCTGCCTTGTCAGTATGGATTTTACGAATATAATTACCAAATCAACAACACCAACCGTGGCAGCTTCTGTTGTCGCAGTCAAATTATGATAATGCAACAGTTCACCGTTTTCTTCCATGCAGAGGCCTTCTTTGTTGATTGCATTTACGTGTTCTTTCCAAACATCAAGAAGAAAGACTTGGTTGTCAGGTACTGTAGACAATTTTCCGCCATAAAGGCATCCCATGGCTCCCGCACCGATTATCGCAATTTTCATTTGACATTTCCTTTCTACTTTAAGATAAACCCAACTAAATTTGCCTTTGTATCCATTAGTATAATTTAGGAATATCTACTTGTTTATTAAAAGAAAATTCAGGGGATGGGAAAGTTCCATCCAATGTCTCTTTATGGAATTCGTTCAGCCCATCAATCATAACCTTTCTAACTTGTGCGAACTGCTTCACAAATTTGGGCTTGAAATCACCATACATTCCAAGAAGGTCTTGGGTCACAAGAACCTGACAATCAACATGAGGTCCCGCTCCAATTCCAAGAATGGGGATTTCCACTGCTTCCGCTACAGCTTTCCCAACCCCAGATGGGACACATTCCAGTACAATGGAAAAACATCCTGCCTTTTCCAATTCCATCGCATCCTTAATCAGCTTCGCAGCGCTTTCAGAGGTTCCGCCCTGCACTTTAAATCCTCCCAGAGAAGAAGCTGTTTGTGGTGTCAAGCCAATGTGTCCCATAACATTGATGCCAACTCCTACAATTGCCTTAATCTGAGGAAGCATTTCTACACCGCCCTCCAGTTTTACGCAGTCACAATTTGTCTCCTTAATGAGGCGAACAGCGTTGGCAACTGCAATTTCCGGCGTAATATAGGCCCCAAAAGGCATATCTCCGATAATCCATGTATGAGGAGCCCCTTTTGCCACCGGACGAATATGATGCACCATATCATCCATCGTTACAGATTCTGTCCCCTTATAACCCAACATAATCATACCTAAAGAATCTCCTACCAGAATAATGTTACAGTCGCTTTCATCTACGATAGTTGCTGTTGTATAGTCATAAGCGGTCACAAAGCTAAATTTCTTTCCCTCCTTTTTAAATTTCTTAAAATCTCCTACCGTCATTTTTGTTTTTGCCATAGCCTTTCCCCTCCTTTAAAAGTTTTAGTGACTTATAGATTGTTATCCTTGGTTTCCCAATTCTTTAGATAGTGCCGCCGCTGTTTTCTTTACTAGACTTACAAAATACTGCCTTTGTTCTCCTTCATTGTAGCGAAGCTTCGGCATGGAAATGCTGAGAGCAGCAACAGGGCTATTTCTGTAGTCAAAAATCGGTGCAGCAAAAGAAATTAATCCATCCACATATTCTTCACCATCTTTGGCATAACCATTTTTTCTAACAAGCTTCAACTGGTCAAGTAGTGCTTCCTTCCCTGCAACAGTCTTTGCTGTACGCTTTTTAAAATTTGTATGCTTGATGATTTCGTTCAGCGTATCTTCAGGAAGAAAAGCAAGAATTGCCTTTCCCATTCCTGTACAATACATAGGAAGGGCCGTTCCCACTTTAATCCCCACCTTTATGGGAGAGTCACTTTCAATCTTGTCAACATATACGATGTCATTGCCACTGTGCATGCTTAAATTGATTGTTTCCTTTGTTTCTTTTGCAACAGCTTCTATGTATGGTCTGGCAATTTCTTTCACACCTGTTCTCTCAATAATGTGATTTCCAATGGTAAAAAGCTTAACACTATTTGAATATTTTCTGGTATACGGATTCTGTACAATATATCCAGCCTCTTTTATGGTATTAATCAAACGATGCACCGTAGCTTTATCCATGGAAAGAGTCTGACTCAGCTGACCAATGGAAAGCTCTCCAAATCTATCTATTGCCTCAATAATTTGAAACGCCTTTAATATGGACTTGACACAATTTTCTCGTTTTACAACAGTATCCATTTCACCCTATCCCCCTTGGTACTTTTTAAAATGTTCTTATAAAAACATTATCTTCTGAATCAAAAGCTCAAGATACCATCCCTGTCTTTTCTAACAATATCCCAGTGTATACCCACACCACAGTGTCTTTCGCTTCAAATGTTACCCCATATCATAATACGAAATATTGTTTCGTATTATGATACTCTCTTTAAAAAAGCACTCTTAAAATTTCATAACTAGCATAGATTTTCAACTACAAGCAATCGTGGCTTTTCAAAGTGCTTATTTTGTTATTGCAATTGTTTTGCATTCAAAAAAAATGAGTTAGCCATTTTCAAACTAACTCACTTGAATCTTTACAATTGTAAATTTAAATACTTAAGAAAGATCTTGAAAAGCAAACCAACGCACAGCAGTAAAAAAGTTCTGCGAAGTAAAATAGACCTTGGAAACCGATTTAAATCTGTCCCAAGGTCTTAATTTTTGTTTTAGCTATTTAATTCATCAAATATTTCTTTTACGGTTGTAATTCTATCCACCCGCCATACATTTTCACCACAGAAAAGCAGCGAATTCTCCCTTTCCCCTAAGGCAGCTTGCATGAGGGCGCGAGAAATGCAGTAATGGGTTGTTGCCGGATTACAATTCTCTATACAACCAAAACACCTTTCCACAGGCTGGCGGTTTACTTCCCTCTCCTTGGTGAAGCTATTGCGTATGGCTCTACCCGGTAAACCCACCGGACTTTTCACAATCATAACATCCTCTTTTTTCGCTTCTATATAGGCCTCTTTATAGGCATCAGCCGCATCGCATTCTTGAGTTGCTACAAATCGCGTTGCCATTTGTACGCCACTACAGCCCAAACTTAGGTAATGGTCAATATCAGCCCTGTCATATACTCCCCCAGCAAAAAATACAGGAATATGTCCATGTTCTTGCTCAAAACTATTTACGTAATCAACTATTTTTACAACTTCTTGATCATATTCCTCATTGGTTAAGTTTTGTGCTTCCTCTGCTGTAAAGCCTAAATGCCCACCGGCTTTTGGTCCTTCAATAACCAAAAAATCAGACACCCGCCCAAATTTCTTGACCCATCTTTTAAACATTAATTGAGTGGCCCTTAAAGAAGAAACAATGGGTGCAAACTTGACCTTTGTACCCGCAAGCAGTTCCGGCAATTCCAACGGCAGCCCTGCACCGGAAATAATAACATCGGCACCGTTTTGGACACAACATTTTACATACTGGTCATAGTTTGTACTTACACGCATTATGTTTACGCCTATTATGCCACCGTTGCTTATTTCTTTGGCCTTTCTTATATTGTCTGCCAAAGCCTCAAGATTCGCTTTTAATGGCTCTTTGTCAAAGCTCTCTTTCAAAAACCCCGGCTGTGCCGCTGATATTACACCTACTCCACCTTGGGCAGCAACCGCCCCGGCTAAACGCCAAAGGCTTATACCTATACCCATTCCACCTTGTATAATCGGCACCTTTATTTCTAAATCACCGATTCGTATTCCCTTGAGTTTATTCATGACGCACCTCATTTTGTATTATTTATCGAAATTAAGTCTGTGAATATGATAATATATACCATATCATCTGTCAACCAAAACTACATCATCGTGCTTGTTATACTATTGCAGTTGTTATAATACTTGTTACTTCTGCAAATCAATTCAAATATATATTCTCCATTCAAATTGCTAATTATTACTGTGTTATAGATTATATCTGTAACACTACCCATCAAGGATTTTGGCATATAAAAAACGATGATGGGTTTTGCAACGAATGTATGATCCAAAAACAGATTCCCCAGATTATCTTCTTTGATAAAAAACAAGTGTACATGCGAAACCTCAAATAAAATGTTTAACATGTACACTTTTATGGCATTAAAAAATCGATGGAAAAGAACAATCTTTTCCACCGGATTTTCGTATTTTCTAGAGATTTACTGATATCTTATTTTGCTAAGAGATTATATAATACCTGCGCCATCTCACCGCGGGTAGTGGTTGCCTCCGGGAGCAGCTTCCCATTGGTACCGCTAACTGCACCAATTTCCACAAAATAAGCCATTGCTTCCTCCCCGTAAGAAGATATACTATCGTAATCTGTAAAATCGGTAAGCGCTCTTTCAGAATCACCTTCGGGCAACTGATCAATTGCCTTCAATGCATTGTAGAGCAAAGTAAACATCTGCTGACGGGTAATCGCCTGTTCAGGGGCAAACTTATTCTCTCCCATACCACCAGAAATGCCCAATCGTTTTGCGGCAGCCAAATAATCAGTATAATAGGTATCCCCTGCATCGGAGAAGTTATCATTTGAATCATCATCCGGCTGAATGTTATATGCCCGCATCAATAACGTAACAAACTGTCCACGAGTCAGTATTTCATTTGGGCCAAACATTGTTTTGGTTGTTCCACCTGTAATTTTTCTTGCTGCAAGGAAAGTAACAGCATCGGCATACCATACACTATCTTCCACATCATCAAAGGTTACCTTCTGATAGCCTACCGCAAAAACAGAAAAATGTGTGGTAGTGAACACCAAGACTCCATGCTTCGCATCATATCTACAGTTTTGTATGATTTCCGGCTCACCATCTGCATTGATATAGTATACCACAATGGCATTCGGATTCTCACCTTCTGCTGGTTTATAAGAAATGGATACAGTTACCGTACCGTCAAACTCCGTAATTTTTTTATCCCCGCTGATAACAGTGAAATCATATACCGAACGGTCACCTACAATTTTCTTTGCCGCTTCGGAAAGAGCGCTATTATCAACCTTAGATACCCCAAAGGATACATCACCAGAAGTTTGGCTTGCAATTTTGTCCAAAGCCTTTCCATCAAAGGTCATTTCTGCAACTGATGAGGAAATTGCCAACGAATCTATCCCTGCTTTTGCCAATTTCTGAACAGAAGCATTCGCCAAAGTGGTCTTTACTTCCTTGGCATTGGATGTACCACTGACCTCAATATCCACCTTTGGCTTCTCACCTGTTTTTTCTGCGGCTTTTTGTGCTTCTTCCATTGCACTGTTCATCTGAGACTGGGTCACACTGGCTGTTGCCTTGCCGTCAGCGTTGGTTTCTGCCTTTGTCTCAGTCATAGCTGTAGAACCGGAAACGGAAGTTGCGGGTGTGGCAGATGTAATTGAACCACCACCAGAGGATGAGCCGCCACCAGAATGTGAACCACCGCTGGAATAAGTTGTTACTGTAACAGTACAGCTTGCAGTGTAGCCACCATCCGTTGTAGTAACAGTAATTACGGCTGAGCCATTTCCAACTGCCGTTACCAATCCCTTTGCATCCACTGTAGCAACAGATGTATTACTACTCTCCCATGTTACAGATTGATCTGTCGCATTCGCAGGATTTATTGTTGCAGTCAATGCAGCAGTTTTGGTGCTTGTATTGCTATAAAGAGAAAGCGCCGTTTTATTTAGCGTTACTCCTGAAACAGGAGTAATTAAATTGGCTTTTGCAAATACACTTCCATTCCAAATGTACTCTCCTGCTGTCAAGCCCTCCGTAGAAGGGGCAGAATCTTCTGCTCCAACAGAAATAAAGCCAGTATTTGTTAAGTATCCTCTATTGCTAAACATTTGTTTTTCTATATACAACGTTGCTCCTTCCGCAAAAATAATTTTACTATTTGTATCAGAATCGATTTTCATATTAAGAAAAGCCAAATCCCCATTATTTGCAACATTAATTACTGCATTTTCCATTGTTAACTGCATACCCTCCGAAAAGATAACGCCTGCATCACTTGTATTTTGAACCTGTATCGTACTGTTTTTAAGGGTTAAATTTGTATTAAGTCCAATTGTAGAACCCCCTGCTGAACCTGGCACATTTTTAACCATTACCTGGCAATTTCCATCCACGGTTAACATACCGTCGCCTTTGATACCGTTATAACATGAGTTAGAAACTTCAAGACTGCCGCCATGAACGAGCATTTGTGCACCACTACCAAATAAAATACCATCGGTTTCACCATTCGCACCAAATTTGTTTGCAACGATAATATTCGTGCTGTTGCTTTCAAGGGTACCTTGCACATCAACGCCTTTTTCAACAGTACTATTATTCACTTCAAATGTTCCTGTTCCCGTCAGTGTCAAGGTTGTGTTACTAGAGATCGTCAGGGTACTCCCTGCTCCAGTAGAAAGAGTACAGCCGTCAGCAATATTCAATGTATGGTTCGCCCCGACTGTAACATCGCTAGGCAACTCAATATTCTCCGAAACTGTGATGGTCTGCGCTGTTGTGCTTTCCAAGGCAGTTTTAAGCGCAACAGCAGGGGAAGCTTCTCCTGTAATTGTTACACCTTCCACTGAAATAAAACCTGTATTTGAACCATTTGTATAGGAAATACCGCTTTCTTCGCCCTGCTTTGCCCATGTTGCCGTTGCAGTGTCAGGCAAAAAGTACAAGTCCGTGCTCTCGCCACTGCCATAAGTAGTAGCACCATTATTCCACCCAATCATAATGCTGTTGCCACTCACTTGTGGAATTATACCAAAATGACCCTTTAAATCTGCTACAGAATATGCAGTCCCAAATATCACTCCGCCGCTGACATGAAAGGCACAAGAAGATGTGTTTTCGTCGGGCATAAAATGAACAACAGAATCGGAATTAGACCTTACCACACCGCCGCTCACTGTTACCGTTGATGAAGAGGCACCATAACTAACTGCAATAGCGTTATTTTCTTGGGAACTTACCACGCCGCCGCTCACCACTAATTCAGTGTTCACTCCGTTAACTGCAATAGCTGTATTTTCTTGGGTGCTTACCATACCGCCACTCACTGTTACTTTAGCGTTATTTGCATAAATAGACCCCTTAAGGGAACTAATTTCACCATCAGCTACCTCAAATTCACCCTCTCCCGTCAGAAAAATTAAAATATAGTCAATATCATTTTTACCCCCAATAATCGTTGCTTTCCATATTACCTTAATACCTGCATCAATATCAAGAGTAAGACCACTTGTTACATTCTCTGCCGTACCTGTAACAAGAACGGTGTTGCCCTCAACACTGGCAGTTAAATTACCGTTTTGTTCGGTATTATATTGTTCAATATCATCTTTAACTTTCAAGGCATTCGCATCAGGCGCATCTTGCACCGTGATACCTTCTATGGGTAAAAAGCCAGAAACAGAACCGTTTTCATAGGAGATACCGCTTTCTCCGCTCTGATTTGCCCATGTTACCGTTGCAGTATCAGGCGAAACAATCAGGTCATCGCTGCTGCCGCTGCTATAATTCGTGATTCCCTTGTCCTTATCCCATGCAATAACCACACCGTCATCAGTAGCCCCTGCAAATCCACTTGTGGCTTCGGGGAAGTCAATGACATCGCTAATGTCAGTACCGTAAGCGAACACCGTACCGCCGCTGACTGTCACATTAGGGCTTGCGGAATTATTGTATATAGCTGCGTCCGTAGTGGCGCTGACTGTACCACCCTCCACTGTCACAGGGCAGTCGAAACTTTGAGGCTGAATTCTAATTGCATTCGTGGCGCTGGTGGTCTTTACCTCTCCACCTCTCACCAACAATGAGGAATTCGAATCTTCAGGTTTTATAAAAATTACATATCCGTTTGCGGTACTAACCGTACCATCACTCACCACAATATCCACATTCTTAAAATCATTAGTATAGATAGCCTCTCCTGAGCCGCTATTCTTCACTGTGCCACCGTTTACCGTGACAGTCGCATCATCACCTCTGACTTCGATTGCACGCCCTCTCCCCGTGTGTTGAACCGTGCCGCCATTCACCGTAACGCTTTTTCCTGTATAGATGGCGGAGGGCAACTTAGCAGTGCCGTCGTAGTCACAACTGACGATACCGCCGCTGACAACAATCGGACATTGTAAGGTAGATATGACCCAGTTCTTGTCTGTGCTGAGATCGGCTCCCTCAGCTACCTCAAAGATACCGCCATTCTCGGTACCCCCACTTGATAAAGAAATCAAGGTTGACCCCATACCATCGGCTGGCGTAACGGTCGCCTTCCAAACCACCGTCACGTCCTCGGGAATACTAATATCTAACGTTTCACTCAGCGCCGCCGTACCTTCTACGATAACAGTCTTATCCCCGTCGGACAACGTAGCAGTAAGACCATTAATTTCCCTAATTTTATCTGCTATCTCACTTGCCGTTTCCGCAAACGCTATTGTCGGAAACAGCGTCAGCACCATGCACAGCGTGATAAATAAGGTGCTAATTTTTTTCAAAATCTGTTTCATTTTTTCTTTTCCCTCCTCATATTATCTTGTCGTCCTGCTGATTTAACAGTGTCATGATTTCTCCCAGCGCAAGTCTGGGTCCGTCCCGCCAATAAATACTCTGTCCATCGGTACTCGGTCGGGGAAGCACCTGAAATTTTTTCAAGTTCCCATATGTGGGATCGGTTTCCATAAGGCGTCTGATATCAAACAAAATCAAATGACCATTGTTCAGTTCAATATCTAACGTCCAGTCGTCCACCACGTCCGCCCTTATGATTTCCAGCATCACAAACCACCTCTTCTTTTTTCCAATTATATCTTTAATGAGGATAGCATAAAAAAAATAACTTGCGTTGATTATCAAGAATTCTTGATTACAGGTAGCAAAAGTGATGAAATACCCTCTTGCTTTTTGCAAAAAGCAAGCCCAAAACTTTTGTATAAACCACATATTGATGTGGTTTATAGCAGGTCAAGAGTGAAACCCTTGTGGGAAGTTGAGGGTAAAACCCTCAAGGTTTTGACTTTTTCGATATCCTAATGCTTTTTATGTAATAAAAACGCTCCTAAAATATTTTGCTGTTTTCCTTTTCCACAAAAATATGCTAAACTTGTATTAAATGTAGAATTTCACAAAGCAGAAACAGTGGGGGCGAAAAAATGAAAAAAGCAACGATTTTAATGGTTGAGGATGAGGCAGACGTACTTGCCATAAATCAGGAGTTTTTTGAGGGGAAGGGTTATGCGGTTGTTGGAGCGGATACCCTAAAACAGGCACGTTTTCAGTTGGAAGAGCATAACCCCGATCTAATTTTATTGGATGCAATGATGCCGGATGGTTCGGGCTTTGCATTTTGCGATGAATTACGACAAAAAACAAATGCCCCCATTATCTTCCTCACGTGTAGGAATGAAAATAAGAGCATTGTACAAGGCTTATTGCTGGGTGGCGACGATTATGTCACCAAACCCTATGATCTAAATGTGCTTAGCGCACGAGTTGGCGCACAACTTCGCAGAACAGGCAACATGACCGCAGGAAAAATCGAAATTCCCCCCTTAACCATCGACTTTCTATTGGGTATGGTAACGCTGGAAAACGAGCCCATTTCCCTAACGCAAAAGGAGATCCAGCTTCTGGGGTGCCTTGCCCTGTTTGCAGGACGCCGTTTAAGCTATGATGAAATCTATCGTCGGGCTTGGGGCGGAAGTTCTCCCGGTGCAGCACATACCGTCGCTGTACATGTGGCAAATCTGCGAAAAAAATTAGGCGAAAACGGTAGAAGCTGGTTCGATCTGACAAATTCAGGAAAAGGGGAATACATTTTTAGCAAAATTCGTTATTAATATTAGCACATTGGCAAGGAAAAAAACACAGAGGTTCCTACCCCTTCTATACTTTCAATCCAAATACTTCCCCCATGTTGCTCCACAATATTTTTGCAGATATATAACCCCAATCCGGTGCCGGTATTTTGTCCGCCGCCGATTTTTTCTTTGTGATAATAGCGCTGAAATAGATGGAAACGCTGTTCCTCGTTGATGCCAGAACCATTGTCAGCAACACAAACAACGATATCCGTTTCCTTCGCCTCTGCTGAGATAGTAATCAGCCCGTTTGACGTAAAGCGTACTGCGTTAGAAATTAAATTGACAATTACCTGTGAAATCCTTATGGGGTCTGCATTAAGGGACGAAAGTCCTGGTTCTATATGGATTTCCAAACGATTTGCGTTTTTATTAAGCATAGGATAATGAGTTTCTACGGCTTCATAAATAATTTCGTCCATATGACAAGGTCGCTTTTCCATAGTCATACACCCCTCTTCCATACGGGTCACATCCAATACCTGTCCCACCATCAAAGAAAGCCTTTCAGCCTCCGAGGAAATATGCTTCATTCTACGGATTACCGCGGCGTTATCCAAGAGTTCACCTTCTTGTTCCGCCATCTGCCTTGTGGTCTGGGCATAACCAGACATTACTGTCAACGGTGTTTTCAATTCATGGGAAACATTGCCCAAAAACTCCGTTTTCAACCGATTTAAACCCTCCAGTGCATCTTTTTCCACGGCTAACTTGTGCTCAGCTTCCTTGGCTTCCGTCAGCAAACGATTATTCATCATAAATAGGGAAACCGTTTGTGCCAACATAAAAATCAACATGGCAGCTTCAGAAATAGGCGTTTTCGGGTGTTGATATCCCAAAAAATTATTATACAACAAGATGTCACTGATTGCCGCCAAATAAAAAACAGCAATTCCATACAAAACGGAGGCCTCCTCCCTTGTAGGGCAATGCATGTTCCCAAACAAACCGGAAACACCAAGAACGATACAAACAACAAGAAAGGCCTGATAGTATTTCAGTATGGATGTATAAAAAACAGAATCTCCAAGCAGCAAGCACCCACCATAAATCAAAGAACCCAGGATTACCACATATTGAACTATTGTCAAAAACCTTCCTTCGGCATACTGCCCCAAATATAAAGACAAAAAAATCGTGAGTAGTACTACGCTCATATATTCCATTAAAAAAGAAACATTTCCCGTAAAAAAACATAGTTCCGTCCACGCTTGGCTTTGAATACACTCCCTCAGTGCCATGGAAAGGCAAGCAAGGGCAAAATAAAAGGTCGCCTTTGTATGAGCCATGAGCAAATACATCCACAGCAACAAGACTGCGGCACAAATTAACCCGCCCATGACAAAAAAGCCCTTTTCTTTTTCAGTCAAAGCGTCAGCTTTCCCATTTGCTGCATTTTGGATGGTCAATTCTGCCAGTCGTGCCCCACTGCGAAAATGATAAAACTGGGCTGATTGTAAAATAATATCCATCTTTCCATCTACAGGCACAGCGTAACAGGTCAAGTTATTCTCCCAAACCTCTGTATCCTGCTTTGTCGCACCCGGTTCTCCCTCTTGCCCAACCATTTTACCGTTTACAAATACACGCAAAGCATGACGCCCCGATAACCGAAAGGTCAAAGTATACACATCGTTATTATTGGGCACTGCAACCATGAACCGCTGGGACAAATAATCGGCTCTCAGAGCGTCGTATTGATCGGTACTAACCGGTGCATTAAGCTCCAATACCCCCGGGGTTAGCAAGGTATTAGGATAATATGTAGAACCCGGTGGTAAGGTGGCGTTGGCTTCCTCCCAATTATTAATTTCAGTCAAGTCATAAATACCAGTCTTCTCCGTTACAATTTTGCTTTTAGGCCCACCGTTTATCATTCCCGGAAGTCTAACCAATAGCATTAGTGCCAACGTAGTGAATAACGCAGCAAAAATAATCATTACCAATCTATGTTTTTCTCCAACCATGAGTTTCCCTCCACAAGTCCGCCTGAATAAAATATTATTCAGCAGAACTTGACAATCCATGCTATTGCTCCGAATCTTAATTGATAGCCGAAAAATTTTGCCGTACTAAGTCATATTTTTATATAATCAAATTCATTATAACAATTATTTCCTTATTATCAAAGTTAATCTTATAACTTTTATCTCCGGGAACATAAGGGTATCCCTGCATACGGATGGTGGCTTAAATTGTATATCTATGATATGATTGTTTTAATGCCAGAGCAAAAAATTATTTGATTATTCTATTCTAAGGAGCATAAAATATCGAAGATATTTAACCATAATGATCATACTATGCTTGTTGCAGATTATAGAGATCCCAAACCACATAAGCATTTAGCAACACACATTATAGTTTCCCTTGGACAAGAGCTCCATTGGACGTTGATGGCGATATTGTTAAATACTGAGGGATTTGTATCGTTTCAAACTATATAATTTTATGTTAGGTGGTATTTGTTTTCGTGTTTTAAAAATGAATTTACGACTATTTGCTATTCTGAATATACTGGATGTATGTTTTAGCGAAAATATGATATTTGATATGAATTACATCTCTGTGAATGCTACCTAAAAGGTATCATAAAACCAAAAAATATAGCACTTGAAGAGGAAAATAGAATAACAGCAAGTAAAATCAAGCGGTAATTTCTCTATTTCTTTATAATAAATGTAGGGTGATTGAAACGAGGTGCATAGATGAATGTACGAATGGCAGAAACAAATTCAAATAATCGTTGATGAAATTGACAAATGTATTAAAAATCATAATGATGAAGCCTTGACCCTGCGCTTTCTTTCTCACAAGCTTGGTTATTCCGAGTTTTATACAACGAGAAAATTCAAAGAAATATCGGGTATGCAACTTAGGGATTATCGGCGTCACAGAAAATTAGCATTTGCACTAAAAGAAGTCCGAGATAGTGAAAAAAGCATTTTGGATATTGCTTTTGATTATGGTTTTTCGTCACATGAGGCTTTTACCAGAGCTTTCAAGGGAACATATGGTGTAACCCCTAGTGAATACCGAAAAAAGCCAAAGCCTGTCATCCTTCGTACAAAAATAAACCCTTTCGATCGCTACTTTTTAGGATTAGGAGAGATTGGTATGATAAAATCTACAGATGATGTCAAAATTTATTTTATAACCATTCCCGCACATAAATTTTTGCACATCAAAAACTATGAGAGTAATGGGTATTGGGATTTTTGGCAAAAGCAAAGTCTTATTCCGGGGCAGGATTGCGAAACCATTTGCGGCTTACTTGACAGTATCAAAGGCAAATTGGATGATGATGGTGGGAGCGAATCAAACAGCAGTAACGGTCAAATTATGGCATACATGAATGACCCCGAAGGCAGACTTTGTGATTGGGGCATTCCGCGTACAGAGTGTTATGGTGTACGTCTTCCTTTTGATTATAAAGGCGAAGTGCCACCTCAAATGCTTATGGTTGATGTTCCCGAAGCCGAATATATTGTTTTTGAACATGGCCCCTTCGATTATGAGCAGGAAAATCGTAGTGTGGAGGGAATAATAGAAAAGGCAATGGCAACTTTTGATTTTACAAGCACCGGTTACTGCTACGATACTTCCCCCGGTAGAATCATTTATTTTTATTTTAATCCCGAAAGATTTTTCAAATATATCAGACCAGTGCGGAAGTAAAAAAACAATTCCTATACACTATACAGATGTAAATAAAAAAAACAAATGAAACATTAAACAAGTACAAAATTGCCGCCAAAACAACGGTAGTAAGAAAGACAGTTATTGGCGGCAAGATAGCTAAACGACTGTACAAAATACAGTAGCTTAACGGGAGGTTTGAATAGCAAAAATGCATCATATCAGTAAGAATAGCTTTCTGCATTATAGTTGTTATAGTAAGGGGGGGTACAGACATAAAGTTGGACTCTAGCGGGACTCTGGAAGGAGTAACGAAGAATGTATTTAATGTATCAAAGAGAAAAGGCATTACAACGTTATGACCAGTGTAAATTTGTAAGCAAGGTCGTTCAGCAACTGGGATATCCCTCTCTTAGACTTAAACTTGAAACAATTCATCGTTGATTCGAGTTGGGTGAGAATGTACAATTAGTATCAGAAGAAATCGGCTATAGTGATTGTTTTGACAGGACGCTCCCTGCATGGAAGATCAGCACAACACCTGATGCACGCCTGGTCAACAGCATGCTGGATGATGCAATTGGTACTTTGAGTAATAAGGAACATCCATTGTACATACGGACCGAGGTTGCCACTATCGATGGCCGGGTTGGATATCCCTGATGAATACGAACTACAACGATCCATGTCGAAGAAATGCTGTTCACCAGATAATTCAGCTTGTGAAGGTGTTTTTGGAAGACTAAAAAATGATATGTTTTACAACACTGATTGGACAGGTATTGGCATAGATAAATTTGTAACTATACTTACAGACTATCTTGTATGGTATAATGAAAGACGTATAAAAAAATCATTAGGATATATGAGTCCTATGGAGTACAGGCGGAATCTTGGATTTGTAGCATAGTCAGTCCAAGAAATTGTCCCCATCCCCTAATCTTCTTGGTCTTCCGTGTGTTTTTTCATATACTCTTCATTAAAGTGCCAGTAATTCCGGTTATCATCAAAAATAATGATCTTTCCATCCAGTTTTAAGCGTCTTTTTCATTCTCTTTAGGCACCTTCGGCATCAATTAATATCCATTGCACTTGATTCCTTTGCTCTGGTCGTTTTTATATAATTCATATTATTTAACATCCACTAAATTATTTCTAAAAAATCTGGTATATGCAGCCACATGTACCAAACTCAGCGTGAATGCAAGTAAAAATATGTTTTGCATTTTCTTTTCTGTAATTATAGGGAACACATTCAATTTTCGGCAATAGGTACAAAACAAAAAGTCCAATCCAAAAATCAGGCATTGTAGCACTTGCTGATGTAAAACTCTGAAAAAGTGGTCAATAAGCTTATTTTTATATTTTACATCTACATTGTTGCCTATTGTCTACAAATCACGGAGCTTTATTCCACTATCTTGATACTGTCAACCAGTGACTGCTTTTGCAGATAACGTACCACAATCATAGAGTATCAGCATTGAATAAAGCATAAGAATAGCAGCATATACAACAAGCGCCACACAAATGATTAAATGAACTTTTTTGTCTTTTGTTAAATTAAAAAGGGGGCTCATATATTCTTCTCCCAGATTAATTAAGTGGTTTTTAATTATTGGGGTTTAAGCAAATATCCTTCAAGCTTTTCTAAAGTTTGGCAACTGATTAAATGTTCTATCTCACAGGCATCTTTTTCGGATATTTGCTTGTCGACACCAAGGACTTCCGTTAAAAATCCTTGAATAACCCGATTGCGGCTTCGTACTTCAATTGCTTTTTCTCTGCCTAAATCAGTAAGCAATATTGCTCCGTTCATATCCTTTGTAACTAAGCCATGCTTCATAAGCCTTTTCACAGTTTGCGATACGGTTGCCTTTGTTACGCCGAATCTTTCGGAAATACTTGTAACCCTCGCCTCGCCATCGATTTCATTCAGCTCCAATATTATTTTCAAATAGTTTTCCAAAGCAGGCGTAATTGCCATTTTGATCACCTATACTTTCATTGACTTAAAACAAACATCACCATATAGTTGAAGCCCAAATCAATATAATCGGATTTAGAAAAGCCAAATTTGCCAAAACTATTTTCAAGCTCCTCAGGTGAAATTCTTGCTTGCAGAGAAGGGCCAAATGAGCTTTTTTCTTTCTTGCATTCAATCACTGCCAGTTTGCCTCCCGGTTTTAAAATCCTCTTTATTTCCGCAAATAAGCTATCTGCCTCCGTGGGAAAATCCATCATATGCAGCACAGTAGAAATCAAGCAAATGTTTATACTGCTGTCGGATACTTCAATCTTCTTTCGAATATCCGAAACCACGGGATGTATATTATGAATTCCCATAGCCGTAGCATCTTCACATATTTTGTCCAGCATTTCAGGCCAAAGATCCACGGCAAATATACTGCCTGTTTCTCCCACTATTCCAGCTGCATGTAAAGAATAATCTCCCCCACCACAACCTAAGTCTAAAAATGTATCACCATTTTTTAAGGCTATTTTTTCAAAAACAAGTCCCGGATCCTGCAAATGAAAGCTGCTGGGGCCACGGCGCAACCTGTTGTTTCGACAATGCTGCTCTTGGCTATGTCCTTTGTCACATTTCCCGTTATTCATTGATTTTTCCTCCTAATTAAAGATAGTACATAAATGAATCAACCTTTATTCGGTCATTTTCATTTTTGTTACCATCAAACGTGAGATTTAAAACAGGTCTTGTATTCTCGTCTTCAAAGCCCTTTTGAAGCATTCCCAGCACAATGCCTGTATTCTCATAAATAGATGCGGCGGTGATCACGCCATCCACCTTATTGGATGCACAAAGTTGTTTGGCTTGTCTATACCTTCCATGCGCTCCGGAAAAATAACCAAGCGTTCTGTCTGCAAGTCGAATTAGTTCATCTGTATCATTTTCATAAGGGCTCCAAACTGACAGAGCTTGGGAAATGACCATCATACTATTTTTAAAGTCTTGCAGTCTTTGCTCCATAAGTGTAGATTGATTATTTTTGTTTTGATCTGCATAATCCCTCCACATCATCCACATAGCTTCTCCCAAAGGGCTGTATAAAACACGATGCCCTTTCTTTTCAAGTTCCTTGAAGGTATCATTATTTAAAAGCTCATCAAACAGAATATTGAATTCCCCTACAGTAAGAATCGTTTTTTCAAAGCTTTCTCCATTTAATTCTGTTGCAATTGACTGCGCAACGGCTTTCAGCTGTTCCAGATGAAACTGGTTATTTCTGATCAGTTCAATCATTGCTTTTAAATACTTTTCCCTTGACTTTTGAGGTGCACACCAAATCATATCTCCCGCAAGGAAGGTTAAGCTGAGTTCCTCAAATTTTTTACCATCCAGACAAAGAACATCCTCCCAAAACAGTGATACAATATCAACTTTTTCAAAGCCTTCTTCGTCAAGCTTCGTGCGGAGCAGACGACTGTACTGCCCATCCGTTTCTGTTCCTTCATTTTGGGGAATCAAAAACACTGACTGTACCACTTCCTTTTTGTCTAATCCGTTGAGTACACTAAATACATTCCCTAATAAAGCGGTAAGAGAAAAATATTCCTCTGTGATTGTGAATTTCCGTCCTGTTTCTATAGATGCTTTGCTGGAAGCCAGCAGTGTTTTGGCGTTCATCCCTCTTTGTGCCAAAACCTCACCAAAAATATTAGAATACGGGTACAGATACGGCAAATATACGTTTTTTGTTTCTTTTATATCTTTCAGAGAAGCCAATATATTTGTCTCTTTATGTTCTATGCTATTCAAATAGGTCTGCATGGTAAGTGCAGGCTTTGTTTCGATATTTTTCAAACTATTGATAAAAGCCTCTACGCGGGTAATAATGCCAACACCAGATGAATGCTCATCAATTTCTATATGCAGATATGGCTTTCCCTTCATTTCTTCTCTAAAGTAGTGAGAGAAAATAGAATCCGGGCCGCATCCATGATGTGTGAGGAAAATCGCATATAAATTAGGGTGCTTGCGAATCAGCTGTGCAGGCTCCAGAATATGTTGTCCGAATGGCCAGAACATATTAGGATGCTCCTTTGAAATATCTCCTTCCGGCAAATCATAAAACGGTAACACCTTATAGCCCATTCCTGTAAGCTTCTCCGGTATCCCCATATTCAGCACAGGATCAGCCACGCCATAAATTTTTGAAACAAGCACAAAGGCAATTTCATCAGGCTTTAGCTGACTTGTGACTATTTTACTGTTTTCCTCCATACGGTCTTCAAAGCGAAGCGCTGCTTCCAAGCCTTTTTCCACAGCCCCTCTTGTCTGATCAGGAGATTTGCCAAGCTGTTCTCCAATCTTCAGAAAGCTTTTCATAATAGATTCCTTGCCCATATGAAATGTCATAGAGGGGGAAAGGAGGGCAATCCCCTTTTTATCCAATTCCATTGCTTGATTCATTACCTTAAAGGCAAGCTGCATAAAGGCACAGCCGTAATTTTTTCTGCTGTGGGAACCGGGATGGTCTACAGTCACTAAGTCAGGGAAGAAAATATAATCCACCTTTTGTTTCATCAGCGAAGCAACGTGGCCAGTAATCAACTTTATGGGATAGCAGGTTTCATCCATCGCATACTCCTGTCCAAGGGCTATGATGCTTTCATCGGTAGGCTCTGACAAAACCACATTTAAATCAAGCTCCTTGAAAAATGCATGAAACATGGAAAACATTCCATAGGTAAACAATGCTCTTGGAATCCCAACCGTTTTTTTGTTGGAAATTTCAGGCGTATAATCGCAAAATACCATTTTCCCAACATTTTCGTTAAATTCATTCTTCTTGTCAGGCTGTGTGCTTTTTGCCATGCTTTGTATTGCAAAATCGTCAGCAGAAAGTTGAAAGCCCTTAAAGGTAGTTTCCTGCCCATTCATCTCTTCCATGGTCAAAACAGCAACTCCATATGCTCCTGTCACGCTAAAAAACGGCGGAACAAGTATTTCCTTTCCAGTAATTGCCTTGAATGCGTTAATTACGCCTTGATTATACGCAAGCCCTCCTTGGAAAAAGATTTTATTCCCGACTCTCTTTTGACCTACAACTCTGTCAAGATAGTTCTTCACAATGGAATAGCATAAGCCGGAAACGATATTCTCAAGCTTTGCACCCTTTGCTAAGCAAGAGGCAATACTTGATTCAATAAAAACAGTGCATCGTTCCCCAAGATTGATAGGGTCATCGCTGCCAAGAGCAATCTCACCGAAATTCTCAATGGGAATATTGAACTTTTTCGCCTGCTCCTCAATAAAAGAACCAGTACCTGCGGCGCAAATTTTATTCATTTGAAAATCTACAACGCTGCCATTTTCAATGCTGATGAATTTGGAATCCTGTCCACCTATTTCAAAAATAGTGTCAACATCACTGTCTATTTGTACTGCCGCCTTTGCCTGTGCCGTAATTTCATCCTTCACAACATCAGCACCAATTGCTTTGCCAATGAGGTATCTGCCAGAGCCTGTTGTGCCAGTGCCAATGATTTTAATTCTTTCCCCGAATTCTTCCTGTATTTCCTGAAATCCCTTTTGTACCGCGTTTAAGGGATTGCCTAATGTTCTTAAATATTTACAGCAAATGATTTCTCTGTTTTTATTCATTAATACAAGATTTGTACTGGTCGAGCCAATATCTATTCCAAGATAGCATTCAACCGGTTCCTTTTCGCCTGAAATGTCCTTGCAGATATGCTTATCAGCGCTATCGCCGATTCCATACCCAGACAGCTTCGGAAGGATAATCCCATCGTCCTGGCTCATCATTTCGTCAGCACGCTCAGACAGGGAGATCAGCTGATCTATATTTATAGATAAGCCCTCCTTCCTTGCGATTGCAGCTGCGCCAAATGCGCCAACACCACCCAAATGCTGAGGGAAAATCAAATCCTCCTCCGAAAGTGCCAATACATCCTTTAATGCGGTGAGAATTGCTCCATTATAGGCAACACCGCCGGAAAAAAGAATGGTTTTTTTCACGGGAAGTTTTTTCATCACCGTACCCTTATAGTTTCTGACAAGGGCATAAGCCAAGCCCAACAAGATATCCGCAGCGGGTACGCCCTCCTGCTGATGATGGGTGATATCCGTTTTGGCAAATACGCTGCAACGCCCTGCAATTCTGGGAATAGACTTTGCTTCCTTTGCCAGCTCCGTATAATCAGTAAGCTTTAAATTCAGCCTAGACATCTGTTCCTCAAGAAAAGAACCTGTTCCCGAAGAACAATTAGAATTCATGGAGATTTCGATACGCGATTTATCTATCTCACTCAATCCAGTAATAAACCTCGCACTTTCGCCCCCAATGTCAATGATTGAGCCTACGCTTACATTCTCAGCCATTGCACCTTCAATCACAGCTGTTACGTCATTGACAGCCTTGATTTTACTGTCTGCACTTAAAAATTTGG
>NZ_DAOUQB010000063.1 GCF_030625865.1 Anaerotignum sp. | reverse complement strand
ATCTCCGCTCGACTTGCATGTGTTAAGCACGCCGCCAGCGTTCATCCTGAGCCAGGATCAAACTCTTAAATTAAAGTTTTGTCCTGCCAGTCTCAAATCTGGCTAATTTTCGGTTTTTTCGAAACCGACAAACTCTTTGTCTTTTTTATTGTCAGCTGCGGTTATCTTTTTCACTTCGTGAAAAACCGCTCATTTCTCGCCACTGCGCTTCCTCTTTCGCCTTGCGGCGTTGGTCGGTCGCTTCGTAAACAGCTCGAAACTCGCTGACAGAATTGACTATGGGTTGTGTGTTTTTTCAAACGCTATTCTATTTTCAAAGTTCACAGCACTTTCACAGCGCAGAATTTATTATATCTAAGTCATGCCATATTGTCAAGCATTATTTTCACTTTTTTTCACTTTTTTTTATTTCTTTTCAAAAAGCCTTAAAAATCAACGATTTCTCGGAAGGCCTCTCCAATGCTTTTGGTAATAATCAGAGACGCTTTTTGGTCATATGGTGTTGTAGACTTATTCATTAAAACCATTTTATTGCCCCTGTAATAGTTAATCAGCCCTGCCGCCGGATAAACATTCAAGCTGGTTCCACCAATAATCAGTACGTCAGCATTTGCGATAAGCTCCACAGATTTTTCAATGGTTTCTTCATTTAGGCTTTCTTCGTAAAGAACCACATCCGGCCGCACAATACCCCCACAGATACTGCATCGTGTTATGCCATCCTCCTTGGTGACATAATCCAAAGGATATTCCTGTCCGCATTTCACACAATAATTTCGATAAAGAGTTCCATGCAACTCCAAAACATTTTTACTGCCCGCCTTTTGATGCAGATCATCAATATTTTGGGTAATCACTGCTTTCAGTTTCCCTTCTGCCTCTAATTTTGCCAAAGCTTTATGACAATCATTTGGCTTTGCGTCAGGGTACAAAAGAGTTTTTTTATAATATTTGAAAAAAACCTCCGGATTTTTCTGAAAGAAAGAATGACTAAGAATTGTTTCAGGTCGGTATCCATACTCACTGATGGCTGAAAAAATTCCATTTTCACTGCGAAAGTCTGGCAAACCACTTTCCGTAGAGACACCTGCTCCGCCGAAAAACACAATATTATCACTTTCTTGAATCCACTTTTTTAGCAATTCTAATTTTTCTTCCAAAGAAACCCCTCCCCGACAATTTTGGCAAAATGGGAGAATCCAAAAGCAGGAACACTTCCATAATGTGCCTATACAGTATATCATATTAAAATCATTTCTTCAACAACGACTGCCTTCTTTCATTTATTTCTCATCCTCTGACATTTTAGGCAGCACCCTCACAATCGTTTCACCAATACGATGATTGTTTACCTTTTTAATCTTGATTTCCATTCTTTCTGTTTCAAAAGTAAACTGACTTCCATCCTCAGGAATTTTCCCAAGGGCACTAAAAATAAATCCGCCATAAGTCTCATACTCTTCTAGCGGCAAGGGAATATTTAATTTTTGGCTAACATCTTCTAGGGAAGCACTTCCCATTATGCGCCATGTATCCTCAGCTATTTTAACAATTTCTTCTTCCTCTGTTTCTTCAAGTAAATCTCCAATCAAAAGATGGATTAGATCACGCAAAGTAATTACCCCGCTTAATCCACCATATTCATCTAAAAGCACCGCAAAACGCTTTCTATTTGCCCTCATATTACGTAATAATACATCTGCTTTCATGATTTCGGGCACAAAATAGGGTTTTTCCACGGCCTCTTCCATCACTTGCTCCTTACTTTTATCTATCATGCGGAAGTAAATTTTTGTATTAAGAACACCTAAAATATCGTCCCTATCTTCGCCGCAAATAGGAAAATATGTGAAACGATTTTCTAAAATCGTTTTCTCCCACTCATTCATATCCTCCTCAATTTCCAGCATCACCACATCAACACGATGGGTGCATGCCTGTTCAATGGGAATATCATCGAAAGCAAAAATATTTCGAATAAACGTACTCTCTTCTAGGGCTATGGTTCCCCTCTCATTGCCTTGATCCAACATGATAAAAATTTCTTCCTCAGAGATAATTTCATCTTCATCCTCAGGATCTATGCCCATAAGGCGTAAAATTCCATTGGTAGATACCGTTAATAGCCATACCAATGGCGCAAATAACTTAGAAACCATTTTCAACGTTCCGCTCATGCCTAAAGCAAGCTTTTCCGCATTTTTCATTGCCAAACGCTTTGGTACCAATTCACCAAAAACCAAATTAAAGTATGCCAAAATCAAAGTAATCAGTAATACGCAAAAAGAGCGTAAAACGCTTAAAGAAGCATCAACACCCTTGTTTTGCAAAAAATGTGCTAGTTCACCCGCAAAATTCTCCGCCGCAAAGGCACTCCCCAATAATCCTGCCAAAGTAATGGCCACCTGTATCGTTGCCAAAAAACGTGCCGGCTGCTCTATTAATGATAGAAGCTTTTTTGCTTTTTTGTCTCCATTCATCGCCATTCTTTTCATCTTTGCATCATTCATTGAAATTACAGCAATTTCTGCACTTGCAAAAATGGCATTGAATGCTATCAAAAGAACTTGTAATAGAATCGGCCCAACAAACATAAAAAACTTCCTCCTAACGTTCTCCTCAAATCAAACAAAAAAGGTATATCTTGCCTATAACAACTCTCTTTTTAGACAAAGTATACCCTTATATTTAAAATCTTATCGTGAAATAAAAAATATACACCTAAATTGGCATTACAGTCCCATCCATGTTCAAATTCATTACTTTCTTCCGACTTTTCCCCATAAGAATGAAAATAATCGTATTTATCTGCAAAAACAACTGTATAAATCAAAACGGTGTATGAAGAACTCCCTCCCCACACACCGCATATTTTTAATTATTTTTCATTAGAAAGCTTTCTATTTTATTGATGCAAACCTTCAGTTCTTCCATGCTATAAGCGTAGGAGATACGTATAAAGCCTTCTCCGCTATCCCCAAAAGCATTTCCCGGAACCACAGCAACCCCACCTTCAAAAAGCAGTTTTTCGCAAAATTCCTCTGAACCAAGTCCCGTTTTTTGAATAGAGGGAAATACATAAAATGCGCCTTTAGGCTCAAAACAGGTAAGTCCCAGTCTATTAAATTCACCAAGCAAGTATTTTCTTCTTTCGTCATAAGCCTCTCGCATAACCCGGATATCCTCATCACAGAGGGCATCCTCACGCAATGCCTCAATAGCTGCCTGCTGACTCATAACCGGGGCACTCATTACCACATATGCATGAATTTTGTTCATTTGCTTAATCAACGCTTTCGGGCCTGCGGCATACCCTAAGCGCCAGCCTGTCATGGCAAAAGATTTGGAAAAGCCATTCAATACAATGGTTCTTTCATACATCCCATGAATTGAAGCAATGGAAACATGATCCTTCCCGCCATAAGTCAACTCCGCATAAATTTCATCAGAAATAACCAAAAGATCATGCTTCTGAATAATGGGAGCTATCTTTTCCAAATCCTCTTTTTCCATAATCGCCCCTGTAGGATTATTGGGGTAAGGTAAAATAATTGCCTTGGTTTTTGGGGTAATTGCCATCTCTAATTCCTCTGGCATAAGCTTAAAATCATTTTCCACCTTCGTTGTGACTACAACAGGCACACCATGCTGTAAAATAATAGATGGTTTGTAGGAAACATAGCAAGGCTCTATTACTAAAACCTCGTCCCCAGGTTCCAAAATAGTACGTAGTGTCACGTCAATGGCTTCCGAAGCACCAATGGTACACATAATTTGATCCGCCGGATCATAAACCGTGTGAAAGCGTCTTTCCAAATAGTGAGAAATACGCTCTCTTAGGGCAGGCAACCCCAAATTCGCCGTATACCTTGTTCTTCCTTCCTCAAGCAGGTCAATAGCCGCTTTTCTTACATGCTCCGGCGTTTTAAAGTCCGGCTCACCAACCCCTAAAGATACAACGTCAGACATAGTTGCCACTACATCAAAAAATTTCCGTATCCCCGAAGGAGGCAACTCAGATACGTTTTTCGCTACAAAATCTCTCATTTACATCAGCCTTTCTCTTATGTCCATTTGCTACTTGAGCTTCACTTGATATAATGCATCGCTTTTGGGTTCCTCCAGCAATTGTTTCTCATGAACTGCTGAAACCAAAATACGTTCTTTCTCCAATATCTTCCCAATGACTGCGGCGGGAATGCCATTTTGAGATAACTTGTCCACTAACTCTTTTCCCTTATTTGTCGCAATAATCATGGTTCCGCTGGAAATCAACCCCAGAGGATCAATCCCGGCTTCCTTACAAATCAACTTTGTTTCTTCTTTGATGGGAATTTCATCCTCCCAGACCTCAATGCCAGTCCCTGAACATTCTGCCACTTCCCAAACGGCACCTAATATACCACCTTCTGTGGCATCATGCATTGCCGTTGCTCCATGCTCCCCAGCAATCTTAGCTTCTTTTCCCACAGAAAGAAACGCCTTCATGTCTTGGGCAGCTTGTACCACCCCATAAGGCAATCGCTGAGTCAGTGCTTCCTCATATTCCTTGGCAATAATCGCCGTTCCCTCAAGTCCGGCCCATTTGGTCATAACCACATCCTGACCCACCTTTGCACCGCCGGTCATGATTACCTTTCTTTTCTGACTCTTACCAATGATCGCCGCAGAAACAATAGGCTTACAAACAGCATCCGTAACCTCGGTATGCCCGCCTAAAATTTCGATACCCAGCTCCTGTGCTCCCTTTAAAGCCCCATCCATAATTTCTTCAAGCTCTGCTTCTCCACTGCCTACGGGAAGCAAAACCGTCAGCAAAATTCCCACCGGCTCCGCTCCAGCCGAAAAAATATCATTGCCGTTTATCTGTACCGCCAAATATCCGATGTCCTTAGCCGCCCCTGTAATGGGATCTGTGGATAATACGCACATCTCCCCCTTCAGATCAATGACAGAACAGTCTTCACCTGTTTTGGGACGCAACACCACGTCCTCTCGCTTTACATTGTTTTTTCTGATGGGGTTCATCACAATTGACTCTAATATTTCCGGAGGAATCTTTCCGATCTTAAACATTTTTTTCAGCCCTTTCGTACAGAAAGTACCCCTGAAGCAATATTTTTCAGAGGCACTTCTTTTCATTTTACTATTGTATTCCAAAGGAATTTTCATCTACAAAATCCGTTACAGGAATTTCTTCCTGCGGTTCTTGTGTCTCCTGTGGTTCCTGCATCTCCTGTGGTTCCTGCGGAACTATGGCATCCACCTGCTTATTTTCAGGTTCTGTTATTTTCGTTCCTACGGTTACTTCATCGGCAACTGCTCGATAAGAAGAGCTGCTAAACCATTCTTTACTAACCTGTTCGCCATTTTCCCGAACAATTTTATAAACAGAAACCTTGGCACCGGTTCTACCATTGTGAGTAATTTCTCGTTCTCCTTCCGGCTTTTCCGGGTCTTCTGTTACAATTTCATCCGGTTTTGCTATTGTGCCCTCATAAACTGTTTGAAACTCAACTTCTCGCCTACTATCATGTGCTTCGTGTCCATAAAGACTCACTTCCAGCACGCCATTTATGGCAGATGCCTCCAAATACACAGGGTACTCTGTGTTATTTCTAATTTTTAAATCTTTATATGTATCCGCAACAGCCGCATCTCTGCCCAAAGGAACATAGCCTACCGTCATGGAATGGGGATATCGTTCCACAATTTCCAATTCTGCATAAATCGCTGCATTATATAATGTGGTTGTAATTTGGCAAACACCGCCGCCCATTCCCGCTTCTACCTTGCCATTTACATATACCCCGGCATTTCGATACCCACGTGCATACGTCTGCTCTCCCAAACCTTCCATTGCAGAAAAAACCTCACCAGGTGCAATCATCGTACCGTTGAGATAGTTACAGCCAACTTCCAGATTGGTATTTCTATTCTGATCATAGGCCGTGTATTTTGTTGAATAGGATCCAATTAAATCAGTAACATACTGATTGTCTTCATAGGTAATTTCAGGTTGGGTGGTATCTGCCACAATAGCAACCCTTCCCCCCTTTTTACTTTCCAATACACTCTCCACATTCAGCATAGTACCTTCCAAATTCATTTTGCGGCCTTCTGCTTCTTCGGTAATGACAAACTTTCCTCCACTACGTGTCATCGTACTGTTTTGTGGCTCCTGCTCAAACTCGTCAGCAACCTCAATCAGCTTATCTTGCAGTTTCATTTCATCATATGTAAACTCCAAAGGTATTTCTTCTCCATGCTTCAACAAGGAAGATGCCACCTTTGTTTTTTCTTTTTCCGTACCGGTTCTACCTAAATTATAAGCAAGATTAACTGCCTTATTCACTTGATATTCCGCGCCAATTTCTTGGAAGGCACAGGGCCATTCTTCATCATCATAAAAGAACACCAGCTTTTGGCTTGCAGCATTCGCCCCATATGTAGTGTTTAATAAATCCGTAGCTTCTTCTTTACTTAACCCGCCAACATCTATTCCATCAATGGTAATTCCATCATAAATTCCACTTTGAGCCAAAAAATCTTTTATTTTTTGGTTTTGGTTATTAGCATAAACAAAGTACCCGCCTGCAAAACATAAACATAAAATAATAAGACCAACAAAAATTCCAGCCTTCGCCTTTTTAGGCCGGTTATCTAGATTGTTTCCCTCATTTTTCTCTCCCATTCAATCTCCCCCTAATTCTGCGGCTACCCCCTATATTCAAATATAATCGCCCTATTTCCATTATAGTCTGGGTTATTATGAAACTTGCTTTTCAAATGCCCTTTTTGCACCATAGTTCTTAAATTCTTTCGACAACACTCGTCAAAGGCAAAATTTGCATAAAAAAATACGCCGCTATATAAATGGCTGTACTTTTGAAAACAGCCAATAAATCTATCATAACGGAGTATTTTTTAAATTACAATATTTTTATCAAAATTAACATTACATTTTTATTACATTTATAGGAAACTTTTCAATTCTCTCGTTTTTTCTTTGCCGCTGCCAATTTTGCAGCTGTACTTTCCAATGCAATATTCTGCTTTGCTTCTTTTTCTTTTTCAATTGTCGGAGCTAAGTTTTCATGTGGATTTTGTTTTGTATCATTTTCTCTTACTCTAGGCTTTATCTTCTTTTGCACCATTTTTTTATACGGACGTCCTCTCATAAAGGTAAATCCCTCTATCTTCAATACCAAAACAGAAAAACGTCTTAGGGTAATATCCACTAAAAATAAAAATAGACCTAATAACATAAAAAACATGGTCAAATCCCTTTGACTAATAACAGCCGTAGGCTGTGCCTCAAATACTTGGCTGCCGTTTTCCAATATTCTTCCTCCACTTGCCGCTACAATTTGCTGCAATAAGGAAGTGCCCGTACCCTTTCTCGAAATATCATATTCAGGAGGATAGGAAAGCACAAACCCCGTATTATAGTGCTCCGTTTCCCCTTCTTTTTCAATGGAAAGGTTTGCAGCATAGGCTCCTTCATCCGCCGTTGCAATTTCCCCTTCATAAATCCCAGGAGCGGTCATCGTTAATTGAGCTTTAAATTCTTCACCCTGAGCGTTTAGTATGCTTGTCTCAATTTTTTGAATACTTTCGTCAAACGGCATTGCTAAGCGTATACTGCTTTTCATGGCTCCGCTTTCAGCAGTCAGCTCCATTTCCTGAGACATTTGGGCGTTGATTACCCAGCCCACCGTATTTCTTAATATCTCGCTTCCTTCTTTTGCTGCCAACCAATCCTTTGTCCATCTCCCACCGACGTCAGGTGTCCATGCCACCGTTCTGCCCAATCCATATTGCCATGCGGCAAGAATCGGTTCCTCCCGATCGCTAATTAAAACCATATCTCCCCGACTTTTGGCAGTTGTTCCAACATAACCGCCCAAGGTAGGAACAGAAGCTATATCTGATAAAATTGCCGATGCATCCTTTTGCTCGGGATAAAATTCACGATTATTCAGATACTCTTTCCCCGCCAACAAGGTTTCCTTAGCAAAAATGCTAGGTAAATCTGTAAATTCATCCGTAAAATAGTAGCGCCCATTTCCTTCTGTCGCCAACCTGCGCAATAGATTTGTATCTGCCCCGCCGCCAACAGCCACAGAAGATAGGGTGATCCCCGCATCTTGCATCTTTGATAAAAGTGGCTTGTAC
>NZ_DAOUQB010000015.1 GCF_030625865.1 Anaerotignum sp. | reverse complement strand
GTATTCTCTATCGCCATAGCCAACGTCGACAACCACATTAGGCTCTCGGTAGCCCGATAGATCGCCGCCGTCTACCTCGATTAGTTGGGGCTGGCTTGGATTCATTAAAAGTCCAGCTGCAATTATTACAGCGCAAAGAATTATTTTATTTTTCATACATCCACCTCATTGTTAGTATAACGCTCCGTCAAAAAATCGTCAAAAATAAATTCCTTCGGTAACCTTTTGTATCCTACTTGTATTTTATAAAAACGCCAATTTGTACCACAGGTATCAATAGTAGCATGAAAATCCTTCCCAACCATTGCAAATCCTTCCCGTAGAAGATAATATCATCATATCTCACAGAGAATTGTCTGGCAATATAATTTTGAGTAAATATGCAGAGGAATGTTTTGAAAACAAATAAGGGGGAATGATTATGGCTGGTTTTATGGACAAGGTAGGAAATATGGCAAAAAAAGCGGCAGATAAAACGGGAGATATGGTTGAAGTAGGAAAACTGAACGCAAAAATTATGTCTCAGAAGCAGAATATTTCTTCTTTAAAAGAAGAAATCGGGGGAGTTATTTTTGAGAAATATCAACAGAGAGAAGTTTTTCCCAATGAAATCGTTCAACTTTGCCAACAGATCGAAGAAAAAGAAAATTTAATTGCATCTATGCAAAAGGAAATTCAAGATTTAAAATAAGCGAATAAAAAGCCGCCAAACCATTATGGATTCGGCGGCTTTTTCATTTTAGAATATTAATAAGCTCTACCCCAATATATCATGTGTTTTGCTTTCTTTCCACAGCAAACGCAAGTATCGGAGATTTCTTCTTGCTCAAAGGGGATACAACGGCTTGTTGCTCCAGTTTTTTCCTTGATTGCATCTTCGCAAGCCTGATCGCCACACCACATTGCTTTTACAAAACCAGGGGATTCATTTAACGTGCGCTCAAAATCCTCCATATTTGTTGCAACATAAGTTTTAGAATCTCTTCTTTCCGCTGCTTTTCTTAACAGACTATCCTGTACATCTTGCAATAAAGCAGGAATTTTTTCTTCCAGTTCATCCAAGGAAACAGCAATTTTTTCCCCGGTGTCACGTCTTGCGATAACAGCCTGATTCTTTTCCAAATCTTTAGGACCAACTTCAAGACGGAGAGGAACCCCTTTCATTTCGTATTCACTAAACTTCCAACCCGCAGATTTATCAGAATCATCTAATTTAATTCTGCAAATTTTGCTCAGTTTTTCTTTTAAAGCTTCTGCTTTTTCCAAAACGCCTTCTTTATGCTGGGCAATGGGGATAATAATGACCTGCGTAGGGGCTACCATTGGTGGTAAAACAAGACCACTATTATCACCATGAACCATAATGATTGCACCAATTAAACGGGTTGTCATCCCCCAGCTTGTTTGATGAACATACTGAAGCTGATTGTCTTTATCTGTATACTGAATGTCAAAAGCATGGGCAAAGCCATCGCCAAAGTTGTGGCTTGTTCCTGATTGCAACGCCTTGCCATCGTGCATTAAGCTTTCGATGGTATAGGTTGCTTTTGCGCCTGCGAAGCGTTCTTTTGCGGTTTTTTCTCCTTTAATAACAGGAATGGCTAAGAAATCATGGCAGAAATCCGCATATACGTTAAGCATACGAATGGTTTCCTCTTCTGCTTCTTCTGCAGTCGCATGGGCTGTATGACCTTCTTGCCATAAGAATTCGGTGGTTCTCAAGAAAGGTCGTGTGGTTTTTTCCCAACGAACAACGGAACACCATTGGTTGTAAAGCTTTGGCAAATCACGGTAAGACTGAATCAGGCTTGCGTAATGATCGCAAAAAAGGGTCTCAGAGGTAGGGCGTACACAAATACGCTCCTGCAATTTATTTTCACCACCATGAGTTACCCATGCAACCTCTGGGGCGAAACCTTCAACGTGATCCTTTTCTTTTTGCAACAAACTTTCTGGAATAAACATGGGCATGTATACATTTTCATGGCCTGTTTCTTTAAAACGTCTATCCAATTCCTTTTGAATCAATTCCCAGATTGCGTAGCCATATGGACGAATAATCATACATCCTTTTAAAGTGGAATAGTCAGTTAAATCCGCTTTTTTTACTACGTCAGTGTACCACTGGGGGAAATCCAACTCCATATCGGTAATAGATTCAACCAATTTTTTATCCTTTGCCATTTTAAACTCCTCCTAACATTTATTTTCTTTTAAACAGGGTTATTTTTTCCTAGGGCTGATGTTTGATTTTTTTCGCAAAAAAAGACCTAAATCCCCAAAAAGGGACCAAGGTCGAATCGGCGGTGCCACCCTCATTGACGGAAAAAATCCGTCCACTCAAACTTGTTAACGCCAAGTACGCCGTATTTTCCCTACGGAACTCAAGAGGAAGGTTCAAAAAGGCTTGCCAAGGCTTGCATCAACCGCCTATTTTCTGTAGACAAGGTGCTTTTCTACTATTCTCTATCACTGTTTTTATCAAATAATATGATAAACCGAAAGGAAATGTTCTGTCAAGGGGCAGAGAATGAAATTCGCCATTTTACTTATTTTCTGTGGAAAACTTTTGCGGAAATGGGGAATTTATATATAGATATTTCGAAATACTTGTTGTATGATAGGTCTAAAAAAGAATTGTGAACATTTGGAGGAATGCAGATGAAAAATATATTAATTGTCATTGATATGCAAAAGGATTTTATTGATGGCTCCTTGGGGACAAAGGAAGCCCAGAAAATAGTTGAGTGTGTATTGGATAAAATCGGTCAATATCCCAAAGAAAATATAATTGCCACCAGAGATACCCATGAAGAAAATTATTTGGAAACCCAAGAGGGAAAAAAATTGCCCGTGCTTCATTGTATTCGTGGGACTGAGGGATGGGAGCTTGACAAACGCATAGCCCAAGCTTTAGAAAGTGTGCGTATCATTGATAAGCCAACTTTTGGTTCTGTTGAACTGGTGGAGTTATTATTTCAGGAATCAAAAAATGAAGAGCTTGAGGTTGAACTGGTTGGTCTTTGTACTGATATTTGCGTTGTCTCCAATGCAATCTTATTAAAAGCCAGAATGCCGGAAATGAAAATCAGTGTGGATTCCTCCTGTTGCGCAGGTGTAACGCCGGAAACCCATAAGGCAGCATTAACAACTTTAGCTATGTGCCAAATTACAGTGAAATGAGGTGTTTTTTTGAGGGATGAACGATTAGAGAAGCTGGCGGAAGTATTGGTAAATTACTCTACAAAGGTGAAAGAAGGAGACCGCGTTGCCATATCCGGCGAGGATGCAGCATTGCCTTTTGTAAAAGCCGTAGCCCGTGCTGCTTTGAAAAAAGGTGCATTGATTGAATACTATATTGATATGCCGGAAGTGGATGCAGAAATTATAAAAAATGGAACAGAAGAGCAATATGCTCGGGAAAATATACGTTTTGGTGCCTGTGCAAAGAGTGATGTGTGGATTAGTGCATGGGGGAGCGATAACGTTAAGATTTTTCAATCAATTGATGGCGAAAAATTGAAAAAGAGACGTCTTGCAAATCGGGAAAATAGGAAAATTTATTCCGAAAGAATGGGAAATGGCTCTTTGCGTTGGTGCGGTACCCAATTTCCTACGAATGGAGATGCACAAAATGCCGGAATGAGCCTGGAAGAATATGAGGATTTTGTATATCAAGCAGGCTTTTTATATGAGGATGACCCTGTGGCTAAATGGGCGGAGATGGCCAAGTGGCAAGAACAGTGGGCAAGATATTTGGATGATAAAAAAGAGTTGCATATTTTAACGAAGGACACGGATATTCATGTAAATATTGAAGGCAGAAGGTGGATAAATTGTTGTGGACAAGAAAATTTCCCGGATGGGGAGATTTTTACTTCTCCTGTTGAGGATGGCATCAATGGATACATAACCTTTTCTTATCCATCTATCATGAATGGAAATGAATTTGAAAAAGTAAGGTTAAGTGTGGAAAATGGACGTATTACTGAGGCTGTATGCCAAAACAAAGAGCAAGAAAACCAGTTGTTATCCTATATCCATACAGATGAAGGTTCTTGCTATTTTGGTGAAGTGGCAATAGGTACAAATTACGGCATTCAACGTCATACGAAAAATATCCTTTTTGATGAAAAAATCGGTGGTTCCATGCATATGGCAATTGGGGAAGCGTTCCTTGAGGCAGGTGGAAAAAATGAATCTGCCATTCACTGGGATATGATTACAGATATGACGTTAGAGGGAAAAATTTATGCTGATGGCGAACTTTTTTATGAAAATGGAAAGTTCAAGGAAGATATTATAAAATGATCTTATTGTATTTTCAAAAACATATATAATTGAAATTTAAGGTGTATCTAATGTCATATGGCAATTGAAATATCCGCAAAAAGTGAGTTGGAAATAAGCCCGTATTGCAAAATTTGCAGTATGGGTTTTTTCTGTTTTTTTATAGAGCAATACGGTAAGGAAATTCATAGGAATAACTTGTTTTTTTTAGGATTCTTTAATTGTGCTGGGTGCTTATGAGGAATGTGTTTGTAATAAGGGAAAAGTTTGTGCTGATTTTACGAAGGAAAACCCACCTCATAGTATGAGAATATGAGATGGGTTAAAATCAAACAAAAAGGCCGCGTTCTCTTTGTTAGGGATTGGCTGTTTTGATCGGATATTTATAAATCCTTATTCGCTTAAAATTTTAATATGTATTAAAACCTTTTATTTCATTTAAGAGTAAGGAAGCTTCTACCCTGTCAACTGGCATTTGTCGCATTTTTTAGTGCAACTTGTTTCATTTTCCATGTATTCAAGCCCCCAGGCTCTAAACTGCCCCAAAACCGGAATAAAGCTGGTTCCCTTTTCTGTTAAGGAATACTCAACATGAGGTGGTATTTCATTATACTGCTCACGATGTATGATACCTGCTGCATCCAATTCTTTGAGGGATTGTGCCAGCATCATATTCGTTACATCCCCGAGTTTGCGCTTGATGGAGCTATATCGCATGGAGTCTTCCTTTGAAAGCATACAAAGAATGGGCATTTTCCATTTTCCACCGAGGATGCCCAAGGTATAGCGAACGGGGCAGAAATAATTATCTGAGGTTTTTGATATTTCATTTGGAGTACTTGTCATGTAAATCCTCCCCTATCCAATAGTATGTTTTTCCATACTATATCATTTATAACTGCGTACTTGTATAAAAGTGATAATTTATTATAATTATAACATAAGAAAAAAAATGTAACAAGCATCCCGTTATAGGCATGCTAAATATTAAAGTGCAAAGGAGAGATCATTATGAATATTTATGATTTTCAGATGAAAAACAATATAGGAGAGAACGTATCTTTAAAAGACTATGAAGGAAAGGTACTTCTTGTTGTAAATACTGCTACAAAATGCGGACTTACACCTCAATATTCAGCTTTGGAAGCGTTGTATAACAAATATAAAGAAAAAGGTTTTGTGATTTTGGATTTTCCCTGTAATCAGTTTTTAGAGCAGGCACCAGGAACGGATGAAGAAATCAGCCAATTTTGCTCACTGAATTACGGGACAACCTTCCCCAGATTTGCTAAAATTGCCATCAACGGCAAAGAAGCCGATCCACTTTATGCATGGCTGAAGGAACAGGCGCCTGAGGACGTGGGTAACGATGAGACAAAAGCTTTTGAGAAGAAGGTAGAAGAATTTACTGTGGGAAATGCCCCCAGCGATATTAAATGGAACTTCGGTAAATTTTTGATCGACCGTAGCGGTAATGTGGTAGCCAGATATTCACCTGCATACACTCCTGAAAAATTGGAGCAAGATATCGAAAAATTGCTGTAATGATAAAATTGACTTTTTAGCTTCAAGTAAGCTTATATGGTTAGTCACCATAAAACGATTTTTTATTATGAATGAAAGCCCTGTTAATCTTTTACAGTAAAGCTGTAATGAGGTGCAGGGCTATTTTGATATTATCTGCCGATTTTGCTGAAAAAAAGACAAAATGTAGAATTTTTTTGAATTGAGAACAAAGTTCTATGCGAAAGAAAAAGAATGGGTTATAATGGTTACATAAAATAAATAAGGAGGGCATTTTCAAAAGTTCCTATTTTTATGAAAGGAATATCGGGAAAAAATTGGTTTGCTGAAAAACAATGGTTGTTATTTTGTGGGGAAAAGTGGTAAAAGGGTAGGTGCATGATGAGAGATACGAAAATAGTTGTAGTAGATGATTCTCCTTTTTCAGTGGCAATGATTAGCAAGATTTTAGGAGAAAAGGGATTTGAAGTGATTGGTAGTGCAAATTCATTATCAGAAGCTGTAGAGGCTGTTTCAACGTTGAAGCCGGATCTTGTGACGATGGATATGACCATGCCCGATGCGGACGGCTTAGAATGCACAAAAGCAATTCGAGAGGTAGATCCCAATTTGAAGGTAATTGTGATCAGCTCTATGATGGATGAGGAAATCATGCGTAAGGCAAAGAAGGAAAAAGTATCCGGGTACATTCAAAAACCAGTTGACGGTGATGAGCTTTCATTATTGATACGAAGAATTATGGCAGACGAAGAGCTATTTGTGGAATTGGAACAGCTATATTTTACTGCATTTAAAGAAGCTTTAACGGATACATATAATAAGTTTTTTAAATCCGTTCCCGATTATAAAAATAAAAAGACATCAAATGATGAATATTCTTCAAGGGGAATTTCCGTGGTTATGGGTATTATTGGAAAATATTCAGGAAGAATGATTTTGGACATGTCTATTCATTCAACAAAGGGAATTGCTTCCGGTTTATTGAAAAAGGATGATTTGGCGGAAGAATATGTGATTAATGTTATGGGGGAAATGGCAAATATTATTGCGGGAAATGCATGCTCTATGCTAAACAAGAAAAATGAAATTTGGGGTTTGCGTGTTGCTCCCCCTACGGTGGTTTACGGAGAATCCATTACCATTTCAAAATTAAAACTTGACACCGTAACTTCTGTGGAGGCAGATACTATTTTGGGCGAAATTTATTTAAATGTTGGCTTTAACAGGAGTGAGTGCAATGAATAAAGAGATTATTACTGCGTTTAGCAATGCTGTATTAAATGTGATGCCTATGCTGGGCATTTCAAATGTGGAGTTTGTAAGCGAAAAAAAATATAATAATCAAATTGATTCTACAGGGGTTATTGGTATTATCGGCATTATTGGGGAACTTACGGGAAATGTATTTTTCTCAATGAGTGAGGATTGTGCCAAGAAAATTGCTTCGTATATGATGGGTGGTATGGAAGTGGCAGAATTTGACGAACTTGCCCAAAGTGCCATTTCGGAGTTGAGCAATATGCTGGCGGCAAATGCAAGTATTTTGCTTTCTGAAACAGGAAAAACCATAGATATTTCTACCCCTACTTTAATAAACGGAGCATTTACGGTAAGTTCAAGTTTTTCAGAAGTAGTGTGCTTAGAGATGCTTGCAGAAAACATGCCTTTTCATATTTACTTATCTATAAAAGAAAAATAATAAATCCAAAAGGATAGGGTTTTAGTTTTCAACCTTATTGAAATTTATAAAAACATAAAAAAATTTTCCAAAAACTATTAAGATGTCCAAAAAATGACCGATAAAATAGTTGTACAACAAAAAAGGAAAATAATGTTGTATATGCATTGGTAAGTTATGTAATTACCAGTTTTACAAGTGAAATCAGTGCACGGATTTTGCTTGGATACTTAGATTGGTGGAATGCAAGGATGCGTTCCCTATGAAAAACAAGGAGGTTTTATTATGAGAATTCAACACAATATTGCAGCTTTAAACTCCCACAGACAGTTGGGCGTAAACAACAATGCGGTAAGCAAAAACCTTGAAAAATTGTCTTCTGGTTACCAGATCAACAGAGCCGGCGACGATGCTGCTGGTTTGGCTATTTCCGAAAAAATGAGAGCTCAGATTCAGGGCTTGGACACAGCTACAGACAATGCCAATGATGGTATTTCCTTGGTTCAGACAGCGGAAGGTGCTTTGACAGAAGTTCACTCCATGCTGAATCGTATGGTTGAATTGGCAACACAGTCTGCTAACGGTACATATGACAACGAAACTGACCGTGCAAACCTTCAGAAGGAAGTAGAATCCCTTCAGGCTGAAATCGACCGTATTGCGGAATCCACTAACTACAATGGTATCAACTTGTTAGATGGTTCCTTGGGTTCAACAAGCAGCGCAACCGGCGAAGGCATGGAAGATACTGTTCTTGCTTCTGCATCCACGGGTATTACAATTGCAAATGAAGCTGCTGTAAAAGAAAACTATGAAGTGGATATTACTACTGGTACTGCAGGGAATGGTGCAGCTGCTGGCGATTCTGTTACAATTGGTTTTAATGCAAACGGAAAAAGCTATTCCATCACACTAACCGATCCAAGTGATGGTACTGCTCTTACAAATGCTAATATTGCAGCAGCATTGAATGGCACAGATGGTAGTACACTGGCATTCAAGGATGATGCTGCAACAAAAGATGCATTAGCAGTATTGAAGGAAACCTTTACCATTGATGGTACAACCAATCTTAAATTTACTGCAAAAGATGCTGGTGCGACTGGCAGTGTAATCACTCAAGTTTCATATACTACTGCTGCTACTGATGCAGATACTACCGTTGTTTCTGCTAACAATAAAGCAGGTAGAGATGCTGGATATAGTATTGCTTTGGCTTCCGATAAAGTTACAGAGGATGGTAATTTAACTATTGGGGATAAAACAATTGAGCTGAAGAAAGATGAAACCACAGCTGACGTATTAACTAAACTTCAGAAGGCTGGTCTTAGTGTAGCTATGGATGGTTCAAATATCTATCTGGAAGGTACAGATGATATTCAGACAGAATCTACAAACGTTGCCATTGGCGTAAGTAATGACAATGCCGTTGTTCAGTCAGAACAGTATACAAAGGGTTCTTTTGATGTAAAATTTGGTACTCCTACTAATGCAGCGGCTGATTATACTGCTACCATTAACTATACTGACGCAGATGGCAATCAGTTAAGCAAAGAGGTTAAATACTCATTAGCTGCTGGTGCTTCTGCTACGGATGCCGCAAAAGCTATAGCAACTGCAATCAATGATGATGCTGATTTGAAAGAATTATTTACAGCTGACGGAACAACTACTGCTGATACATTATCCCTGACAAATAATACAGCAGGTGCAAGTGCTCCTAAAATCACAGGCATTTCCACCTCAGATACTGCTATGACTGAGGTAGTAACAGAAACAGAAGGTACCGGCGGTAATACAATTCTTACAATGCAAACAGGCGAGCAGTTTAAATCCGGCGATACAGTAACAGTTAATGGTAAAACATATGAATTTACCAATGGCGAAGCTGCTGTTCAGAGTGGAAATACAGCTGTAAGCTTAGGCGATACAGCTGATAATACAGCTGCTATGGAAAACCTGCAGGCTGCTTTGGCAAAGGACGGTATCAAAGCTGATATTAGCTCCGATTCCTTGTCCCTTATCTTTGATGAAACATCTTCCACAGGCGGCGTGAAGAAACCCGGCGGCTTAAGCCTTCAGGTTGGTGATACAGCAGAAGACTATAACAAGGTTACTGTTAGTGTTGGTAATATGAACACAAAGTCTTTGGGAATCTCTGATATTTCTGTTGCTGGGCAGCCAGAGGCTGAAGCAGCAATTCAAAAAATCAAAGATGCTATTAACACAGTTTCTGCAACCCGTGGTGATTTGGGTGCTGTTCAGAACCGTTTGGAGCACACAATCAACAACTTGGGTGTTGCAAGCGAAAACATGACAGCTGCTGAAAGCCGTATCCGTGACGTAGACATGGCTGCTGAAATGATGGAATTCACAAAGAATAACATCTTGACACAGGCTTCTCAGGCTATGTTGGCTCAGGCTAATCAGTTGCCTCAGGGCGTTCTGCAGTTACTTCAGTAATTTTTATTACAACTACAAAAGCCCATACCTCTGGTATGGGTTTTTTTTCATTATACATGCTTTCGTGGGTTGCATGATAGGAAGCTAGATACTATCTATTCATTTTTTCTATGGATTAGACATGGGCTTTAATGTATGGAATGAATGAATATAGTGGATTAATTTGTTGACTTTTATTCAGTAGAATGCTAAAATTTAATGGTAATATGTAACAAAACAATTGGTTTTAATATGTATTTTTATACGGAATTATAGTTTTACAGTAAAACTTAGCTAAATTTTATGTTTACTTTAAAATGAAACTTATAGCGCTTTTTGTCATTTTATTTTAAGTATTGATTTGTTTTTGTAATAATTTGGTATTCTTCCAAAAAAATTAAGGAGGATATTGTTGTGCCTTTAAAGAAAAATGTCCTTGTCGTTGATGATCATAAGTTGGATAGGCAAAAGCTATCCGATATTTTATGCCATCAGTATAAAATACTGGAAGCTGAAAATGGTGAAGAAGCCCTTAAGATTCTGCATGATTCATATACTAGCATTTCTGTAATTCTGCTTGATATAGCAATGCCTATTATGGATGGGTATCAGGTATTGGCTGAAATTAGCAGGGATGTTTTTTTGCACAAAATTCCTGTTATTCTTATTTCTCAAAATGAGAAAATGAAGGGGAGCGGAAAGACGTTGTGCATTGGTGTGCAAGATATTATTCAGAAACCTTACCTGCCTGATGAAATAATGCAGCAAGTGGCAAAAGCTATTTATTATAGTGAATTGGCCATGCCTAGGGATTTTATTCAGCAGGATAAGCTCACCGGCTTGTATTCCAGGGAATATTTTTACCAGTTGGTTTCGGATACTTTGCAAAAAAATCCGGACAAAAAATATGACATTATTTGCAGTGATATAGAACGTTTTAAATTGGTAAACGAGTTGTTTGGCACCGAAGAGGGGGATGACCTCCTCAAATTTGTTGCGCAAATGATTCAAGATAAGATAAACGGGGCAGGGATATGCGGAAGGATTGGCGGCGATATTTTTGCGGCCATGGTTGAACATAGCGAAGAATACGCGGAACAAGATTTTATAGAAAGTGCAGAATATATTAATCAGTTTAACGCAAATCTGCACAGTGTGATTAAGTTTGGTATTTATGCAATTGAAGACAGAAATTTACCTGTGAATATTATGTGTGCCCGCGCTTGTTTTGCCATTGAGTCCATCAAAGGGAAATACGGCGCACATTGCGCATATTATGATGACAGCATTCGTCAAAAACTGTTGGACGAGCAGTTTATTTTATCTAATATGAAATCTGCCTTAATTAATAAAGAGTTTGTTGTCTTTTTTCAACCAAAGTACGATTTAAGGAATGAAAAGATATGCAGTGCAGAGGCTTTGGTTCGATGGAACCATCCGGAAAGAGGCTTGATACCGCCGGGGAGGTTTATTCAGATATTTGAAAATACTGGTTTTATTACCGAGTTGGATCTTTATGTATTGGAAGAAACTTGTAAGTGGGTACGATCATGGATTGATCGGGGAAATGCGTTGATTCCTGTTTCTGTGAATATATCTCGGGCTGATATTTTTAATTCTGATATTGATACAATCTTGCTTTCTTTGCTTAATAAGTATCATTTATCTCCATGCCATATTCATCTGGAAATTACGGAAAGCGCATATACGGAAAATGCAGAACAAATGATTAATGGGATTAAGCAATTAAAGGAATTGGGCTTTCTGATTGAAATGGATGATTTCGGAAGTGGGTATTCCTCCCTTAATATGTTGTCTGAACTACCGATCGATGTTTTGAAGTTAGATATGAGATTTGTCCAAAACCACGATAGATCCAGAGATAAAAAAAATATCATGAGTTTTGTAATTAGTCTTGCGAAATGGATGAACCTTATGGTGGTTGCCGAGGGTGTTGAGACTGAGGAACAAGTGAATTTGTTAAAGATATTGGGATGCCATTGTATCCAAGGGTTTTTCTTTTCGAAGCCTTTGCCAATAGGATCCTTTGAGGAATTAGTTATTGAAGTAAATCAGGATGATATTAATTGTGAAATACATAGTGCAGAAAATTATGGTGAGTTGCCAAGCAATATTTTGCGTTTAGATATCGAAAAGAAAAATATGCTGATTTTTGATGCAGAAGAAAAAGAATTTCAACAATTTCAAGGTGTTTTTGGCCGAAAGTATGTGTTATCAAAAGCTACGACACTTC
The DNA here is from genome assembly GCF_030625865.1 of Anaerotignum sp. Lineage (GTDB taxonomy): Bacteria > Bacillota > Clostridia > Lachnospirales > Anaerotignaceae > Chakrabartyella. Next base: position 50,487 of record NZ_DAOUQB010000015.1, on the reverse strand, counting down.
AAGAAGCGAAAGATTGTATTTACGAGCAAAAGTCAAACATTGCTATTCTGATTTTTTGTGTTGGTGAAAACATCACGATCAAACAAATTTCAGAAATAAATAATCTTTGTAAGCAATATGACGTTCCCATGATAACCATACATACTTCCTTGGAGCTGGTGAATGATGCGGTTTCCATTGGTGTTTTTAATTGTATGCTTAAACCGTATGTTTTGGAAAATATGGAAAACACAGTGGAAAATGTGATATGCCGAATGAAAGTTTTGCAATTACAAAAAGAAGTAAAATTCAGTGATGCAATTGTAGAAATGAAAAATCGAGCCGAGGTTGATTTTTTATCAGGACTCTTAAATTGTTCGGAATTAAAGATAGGAATTCAGGATTTTTATGATCAGAAGCGAGATTTTTTCGGGATTTTTATTCTCATTGATATTGATCACTTTAAATCAATAAACATTGCCTATGGATATGGTGTGGGAAATAAGGTTCTTCACGCTGTTGGTAAAATGATAGAAGCTATTTTTAGTGAGAGCAATTTTGTGAGCCGAATAGATGGAGACTTATTTGCAGTATTTATTCCATTTCGGATTGAGGATCAATTGTTAGAGGAAAAGCTTGAGAGGGTTTCCCATGCTATGGTATATGATAACTTAGATCAAAGTCTAACAATTACTTGTGCTGTAGGTGTTTGTATTTCACCTGAAAATGCAACAAGTTTTGAAGAATTATACAATAATGCAGACATAGCCCTTTCAAATGCTAAAGAAAATCATAAAAGTCGTTTCCTTTTTTACCGTAAAGGAATGGAAGCTCCACTAAATGAGAAAATACAGCAGCAGGCACTTCTGCTTTTAGATGATGTTTCAGATGGAATTTTCGTTTGTGATGCTTTTACCAACGAGATTATCTATATAAATGAGGCTGCATGTAAAATTACGAATAAAATTCGTGATGGTTGCTTAGGTGCAAGATGCCACCAATTATTTTGGGATAAATATAATAACAGAGATTTCTGTTTTGAAGTGAACAATCCGTCAAAGATTTTTTATGATGCGTATAGATATTTAAAAGATGGTAAAACAATGGTTCATATGAAAGTAAGAATTGGCGAATGGAATGGTGAAAAGGTCAATATTTATTATCTTCTGAGCACCCAAAATACAGAATGAAAACTGAACAGCATCAATGCGTCCCCACTTGGATTATTTCTTGGTGGGGTTTTTCTCGGTATAAGTTATATGGAATGGTTTTATACTAAAATTAACGGTCAGAATTTGTTTGTCCTCGAAGAAAGCTTACGGCAAAATGGGAATTTAAATGATTATTCCCAAGATATCGCAAATTTTCTATAATAAACAGAAAAAAACAGCATTTTTTGACAAAGAATAATTGCATAGGGAAGAAGGCTGTGATAAAATATAACGATGTTTAAAAATTAGAATTGATTGGAGCTTGTTATGGAACAAAAGATTGAAAATATCAGAAATGTGGCAATTATTGCCCACGTAGATCATGGCAAAACAACATTGGTAGACCAGCTATTGCGCCAGAGCGGTATTTTTCGCTCAAACCAAGTTGTACAGGAACGAGTAATGGACAGCGGTGATATTGAGCGTGAAAGAGGTATTACGATTCTTTCCAAAAATACAGCTGTAAACTATAATGATACGAAAATTAATATTATAGATACTCCTGGTCATGCGGATTTCGGCGGTGAAGTTGAACGTGTATTGAAAATGGTGGATGGTGTTGTTTTGGTGGTAGATGCCTTTGAAGGCCCTATGCCTCAGACGAAATTCGTGTTGCGTAAAGCGTTGGAGTTGAATCATCCAGTTGTTGTTTGTGTGAATAAGGTTGACCGTCCGGAAGCTCGCCCAGATGAAGTGGTAGATGAAGTGCTGGAGCTTTTTATGGAACTGGATGCAAATGATCAGCAGTTAGACTCTCCCTTTGTTTTTGCCTCTGCAAGAGGGGGATATGCTTCCACAGATTCATCTGCAAGAGAAGGAGATATGCTGCCTTTATTTGAAGCCATTATTAATCATATTCCTTGTCCGAAGGGTGATTTGAATGTACCTTTGCAGGCATTGATTACAACGATTGACTTTAGTGAATATGTTGGCCGTATCGGTATTGGTAAAATAGAAAATGGAACAATTCATGTAAATGATGAGGTTGTTGTTTTAAATATGCATAACGAAGGAGTGCAGAAAAAGCTGCGTATTACAAAGCTCTATCTTTTTGAAGGTTTGCAAAGGGTAGAGGTGAAAGAGGCCAGTGTCGGTAACATTGTTGCAATCAGCGGAATTGAAAATATTATGATTGGCGATACAATTTGCGCGCCTGAAAAACCGGAAGCATTGCCATTTGTAAAAATTTCGGAACCCACCTTGTCTATGAATTTCTCAGTAAATGACAGTCCTTTTGCCGGACAGGAGGGGAAATTTGTTACGTCCCGTCAGCTTAGAGACAGGCTTTACAAGGAATTGAACACCGATGTTAGCCTTCGTGTAGATGATACGGAGTCTATGGACTGCATGCGTGTTTCTGGCAGAGGAGAACTTCACCTTTCGATTTTAATCGAGACCTTGCGTAGAGAAGGTTATGAATTTCAGGTTTCCAAACCTGAGGTGTTATTGAAAGAAATTGATGGGAAAAAGTGTGAACCAATGGAATTGGTAACAATTGATGTCCCTGAAGAATTTACGGGAAATGTAATTGAAAAGCTTGGTTCCAGAAAAGGTGAAATGAGAAACATGTATCCTTCTAAAGGTGGATATACACGTTTGGAGTTTAGTATTCCGGCAAGGGGATTAATTGGCTATCGTAGCGAGTTTATGACAGATACAAAAGGAAATGGTATTTTGAACTCCATTTTTGACGACTATGAATCTTATAAGGGTGAGATTCCCACACGTTCTCAGGGTTCCTTGGTTGCATTTGAAAGTGGCGAGGCAATTACCTATGGTTTGTATAATGCGCAGGAAAGAGGCAGCTTGTTTATTGGTGCCGGAACAAAGGTTTATGAAGGTATGATTGTTGGCAGAAATGCGCGTGTTGATGATATGGACATTAATGTTTGTAAAAAGAAACAGCTTACCAATACCCGTTCCTCCGGTTCCGACGATTCACTGCGGTTGACAACGCCGATCCAAATGTCTTTGGAACAATGCATGGAATTTATTAGTGAGGACGAGCTTTTGGAAGTAACACCGTTAAACTTGCGTATGCGGAAAAAAGTTTTGGACAATAACCTTAGAAGAAAACTGAGAGCCCGTGGCAATTAATTTATAAAATCAGTAAGGTAAGAGGTGCGATATGGCAGAAAGAACAAAAAGAAAAAGTTCCTTTGTCAAGCAGGCCGCCATTTTAGCGACGGCTGGTATCCTTGTACGCTTTTTAGGTTTTGTTTACCGAGTGCCCCTGACAAACATGATAGGGGATCGAGGAAATGGAATTTACAGTGCGGGTTACTACATCTATACCTTTTTGCTGATACTTTCTTCAGCGGGCTTACCTGCTGCCATCTCAAAAATGGTTTCTGAGAGAATTGCAGTGAAGGAGTACCGAAATGCCCATAGAGTTTTCCAAAGCGCTCTGATTGTTTCAGGTTCCTTAGGATTGCTATTTGCAGTTTCTCTTAGTATTTTTGGGCGGCAGATTGCAGTTTTTGCCAATGCTCCGGAAAGCTATTACTGTATTTTAACCCTTTCACCTACCATATTTATTGTGGCAGTTATGTCGGCTTACAGAGGGTATTTTCAGGGCATGAATACCATGGTTCCCACGGCAATTTCCCAAATAGTGGAGCAAATCTTCAATGCTTTCTTTAGCGTTTATCTTGCGTATGTACTTCTTAGCTATGGTGTGAGTGCCGGAGAAAAAAACATTTCTATGGGCGCGGCAGGAGGTACTGCGGGCACGGGAATTGGTGCTGCTGCCGGACTTTTGGTGGTCTTGTTCAGTTATTTTTTAATCAGGCCAACAATCAGAAAAAAGATGAGGCGATGTCATCAGTCTTTTGAGGAAAGCCGTGCAGATACAGCAATAGAACTATTGAAAACAGCATGGCCCATTATTGCGGGGACGGCAGTATTTAGCATTACCAATTTAATAGATATGAATATGGTTACCCGCATTTTGGAAAACACAGGTTATACTCACGATGGCGCCATGGATTTATATGGGCAACTCTCGGGCAAATATGTTACTTTAACAACACTGCCGGTTTCTATATCTACTGCTTTGGCAACGGCAGCGTTACCAAGTATTGCCGCCTCGGTGAAACTAAGGGAATATAAGCAAGTTCGTAGGAAAATGAATCTGACTTTTCGTATTTCTATGATTATTTCTGTCCCGGCGGCAGTGGGGATTGGCGTTTTAGGTGGCCCTATCATTCACTTATTATTTCCTCTGGCATCGGAAGGCGGCGCATTATTGACAGTAGGTGCAATCTCTATATTGTTTCTTGCCTTATGTCAAACTGCAACGGGCATTCTACAGGGGATAGGCCATATTAAAATTCCTGTTGTGGGTGCAGTTTTAGGTGCAATTGCAAAGGTCATTTTAAATTATCTATTAATTGGCATTCCACAGTTAAACGTACTGGGGGCAGTTTTATCTACAACAGGGTGCTATCTGGTTGCAGCTGTTTTTGACGTAATCATGCTTTCCAGAATTACGGGTGTTAGATTCGATATGATGGGCACATTTTTAAAACCAATTGCCGGCGCAACAGCTATGGGAGTTACGGCATTGGCAGCATACCATGTTATGATGATGCTTTATCCAAACAATGCATTGGCAACCATAATTGCTGTTTTCTTTGCCATGGGAATTTACGCAATGGTTATGCTGTTGATTGGTGGAATTGTGGAAGAAGATTTGAATAGCTTACCTATGGGGCGAAAAATTGTTGGGTTATTAAATCAGTTTCATCTAATATAAAAAAACCTCAAAATTGTTGATTTCCAGCAATTTTGAGGTTTTTTGTCTGTCTTTTAAAAGTTAGTTTTTGTTCGATTGTTCCGTATTTCTTTCCCTTGGCATTTCTCCAGGAAAATCACCTTGACCGCCTTCGTGACCGTTCCCTTTTTCTTGACTGCCCATGGCAGAAATATCAATTCCACTGGCATCTATCAAATTAGTTGCTTCTTGGGCCTCTGTAGTTGAGGCAAGGGTGCCGTCAAGCTGACTGCGAATGCTCTGTGCACGAAGCAAACAGAATTGGGTAATGGTGTCTACCGCTGTATCGAATTCATCCACACTGTACCATGCGGTGGGGTCATTTTCAACATAGGGTCGGATCATAGTGGAGATACGGTTAACCGTGCTTTCAAATTCTCCGGATTCAAAGTAATCAGTAATTAACGTATTAAAATATTGGTGATATAGCTGAATATTTTCGTCGTTCGCCATAATCTTATCCCACATGGGTCGTTTACCAATACTTTCTGAATTTAATGGGGTATCGATTGCTTCATTAATGATGCTGGTTGCATCACCATTCATGTGGAAACCACCAAAGGCTAAATTATAATCCCAAGGAAGCATGGTAAGGACACCATTTTCTTCATAAAGCCCGTAGTTGTGGAGCATAGAGCCGGTATAGCTGTCACCGTTTATTACGAAGTTATGTGCCACAAAATAACGAATTACAGCATCAACATCTACGCATGTTTCCAGATTTTCTCCCGTAGATAATTGTTTTAATGCGGCAATGACACGTACTTTATCTTCATCGGTAGGATCCGTTTGTGCGTTGTCAAAAATATCAGAGTAACTGGAAATTTCATCGTCAGTGTAGGCAAGATCAGCACCGCTTGCAGTGCCGCCCATGCCCATACCGCCGTCATGGGGCTGCCCCATATCCTTGGGTGCACCTGAATTTTCTCCATCGGCTTTCGTTTGCACTTGTTCGTTATTTTCAGGGGGATTCATCTCTTCGGATTCTTCTGTCCCATCAGGCATCTTCGCCCCATCAGGCATTTCCATCCCATCAGGAGGATCCATGTTGTTCTTGTCTCGTTGCTTCATATTTCCTAACATTGCTGTCTCCGGTTTATAAAGCTGTCCGTAATCTTCACCATAATTTCTTTCCAGAAAAGAAGCGTCTAAGTCTTCCAGTGCCAAATATAAGCCATATAATTCCCCATTAATGGAGAGAGAAACGTAACTTTTTAGTGGCGCGGCAACTCCGCATTCTTCCATAATCTCGTAGCTAAGATAATCTTTCATGTAGGTTGCATCGGAAAAGATATTTTGCAAGTTTAATTTGTCTAAACCATCATAGGTCTGTTCATCAACAAATTTACCAAAGTTGATTTTAAAGCTATAGCGGTCACTATCGCTCCCGGCCACCTGAGAAAGGGAGGAGTTTCCCTTTGTTGAAAAAGAAACATTTTCAACGGAGTTGCCGTCAATGGTAACGTTAGCTTCATATTTCGTTTTGTCCATAGGGTTTTCCAGCAAGTCAGCCCAATTATCTTGGTCGATTTGAATGTCTATGGTATGTACATAGCTGTCATCGAAAAGGGCGTTGGCATATGATGTTGCTTCAGTTTGCTGACTCTCCGTAGGTGTTTTACTGCAAGCTGTAGTGCCAAACAAAAGGGTCAGACTGAATAAAAGAGGAACCGTTCGTTTCATATATTTCATCCTTTCAATATTTGTATCTTGTTACTTTATCAACTTAAAATTAAATCAACCTTAAAAACAGCTGAAATTTGAAAAATAGATTTTATCATCTGTTTTAATCAGTGATGGTTTGTCTTTTGAAACTGATTTTTAAAAACAGGAAAAATGGCATTTTACCAAAGAAAAAAACAAATGGGTTAAAACTATTTCTGTGAAACCTCTTTCAAATACAGAGAAAATATTTTATAATAGCATAAAATAGGCAGGAGAAGAAAAGGTAGGGAAATTCCCACAAAAGCCTTTGGCGCTTCTCTTTTTCTTTTTACTGAAAAAAGGTTCTATATAGTTTTAACTATTTGTAATTTATGAGGTACCCATTATGAGTAGTGAATTATCCGAGTAAAGGCTCAAAAAAAGCAACAGAGTAGAGACCCAGTTGCCTTTGGTTGGATAATTCCATAGCGCGAAACCGCGTTCGGATTACATATGCTATGGGAAAAGTATTCTTTATTTCCTTCAAAAAAACATAGAATGAGCACACTTTTAAGCAGTATATGAGGTGTTTTCTTGTAAAACCATACCATTTTCTGTTAAAATAAGCGTAGCAATGCTAGCCTGTTCCTGAAACAGGCTTTGAAGGCAATGGTAAACATTGCCTGGATTATGCAGTTTTGGCTACTGGCGGAGAAAGTCCGGTTCTGAGCAAACCGGAGTGTCCGCAGTGTGGACACTGAGATGGTTTTCTGCCGAGAATTCTTTGGATAAGTTGTTCGGCAGAAAGCTTTTCTTTGGGGGCAAGACTAGTTCTGGTTTGAATTTTACATATTATCAATTTCTTTTGTTTGCCTCGGCTGGAGAGAAATCCATAGTGTCTTATCTTCATAAACCCTTGTGGTAAGATATGCATAAGAAAGCGTCTTATAAACTCGTCAACATTTAGTACCATCTCTTTCCAACGACTGTTGTCGCGGTAATCCCGCCATTTAAAGGTAACGGTACCGTTTTCTAATTTGAGAATACGATTGTTGGAAATCGCTACCCGGTGAGTATAACGGCCGAGATATTCAACAACACAAGGGGCATCCTTAAACGGTGGTTTGCAATAAACAACCCATTCTTTTTGGTAGCACAGATCCACTAGGTTTTGTTCTATTTCAGGTATGTGGAGCTTTAGCAACGCCAGAAACTTCCCTCGAAATTTACGTGAAAGAACCCGTACGGGCAGAAAAAACTTTTTGCGTGAGGGTTGCCATTTACCTAAAGTAGTTAATCCACCAGAAGGAACAATACAATGTATGTGTGGATGAAAGCAAAGATTCTGACCCCAAGTGTGAAGTATGGCTGTAAACCCAATAGATGCACCTAAATATTTTTTATCATAGGATAGCTCTTGCAGTGTTTCTGCAACACACCGAAACATCAGATTGTAGCAAGCACGTTGGTTTTTGTAGATTAGCCAGTTCAGTTCTTGTGGAACAGTAAACACAACATGAAAATAACCGATGTTTAGTAAATCTGCTTTCCGTGCATCAATCCAACGTTCCTTGGAAAGGGTTTGACATTTGGGACAATGTCGGTTGCGACAGGAATTGTAGGATGGTCGTTCATAGTTACAAGATGGACATTTATCCATATGCCCGCCGAGCCGGGCAGTTCTGCAGTTCTGAATTGCATTCATAGCCTTATGCTGTACAATAGACATTTTATGTTTTCTGCGATAATTTTCTCCGTACTGAGAGAAAATATCTTGCACCTCAGGCATTGGACTTCACCTTTGACTTGCGACCACGCTTTTTTGGTAGAGTGTCTAACGGGCTTTGAACCAATTGATTGGTATTGCTTAAATGCAGGTAAAATGATGTTGTTTGGATAAAGGTATGCCCTAATAATTCTTTGATGCAGCATACTTCTACGCCGGACTCCAGTAGGTGTGTGGCGTAGCAATGCCGTAATGTGTGAACAGTAAATGTATTGGGAAGATTGGCATTTTTACAGTGCCTATGGAATGCGTCTTGAATTGCCCTAGTGGTCATGACGTTGTTCTTTCTTCCTCTTGAATAAAATAGATATCCATCTGGATGGTTGGGACGATAGTGCTTCCAATACTCTCGGAGAAGCTCAAGATTTCGTTGAGAAAGGATTGTATAACGTTCTTTTCCACCTTTTCCATGAGAGACAAAGATGCGCATCTGCTCACTATCTATATCTTGAACACGTAGCCGAGCCACCTCTGATATACGCAATCCCGCACCGTATACAGTTTCGAAGATTGCTTTATCCCGAAGATTATTAATGGTGGAAAAGAACCGTACGATTTCACTTTTGCTCATAATAGATGGCAAAGGACGATATTGGCGACGTCTGGGAATGAGCTGATAATTGAGGTTTCGTCCTAATACAGCACCAAAAATAAAACGCAAGGCACTATTGTAGATGTTTACGGTTCCAGATGATTTACCTGAATCCAGTTGGTAGAGAAGAAATTCACGGATCTCGTTTTCACCCATTGTCTCGATTGGACGGTTGTTGAAGTATCTGAGAAATAAAGTTAGTTTCCCAAGGTATTCTTCAACGGTGTGTGGCGATAGCCCCCTTAGTTTGATTTCTTCATAAGCTCGTACATAAACTTCTTCATTAGTCATAGAATCATCTCCTTATAAAGTGATGATTCCATTGTATCTAAAAAAAGAAAAAACTGCCGTGTTTCAGCAGTTTTAACAGGGTAATATGTGGTTTCGGAAATAGCCACCGCGCTAGCGGTTTAGTGCTATGGTTTCAGTACCTTTCCTGTCAGTAGTTTCAGAGGATTTCCTTTGCACTTGTTTTTTGGATACCTGCAAAGGATTGGAGAGAAGGTGATATGGTGTTTGACATTAGTGAAGAATTAAAGAAATTGCCACAAAAACCCGGCGTTTATCTTATGAAGAATGAGAATGGTGAAATTATTTATGTGGGAAAGGCAATTAATTTAAAAAATAGAGTTCGACAATATTTTCAAAGCAGTAAAAATCAGACTGCAAAAACCCGTGCAATGGTTCCCCAAATTGTGGAGTTTGAGTATATTGTTACCGATTCAGAATTGGAAGCCTTAATTTTAGAATGTAATTTGATCAAGCAGTATGAGCCCTATTACAATATCATGCTGAAGGACGATAAAACTTATCCCTATATCAAAGTGACGATTCAGGAGGATTTTCCACGTATTTTTATCACACGACGTATGGATAAAGATAAAGCCAAGTATTATGGTCCATATACTGATGTTTTGGCTGTAAAAGAAACCGTAGAAACATTGCATAAGCTTTTTCCCATTCGAAAATGTAAAAAGAATTTGCCAAAAGAAATTGGCAAAGAACGACCATGTTTAAATCATCATATTGGTCAATGCCTTGCACCTTGCAGCGGCAAAATAACTTCCCAAGAATATAAGGAATTTATAAAAGATGCGATGGATTTTTTGGAGGGGAAGCACGAGGGAATCCGAAAAAAAATGGAAGAGGAAATGGCGGAAGCCGCCGAAAATATGGAGTTTGAAAAAGCGGCTTCATTAAGGGATAAAATTCGTTCGGTGCAGAGCATTGCCCAAAAGCAAAAAATGGCAAACATTTCTGTGGGAGATGCGGATGTTGTTGCTATGGCCCGTGCGTTCCATGAGTGCTTGGTACAGGTTTTCTTTATACGAGGTGGAAAAATGACAGGGCGGGAAAACTTTACAATGACTGCACCTGAGGAACAAAGCCGTAGTGAAATTTTAACTGCGTTTGTGCAGCAGTTTTATACAGGCACTGCTTATATTCCCCGGGAAATTATTCTTCAGGAAGACTTGGTTTTTGAGGAAAAAGAGCTTTTAACACAATACCTTAGTGAAAAAAAAGGTGGAAAGGTAACTTTTATTGTCCCATTAAAAGGAGAAAAACAAAAGTTGGTTGAGCTTGCCCATAAGAATGCCATGCTTATTTTTGAGCAATTTGGTGAGAAGTTGCGAAAAGAGGAACAACGTACCAAAGGAGCAATGGAGGAATTGCGGCAGGTTTTGGGACTTAGTCAGCGACTTCAACGTGTGGAGGCCTATGATATTTCCAATACACAAGGTTTTGAATCCGTTGGGTCTATGGTGGTGTTTGAGGATGGTAAGGCAAAAAACAGTGATTATCGAAAGTTTCGCATTAAAACTGTAGTTGGTGCAAATGATTATGCTTCAATGAAAGAAGTGATTACCCGTAGGTTGAATCATGCTTTGCGAGAAAAAGCTGAAGGAAATACCAGCAGTTTTACCCGTTTGCCAGATTTGATTTTTATGGATGGTGGTAAGATTCAAGTGAGGGCGGCTCAAGAGGTTTTAGCATCTTTTGGAATGGATATTCCTGTTTGCGGCATGATAAAGGATGACAGACATCGTACACGAGGGCTTTTATTTGAGGGAGAAGAAATTAAAATACCCTTTACTTCTGAAGGTTTTCGCCTCTTAACCAGAATACAGGATGAGGTACATCGTTTTGCTATTACTTATCATAGGAAGCTACGGCAAGAAAAGGCGCTGCATTCAGTTTTAGATGATATAAAAGGCATTGGAGAAATTCGCAGAAAGGCATTAATGCGCCATTTCGGTTCCATTGAAGAAATTGCCCAAGCGGAAGTGGCAGATCTTTTAGAGGTTGAGGAAATGAACATTCCTTCTTCAGAGCAGGTTTATGCTTTTTTCCATCAGGATGAATTGCAAAATTAATCGTTTTCGGTTATGATAACAATGAGTACAAGCCTGTAGTGTAAGGAGGTTTTCATGTATAGTGCAAAATTAACGAAAATTGTAGAAGAATTTCAATTAGAGAATGTTTTACCTGAGGTAGATATTTCAAATCGGGTGATTACCCGAAAGGAAATAAACCGCCCTGCATTACAGCTAACAGGGTTTTACCATAGGTTTGATAATGATAGATTACAAATTATAGGCAGAGTGGAGCACAGCTATTTACAAACGCTGGATGCACTGGCAAGGGATGAGGCAATTTGTCATTTGTTTGAATGTCATATTCCTTGCTTAATCATCTGTAAAAACCAAGAAGTTTTTTCGGAAATGATTTTCTATGGAAGAAAGTACGATATACCAATTTTCAGAACCTGTAAAACTACCACGGATTTTGCCGCAGAAATGATAATGTGGCTTAGAGGAGAGTTGGCAGAACGTGTAACAATGCATGGAGTTTTGGTAGATATTTATGGCGAAGGTGTTTTAATTACAGGAGCCAGCGGAATCGGAAAAAGCGAAACTGCCCTGGAATTAATTAAGAGAGGACATCGTTTAATTGCCGATGATGCCGTGGAAATTAAAAAAATTGCCGATCAAACGCTAGTGGGCAGTTGCCCTGAGCTGATTCGTTATTTAATCGAATTGCGGGGAATTGGTATTATTAATGTAAAAGAATTATTCGGTATTGGTGCTGTGAAGCAATTAAAATCTATAGACCTAATTATAAAGCTGGAGATTTGGGATGGTAATAAGGGCTCCTATGACCGTTTGGGTTTGAGCGAGGAATATATGGAAATTTTAGGGAATAAAGTACTTTGTAATACCATTCCCATTCGTCCGGGCAGAAACGTTGCTGTAATTTGTGAATCTGCGGCAATTAGCAATCGCCAAAAGAAAATGGGGTATCACACAGCAAAAGAACTGGAAAAGAGGATTTTGCAAACCAATCATGCTGAGACAAAATAGGAAGGTGACTATATGGATTCAGTAGTAGAGAAGTTACGCATATTGTTGGGCAAGAATGCCGTTTTAACGGATGAACCAATGAATGGGCATACCACATTTCGGACGGGAGGTCCTGCGGATATTTTTATTATGCCCTCTGATTTGGAGGAAGTAAGGGAAAGTATTCGTATTTTACAAGAGTACGACATCCCCTTTTTGGTAATCGGCAATGGAAGCAATCTTTTGGTAAGGGATAGGGGCATTCGAGGTGCAGTTCTGCAGATTGGCGGAAGAATGTCGAACGTTGAAATAGATGGAGAATATGTTTACGCTGAAGGTGGTGTATTACTGGCTGCACTGTCGGCAAAGGTGGCTGAAAATAGCCTAACAGGATTGGAATTTGCGTCAGGTATTCCCGGGACATTGGGGGGCGCCGCTACCATGAATGCAGGGGCCTATGGCGGGGAAATGAGAGATGTTTTAGTCTCTGTTGAAGTTCTCACAAAAGAAATGGAGCGAAAAACAATTCCTGTGGAAGATTTAGAGCTGTCTTATCGCCACAGCATCTTGCCAAAAGAGGAATATATTCTTTTGAGGGCTACCTTAAAATTGCAAAAAGGGAATCGGGATACTATTAAGGCAAGAATGGCAGAGCTTGGTGAGCAAAGGCGAGAAAAACAACCCTTACAATTTCCCAGCGCGGGAAGTACCTTTAAACGGCCGGAAGGCTATTTTGCGGGAAAACTGATCCAGGATGCGGGCTTAAAAGGCAAGACTATTGGTGGTGGTCAGGTTTCAGAGAAGCATGCAGGGTTTATCATTAATATAGGAAAAGCTACCACCCAGGATATTCTAGACTTAATCGCTTTTTGCCAGCAGGCTGTTTTTGAAAAATTCGGTGTTATGTTGGAAACAGAAGTGAAAATTGTCGGAGAGAGTTAGGTGCTTTACAAAGGAGAAGATTTTCTATGAGATTTGTAATTGTTACGGGTATGTCCGGCGCAGGAAAGTCGTCTGTTCTAAAGTTTTTGGAGGACATTAATTTTTTCTGCGTAGATAATTTACCTCCGGCATTGATTCCCAAGTTTGCAGAGCTTTGCTATGAACAAGAAGGGGAAATTGAGCGTGTTGCCATGGGGGTAGATATCCGCGGTGGAAAGTTGTTTAACGACTTATTTCATGTGTTGTTTACCTTAGAAAAAAAAGGATATCAATATGAAATTATTTTTTTGGATGCATCGGATCATACTCTGATTAAACGCTATAAAGAAACACGCCGCAGTCATCCTCTTTCCAGAAAAGGATCCATTGAAGATGGCATTCTTCAAGAACGGGAGATGCTAAAGGAAGTAAAGAGTCGTGCAACCTACATTTTGGATACCACAAATGTACTTACAAGAGAGTTAAAGGCTCAAATAAACCGTATTTTCATGGAAAATCAGCATTTTGAAAGTCTGGTTGTTACAGTTTGCTCTTTTGGATTTAAGTATGGCATTCCAGTAGATAGTGATTTGGTTTTTGATGTGCGATTTTTGCCAAATCCCTTTTATATTCAGGAGTTAAAAGAAATGACCGGAAATGATGCTGCAGTAAGCGATTATGTCATGTCTTTTCAAGAAAGCAAGGATTTCTTGAAAAAATTGGTAGAAATGGTTGAATTTTTATTGCCTCTTTATGTGAAAGAGGGGAAGAATAGCCTTGTAATCAGTATTGGCTGCACAGGTGGGAAGCATCGTTCGGTGACTTTGGCAAACGCTTTATATAATGCTTTAGATAGGGACAAACATACACTTTTACTGAAGCATAATGATATTGAGAAGGATACACGCCACAGAAAACAACCTTAATTGTTGATAAACGAAAAAAGTTGAAAGGAGGCGCAAATTTGTCATTTTCATCTAAGGTAAAGCAAGAGTTGTACGAACATTTTGGAAATGGGAGACATTGCAGCATTGCTGAACTCTCAGCCTTTGTAAATATTTGTGGTCATATTGCATTATATAAGGATTCTTTTTGTTTAAAAATTCAAACCGAAAATTATCTTGTTGCGAAAAAATGCTTTACATTATTGAAAAATACTTTTAATATTAACAGTGAAATATTTATCAAATCCGGCGGTAAAAAACGCAGATCAAAGGTTTATGTTCTTTTACTAAAAAATTCTAACCAAGTTGAAAGATTACTTAGCGCAACAGGTATCTTGTTGACTAGGAATGGTATGCCGACCATTCGAAATAAGATGTATCCTACGGTGGTCAGCAGTATATGTTGTCGTCGTGCATACATCCGAGGGGCGTTTATTTCGGTTGGCTCGGTAAACAACCCCGAAAAAAACTATCACTTAGAGTTTGTGCTGCCTTCTCATGATTTGGCAACGCAGCTGAGAGATTTGGTAAATACCTTTGGCCTTGACTCAAAAGTGGTAGAACGCAAAGACCATTTTATTGTGTACCTGAAAGAGGGAGAGCAAATCGTTGATTTGCTAAATATTATGGGAGCGCATATTGCATTAATGGATCTGGAAAATGTTCGAATCGTGAAGGAAATGCGAAATGATATTAACAGAAAAGTAAATTGTGAAACGGCGAATCTTAATAAAGTGGTACTTGCAGCGGTCAAGCAATTGGAAGATATTACATATATCCAACAAACTATTGGGCTTGATAAGCTTCCAAAGCAATTGCAGGAAGTAGCAAGACTTCGGTTGGAATATCCGGACATCAGTCTAAAGGAATTGGGAACTTATTTAGCGGAGCCGGTAGGCAAATCTGGTGTAAATCACAGACTGCGGAAAATCAGCAACTTAGCAGAGACGCTCAGAGAGGGTAAGGGTGAAGAAAAATGACACAGAGAACAGTGACAATCAAAACATCTTTAGACGCAAGACAGGCAGCTTATTTTGTGCAGACAGCAAGTAAATTTAATTCTGAAATTCAAGTGAGTGTAAATGAAAAAAAAATTAACGCAAAAAGCATTATGGGAACAATTGCGTTAAACATGCAAGAAGGACAAACCGCTACAATTATTGCGGATGGCGCTGATGAAGCATTGGCTGTTGAAGAATTGGCTTCAGTTTTATGCTAAGCAATTATACTAATTTATAATTTTATTGCCCCTTCAATTATGAGGGATATTACATTTTTTATAATAATCGAAAAGAAACTGCATTGCCAAAATAGTTTTTAGCAATGCAGTTTTATTTTAAGAGCGGGGTGGTTTAGGGCCTTCAAATTGATAATAATCTGTTTTAATACGACCGTTAAACAGTTTTCTTTTTTTGTCGGCTTTTCGGCCAAACAGCGTTTCAAAATATTCCATAGATGTGATTAGATAGGTTGACCATGTAGTATCCTCTTTCATCGTTGCACCCAAAGTACGATACATTTCTTCTACATCTTTTAGCTCGCCGATACGCTCACCATAGGGAGGGTTGGTTATGATGACACCATATTTTCCAGGTAAAGTTATCTCTTGAGAAGGCTTTACTTCAAAGGTGATACAGTCGTCCACGCCGGCTTTTTCCGCATTTTCTTTGGCAAGGGCAATGGCTGCAGGATCAATGTCACTTCCGTAAATTTCAGGTGTAACATCATAATCGATTGCTTGGTATGCCTCGGCGCGACCTTTTTTCCAGAGTTCTTTTCCGATGCGCTCCCATTCTTCGCTGGCAAATTTTCTTTGTAATCCAGGTGCAATATTTCTTGCAAGCATGGCAGCTTCAATGGGGATTGTTCCCGAACCGCAGAAAGGGTCCAACAAAATTCGATCTTTGCGCCAATAGCTAAGCTGAACCATGGCAGAAGCAATGGATTCTTTTAAAGGAGCATCCAAAGCGTTTGCACGGTATCCTCTCATATGCAGGCCGGAGCCGCTAGTATCAATAGCCAAGGTTACCACATCTTTTAAGATACCCACTTGGATTGTATAAGAGGCGCCGGTTTCATCGAACCAATCGGTTTTATATTTTTCTTTTAATTTTTCAACCACTGCTTTTTTTACAATGGCCTGACAATCGGGAACGCTGAAAAGTGTGGATTTCACCGATTTTCCTACTACGGTAAATTTTCCATCTTGAGGAATCCAATCGCCCCAAGGTAAAGCCTTCGTCCCATCAAATAATTCTGTAAAGGTAACCGCGGTAAAGCTACCCATTCTTACCCATACTCTTCCGGCACAGCGCAACCAAAGGTTTGCTGTTACAATATCTTTTTCATTTCCGGTAAACTCCACTTTACCATCGGAGACATGGATATTTTGAAATCCAAGGGCTTGGCATTCACGTTTCACAACAGATTCCAGCCCGAAGGTTGTACTTGCAATTAATTCTATACTCATTTCTCAAACTCCGTTCATTTTTCAATAGTATACCTCGAAAATAATATATAAATTATGAAATTTTATATAAATTAAAGAAGTAATCTTATTCTTTCGAGTAGTTTGATATATTATAACATGTTATCATGAAAAGCTAAAGGAAATACAACTTATTTTATATTTAAAATAAATAAATTCCCTTGATTAAAAATTGGAAAAACGTTATTATAATGATTACGTATGAAAAAAGAAACGAGGAGAATTATGTATAAACTATTAAAAACTTGCGGTAGGGCGAAACGTGGTGAGTTTCACACACCTCATGGAATAATACAAACACCGGTATTTATGAATGTTGGAACTTTGGCTGCAATCAAAGGTGCACTTTCAACGGAGGATTTAGAGCAGATCAAATGTCAGGTTGAACTTTCAAACACCTATCACCTGCATTTGCGTCCCGGAGATAAAATTGTGAAACAGCTGGGCGGGCTTCATAAGTTCATGGTTTGGGACAAGCCCATTTTAACGGATTCTGGTGGCTTTCAGGTGTTTTCTTTAACATCTCTTAGAAAAATAACGGAGGAAGGCGTACGTTTCAGTTCCCATATTGATGGCAGAAAGATTTTTATGGGGCCGGAAGAGAGTATGCAAATCCAATCCAACCTTGCTTCGACCATTGCCATGGCTTTCGATGAATGTATTGGAATTCCTGCCGAAAGACCTTATGTTGAGGCTTCTGTAGCTCGCACTACTCGTTGGTTGGAGCGTTGCAAAAAGGAACTGACGAGATTGAATTCCCTGGACGATACTATTAACAAAAAACAAATGCTCTTTGGAATAAATCAAGGTGCAACTTATGCCGATATTCGAATTGAACATGCGAAACGGATTTCTGAGTTGGATTTAGATGGGTATGCTGTAGGTGGTCTTGCGGTAGGAGAAACCCATGCTGAAATGTACCATATATTGGAAGAAGTTGTTCCCTATTTACCTCAAAACAAACCCACATATTTAATGGGGGTAGGTACGCCTGAAAATATATTGGAAGCGGTAGAAAGGGGCATTGACTTTTTTGACTGTGTTTTACCTGCTAGAAACGGACGTCATGCTCATGTATATACCAATGGTGGAAAGCTAAACCTTATGAATGCAAAATATGAATTGGACGAAGCTCCCATTGATGAAACATGTGATTGCCCGGTATGTCGTAGATATACGAGGGCGTATATTCGACATCTTTTCAAAGCGAAGGAAATGTTGGCGATGCGGCTATGCGTTATGCATAATCTTCATTTCTTCAATACGATGATGGAAGAAATACGATTTGCTCTGGATGAAGGACGTTTTCCGGAATACAAAAAAGCAAAATTAGAAGGATTTCAGCAAGCCAAAGGGAAATAATTCCTTGACGTTAAATTAAATTTTATATATAATTATTTAGATACTGGTGAAAAGCTATGAATCGAATTTTTTTGGTTCAAGCTTACAGAAAAATATGTTAGGAGAGATACAAATGTCAATCGTACCTTTTTTATTAGATTCAAGCACTGCAATTTTGCCCAGTAGCGGGGATACTGCTGCTGCATCGTCTTCCAGTGGAAATATTTTCGGCTCTCTTGCATCAAGCAATCCGATTATGTTAATCGTATTATATTGCGTACTCCTTGTGGGGGTTATGTATTTCCTTTCTGTACGACCCAATCAAAAAAGAGAAAAGCAGCTGGCCGAAATGAGAAGTGCTATTGCCGTTGGTGATTCCATCATAACAAACAGTGGTATGTTTGGTAAGGTTGTGGATATCACATACGAAAGCTTTATTATCGAGTTCGGCATAAATAAGGGAGTGCGGATTCCTGTTTTAAAGGGTGAAGTATTAGGAAAGAGAGAACCAAACTTATCTAACGAAGCACCTGTTCAGGCTGAGCAGCCGAAGAAGAAAAAAGGTCTTTTTCGCCGTAATGAAGAATAATTGATTAAAAAAAGACTCTAAAGACTCTATATTAAATGGAGTCTTTTTTTGTGAGAGTTATATAAAAAAGGCAAGATTTTTAGAAATAACTTAGGATTTAATGTGAAATAAAAACAAAAAAGACTTTATTCAAAGAAGTATGTTTTCAAAAAAATATAAAATTGGTAAATAATTACATAAATTTTTGCGAATATCCATTTTGAATATCGCTTTATAATATAAAAAACAAATAAATAGAAACTTTTGTCGTAAAATAACGAACACTTTTTACAATTTTCTTATCAAATTAGGGTGTTTTATTGACAAAATTGAGCATTAGAGGTAAAATATGCTTATGCAAAGGCTTGTACTTTTTATATGCTTTTGCAAATTTTAGTTTAAAAAATATGCAAAAAGAAAGGGAGAAAAACTATGAAAAAATTGCTTTCCATGCTTCTTGCTTCAGCACTGGCTGTTTCTATGCTGGCTGGTTGCGGCAGCACAAATGAGGCAAACACAGGCGCAGATAATGGAGATGCCACACAGAGTGAAACAAAAGTTTATAAGGTTTGTAACTTGGTAAATGGTACTTTAGGAGATAAGTCCTTTTTTGACTCTGCTGAAGCAGGCTTGAACAAGCTGCAGGAGGATGGCAGAATCGAGTACAATACCATTGAAATGGGTGGTACAACAGAGGATCAGGCAAAATGGCAGAGTACCCTGGATGAAGTTTCCAGGTCTGGCGAATATGACCTCATTGTTTGTGGCACATATCAGATGCCTGATTATTTGAAAAATGTTGCAGAACAGTTCCCCGATCAGAAATACCTCATCTATGATGATACAACCTATGAATTGCCTAACGTTGCAAACTTAAGCTATGCGCAGAATGACCTGGGTTACTTGGTTGGTGTTTATGCTGGTGCAATGACAACAGAAACAAGTGTTGAAGGTATTAACGAGGATGCTGTTATTGGTTTTGTTGGCGGTGTTGATAGCCCTGTAATCAATGACTTCTTGTATGGCTTAATTTTGGGTGCACAGAGCTCCAACCCTGACATTAAAATTGACACAAGATATGTAAACAGCTATGTTGATCCTGCAAAGGCAAAAGAATTAGCTGAATCCATGATTAACGATAAGCATTGTGATATTATCTGGGGCGTAGCTGGTAACTCCGGTAACGGTGCTGCTGAAGCTGCTTTGGAAACAGGAAAAGCATACTTCATTGGCGTTGACTCCGATCAGGAATTGACATTCTCTCCTGAATTGGCAGCAATCACTTTGACATCCGGTTTAAAGAATATTGGAAACTCTCTTGTTTGGTTCTTTGATGAATGGGATGCAGGCAAGGAACACTTCGGTGAACATACTTTATTGGGTATGAAAGAAGGCGGCATTGGCATGGTTACAGATAAAAACTATGATAGCAAAACACCTGATGCTGTAAAAGAAAAAGTAAACGCTGCAATTGAAGGCATTTCTAGTGGCGATATCGTAGTTCCTACAGCAATTGGAAATGAAACAGATGAAGTTCAGCAGTTAAGGGAATCTGTTAAACCTTGATGAATTTTATCCAAGCATTAATATGCTGATAATACTTAGGGGGGGCTTTTATGCTCCCCTTTTACCATTGATGCATTAATTTTATTATAAATAGGGATTTATTGAAATAAAACGTAATTTTTCATACTATTATTTGAAAAATTATGATAGAATATGAAAAAGAAAAAACGATGTGTCGTGAAAAAAATCCTTTTCATTTATTTTATTTATAAAAGGATTTTTTTGAAGGTGCATGGAAAATTAAAAATCAATGAACTTTCTGCTCAAATGAACAAAATGCAAAAGAGGAGGGGGAACCGAAAATGTCCGACAACAATCTTGTTGTTCAAATGAAGGGAATCGCCAAAGTCTATCCAAACGGTGTTGCCGCAAATCAAGGGGTCGACTTTAATGTAATGCGTGGGGAGATTCATGCACTTATGGGTGAAAACGGTGCCGGCAAATCTACGTTAATGAAGATGCTATTTGGTTTGGAACAGCCGACTGAAGGAGAAATCATTATTAATGGAGAAAAAGTTTCACTTTCGTCACCAACTGTGGCGATTTCCAAAGGAATTGGAATGGTACATCAGCATTTTATGCTGGTTCCAAGCTTAACTGTAGCCGAAAATATGGTTTTGGGTATGGAGCCGAAGCAAGGAAACAAATTATTTATCAACTATAAAAAAGCGGTTGAAATTACTGAGGAATATTCAAAAAAATATAATCTTTTTGTGGATCCACACGCAAAGGTAAGAGATATTCCTGTTGGTATGAAGCAAAAAGTTGAAATTTTAAAAGCTTTGGTACGTGGTGCGAAAATCCTTATTTTGGACGAGCCCACTGCAGTATTAACAACCCAGGAAACAGAAGAGCTTTTTAAAGAATTAATACATTTAAAAGAACAGGGTTATACCTTGATCTTTATTTCTCATAAATTAAACGAAATCAAACAGATTACGGATAGACTTACGATTATGCGTGGTGGTAAGTCCATGGGTGTACATGAAACTGCAAATATTTCAAAAGAGGAAATCTCTCGCTTAATGGTTGGGCGTGATGTTGTTCTTACAGTTGAGAAGGAAAAAGCAGAGCCTACAGATGTGGTTTTAAGTGTTCGTAACCTTGAATATACCAATGAATGGAATAAAAAAATGCTGGACAAAATGTCTTTCGATGTAAGAAAAGGTGAGATATTAGGTATCGCAGGGGTTGAAGGCAACGGGCAGAGGGAATTGGTTGAAATGCTTTTCAATTTAAATGTTCCCGATAATGGTTTAGCAAAGGTTAACGGAAAGAATATTTTGGGCCGCCCCCAGAGAGAAATTCGTGATATGGGTGTATCTTTAATTCCAGAGGATAGAATGACATTTGGTATTGCGGGCGCAGGAACCATTGAAGAAAACTTAATGAGCGATCGTGCATCTGAAAAAAAATATAATAATGGACTTTTGTTTAACTTAAAGGCAATGCATGAAGATAGCGACGAATTAATTAAAGATTATAAAGTTCTCTGCAAATCCCGCAGACAGCCGGTTGGTATGCTTTCAGGTGGAAATATTCAAAAAGTTGTTGTTGCCAGAGAATTTTCCAGTGAACCTGTTTTAATTATTGCCGATCAGCCAACTCGTGGTATTGATGTTGGTGCTACAGAATTTATTCGTAAAAAATTGGTGGAACTCAGCCGTGAAGGTGCAGCTGTTCTTTTGGTTTCTGCTGATTTAAACGAGGTAATGGAGCTTTCCGATAGCTTAATCATTATGTATAACGGTAAAATTGCTGCTTACTTTGAAGATACTTCTGTTTTAAATGACACGATTATGGGTGAGTATATGTTAGGTTTAAAACAGCAAGATGCTGAGGAGATAAGGGGGGTTTTACATGGAGAATAAGCATTATAATATGTTCGAAATTTTCCGTGGGTTCATAGCCATTGCAATTGCAATTTTCGTTGCATTTATTTTAATTTTGATTTGCGCTGACGATCCTGGAAAAGCATTGGAATGTCTGTTAATTAAGCCAATTATTAGTAATGGTGCTTTAAATACAAAATCAATTTTTACTATTTTAGCTCGTATGACGCCGATCATTTTTACCGGTCTAGCGGTTTGCGTAATGTTTTCTGCAAATCAATTCAACTTAGGCGGCGAGGGTGCTGTTATGTTAGGCGGTTTTGTTGCTGCGCTTTTGGGAATTTATATTCCAATGGCCTCTGGCGTTCATATTCTGGTTGCCGTACTTGCAGGTACCATTATGGGCGGTTTGATCATGATTATTCCAGCTGTAATTAAGGTAAAGTTAAAAGCCAGTGAAATGGTATGTTCTTTAATGATGAACTACGTTATTATGTATATTATTTTACATTTTCTGAATAATGTATTTGCTGATAGAAGTAAAGGTGCTACGCAAACATATCCATTTTTGAATACTGCAATTATACCCAAAATAATTCCCACCTCAGAGTTGTCCTGGGGCTTTGCTATTGCAATTTTAGCAACGGTTATTGTAGCGTATTTTATGTATCGTACTCGCTGGGGCTACTCCATCCGTATGATTGGGATTAATGAGTCTTTTTCAAAATATTCAGGAATGAAAGTTGGCAGTATTATTGTTTTGTCCCAAGTTATTGGCGGTATGCTTTCCGGTATGGGTGGCGCTATCGAAATCTTGGGCAGAGAAAATGCTTTCAAGTGGTTGGATTTGCCGGGTTACGGTTGGACAGGTATTACCGTTGCAATTCTTGCCAAGAATAACCCTATCATGATACCGTTTGCTGCATTGTTTATCTCTTATTTAAATAGAGGCTGTGAGTTAATGTCTATTTACGCAGGCGTTCCCGCAGAAATGATAGATATTATTCAGGCTGTTATTTTCTTATTCTTTGCAGCGGAACACTTCTTGTCTGGTACACGTCAGAAAATTGTTGTGAAGGACGCAAAAGAAGAATTGCATAAAAAAGAATTAGCCACCTCAGGGGAAGGGGGTAATGCGTAATGTTTCATCAGTTAGTTGACATGGTTTTTTCGGCCAGCTTCGGATATTCTATTATTCGTATTACATCACCAATTCTTTTTGCCGCTTTAGCAGCGGTTGTAGCCGAAAAGGGCGGTGTTGTAAATATTGGTCTCGAAGGGATTATGATGATCTCTGCATTATTCGGTGTGCTTTTCTCATACTGGACAAACAGTTGGCTTATTGGCGTAGTAGGCGCTGTAGTCATTGGTGTTTTGGTTGCAATGATTATGGCAGTTTTTGCTTTAAAATTAAAAACAGATATTATTTTAGCGGGTATTGCCATTAACCTATTGGGCGGCGGCGGAACTGTTTTTCTATTATATCTTTTTACAGGTTTGAAGGGAAATACCGCAAGCCTTACAACGCCGAATATGTTAACGCCTAAGGTGAATATACCTTTACTGAAAGATATTCCTGTGATCGGACAGATTTTTTCAGGACACTCCGTATTAACCTATGTTGCATTCCTTCTGGTTATTCTTGTGTGGGTGTTGCTGTACAAAACTGCTATGGGACTTAGAATTCGTGCTGTAGGGGAAAACCCTAATGCTGCGGATAGTGTTGGTGTTAGCGTATTAAAAACACAGTATATTGCATTGGCCATCTCCGGTGCATTAGCAGGTCTGGGTGGTGCTTATATGTCTATGTATTATTCTCAGAGCTGGAATATTGGTATTGTTGCGGGTCGTGGGTTTATTGCCTTGGCTGCTCAGGCCATGGGACAAGGGGAACCTGTTGGAGCTATGTTATCATCCTTGTTGTTTGGTTTTGCAAGTGCTTTGGGTAACAAGATGGAAGGCATGCAGGGATTCTCATCCTATTTGGTTGCTTCCATCCCTTATGCAGTTACAATTATCGGATTGGTAATTTATGCAATGAGTACCATTAAGAAAGTAAAACGTTTTAAAGATAGTGACAAATAATATGTAAGAAAAAGTTGGGAGTTCTTTTGAACTTACCAACTTTCTCTGTCAAAAGGAAAAACAGGAGGAAAAGATGAAAAGGATACCTATTATTTTAGATGGCGATCCAGGGCATGACGATGCCATTGCTTGGGTTTTGGCGAAAGCAAGCCCTGTTCTTGATATTCGTGCTGTTACATCTTGCTGTGGTAACCAAACAATTGAAAAAACCACATATAATGCCCTGCGTATTTGCACTTTAATCAACTTACATGTGCCAACGGCAAAAGGCCGTGTTCGCCCTTTAATTGCAGATCCAATCATAGCGCCAACGGTACATGGAGAATCAGGATTGGATGGTCCGGAATTACCGGAGCCTGATTTTGAAGTTGTTGATATGGATGGAGTTACACTAATGGCAAAAGTAATCCGTGAGAGTGATGAGCCTATTACGATTGTACCCACAGGTCCTTTAACAAATGTTGCAGCGTTACTCTTGGCACATCCTGAATTGAAAAAAAATATTAAACAGATTTCATTGATGGGTGGCGGGGTTCAACATGGAAACTGGACTCCTGCGGCAGAATTTAATATTTTGGTTGATCCCGAGGCTGCGGATGTAGTATTTAAATCTGGAATACCTATTATTATGTCAGGGTTGGATGTAACAGAGAAAGCTATGATTTTTCCGGAAGATTTTGAAAGAATACGTGCGCTTGGAAATCATGTGGCTGAAATTGTAGCTGATTGGCTGGAATTTTTTTATCAGTTTCATAGAAGTATTGGTTATGAAGGTGCGCCAGTGCATGATGCAGTTGCAGTTGCAGCTCTGATTAAGCCGGAAATTATGGAATCCAGAGACTTGTTTATTCAGGTTGAAACAACAGGAGATTTTTGTAAAGGAGCAACTGTTGCTGATTTTAATCAAGTATTGGGCAAGGCACCAAATGCAAAAGTTTTACTGGGAATAGATAGACAGGGATTTGTTGATTTATTGGTTGAAGCAATTAGTGTATATGGGGAGGTGGTAAAATGAATCGTTTCCCAGTAATTATCGATTGTGACCCGGGTGTTGACGATACGGCGGCATTATTGTTAGCAAGTCGATTGGAAGAATTGGATATTCGTGCAATTACAACAGTTGCAGGGAATGTTGGCGTTGATAAAACTACAGCAAACGCTATAAAAGTAAGACATGCAATGGGAAAAGACGTCCCCATTTTTATGGGAGCGGATAGACCTATGTTTCGTGAAGCTGTTACTGCTGAAAAATTTCATGGTAGTGATGGTTTTGGGGGTGTTGCATACCCCAAGGAGATCATCAATACTGAAATCGGGGAAGAAAAAGCGTGGGATGCGATCTACCGTATTGCAAAGGAGTGCAATGGGGAGTTGATAATTATTGCAGTTGGTCCCATGACCAATTTGGGCATTGCTTTTTCAAAATATAAAGATTTACCGAGTTTAATCAAGCGAGTTGTAATCATGGGTGGTGCTGCAATTGGCGGCAACGTGACACCTTCTGCGGAGTTCAATATTTATGTTGATCCAGAAGGGGCTGATATGCTATTTTGCAGCGGTGTGCCTGTTTATATGTGTGGATTAGATGTTACTTTAAAAGCATATATGACAGCGGAGGAAATCGAAGAAATCGGTGCCTTTGGATCGTTCCAGGCAAAATTGTTTCGTGACGTACTGCAAGGTGGCCTTAAGAAATACTTAGGATGGGGTTATAAAGGGGTTGCCCTCCATGATCCTGTGGCTGTATTATATACGGTAGACGATAGTATTTTTGAGACTCACCATGTAGGAATTCGTGTGGAAACAAAAGGCCAGTTAACCTGTGGTAAGACGGTTACAGATTTATATAGTGATAAACAAATGGAGCATAACGCTTATATTATAACTGATATAAATCGAGAGGCTTTTATAGAAAAAGTGAAAACGTTAATGGCTAAATTTTAAGAGTAACCCTCTACCCAACGAGAATTGGGTAGAGGGTTTTTTGGATAATTTCACGGAATGAAAAAAATACTTGACAAAAGAAATAAAAGACAATAATATAATCATAAATAGACCGACGGTCGGTCTAAAATGAAAAGGGGTATAAATCATGAGACAAGTAAAAGAACATAATGAACGAAAAAAAGAAATTCTAGATACTGCACAAACCCTCTTCTCTATAAAAGGATATGAGCAATGTAGTGTGAATGATATTTTGACTGAAATAGGAATTGCCAAAGGAACATTTTATCATTATTTTAAATCGAAGGAAGAAGTATTGGATGCAATCGTTGAAAGAACAACAGAGATTATTATTGGCAGAGCAGAGGACGCGGCAAAGAGAGCAGAACTTCCGCCAATAGACAAATTGATGCACATCTTCCTATCTATTCGCATAGAAGATGAGATGCCATCGGGTTTATTGGAGGAAATGCATAAACCGGAGAATGTGCTGATGCATCAAAAATCCTTATCTGCTACGGTGACAGCACTTACACCCATACTGGTAAATGTCATCGAAGTAGGAATTAAAAAGGGCGATTTTCAAGCTGAGTATCCCCGGGAATACATGCAGATTTTCTTAGCATCTGCTTTGACCCTTTTGGATGATGGAATTTTTCAAATTCAACAAATGGATCGGCAACGTATGTTTCAAGCATTAATAACCGTACTTTATAAAATGCTGAATGTTGATAAGCAAATGCTATGGAATAAATCAGAGATGTTTTTTCAAAGATAAGGGATTTATAATAAAATCTCCTTCATCGGAGTGTCGGAAAGTTCAGATTCGCATTTAATGATTTCAACAAAATGTTTCTAGTGAAATAGGAAGGAAAGAAATAGAACAATGAAAAATTTTATAATCATATGGGTCGGTGAGTTAATTTCAAATATTGGAAGTGGCATGACTGCGTTTGCCTTAGCAATTTATATATATCAATTGACAGGAAGTGTAACTTATGTATCGCTTATTACGTTATTGGCATATATGCCAACGGTACTACTAAGCCCCATCGGAGGAATTTTAGCCGATAGATACGACAGAAGAATGCTGATGATTTGCGGCGATTCCTTCTCAGGATTGGGGTTGCTCTATATTTTATTGAGTATAAAGTATGGGAGTGGTGGTATTTTTCCCATATGTATTGGTGTCACCATAAGTTCTATTTTTGTTGCTTTAATGGAGCCTGCATACAGAGCAACGGTGTCAGATCTACTATCTGAAGATGAATATGCCAAGGCAAGCGGCATGGTGCAAATTGCGGGAAACGCAAAGTACCTCGTTTCCCCTGCCATTGCAGGAATACTTCTTAGTGTATCGGATATTTCTTTGATTTTGTTTTTGGATTTCTCTACGTTTGCCATTACGATTTTAGCCGTTTCCATTGCAAGAAGGCATCTGCAAAAACCTAAGAAAAAAGAAGAACATGAAAGCCTTATAAAAGAGTTCCGTGAAGGATTTCAGCTATTAAATGAAAAAAAAGAAGTCCAATCTTTGATTGTTGTCATGACGTTGACATGTTTTTTTGTGGGATTTATTCAGACTCTTATTGCACCAATGATCTTGGCTCTTAGTAATGCCCAAACTGTTGGCTATATTGAATCAATCTGTGCTGTTGGGATGGTGGCAGGGAGTATTTTTATTGGAATTTTTGGAATTAAAAAAAACAAATATTGGAAAGTGCTTTTTTCAGCCTCCATTTTATGTGGCGTGTTTATGGTTTTCGCCGGACTAAGAACAAATTTGCTTTTTATTTCAGGGGCATTATTCTTGTTTTTTTTGACACTGCCCTTTATCAATACCTGTGGGGAGGTTCTTTTACGGGTGAGTGTATCCAATGATTTGCAGGGGAGAATTTGGGGATTGGTAAGTTTGCTCACCCAAGTTGGTATGATAATTGCCTATGCAACCTGTGGTGTAATAGCTGACACCGTTTTTGAGCCAATGTTTCTGCATTCAGGATTGCTTGCACAAAGTATAGGAAAAATTATCGGCACGGGCGAGGGGCGGGGAATGGCTTTTATGTTGGTTCTTTCTGGGCTGGGTATGATTTTGGCTATGATTTTCGTTCAAAAAACCCGAGGCGTTAAGGAGTTGAAGTGAAATTAGCGGAAGAAGGGGGAAGAGATGCTTTTAAATTTAGTAAAAAATGATTTTAAAAAAAACCCGGGAAACAACTTGGTACTATTGCTCTTTATGACGTTATCCGTTGGATTGGTTGCCACGGTTATTCTTACTATCAGTCAACTGTTTTTATCCATTTCTACGATGTATGAAACTGCTTTGCCTCCTCATTTTCTCCAAATGCATAAAGGTATGCTCGATCAAGAAAATATAGACGAATTTAATCAGGCATATCCCAATATTACCCACTGGCAAACTGTTGAAATGATTAATGTGTATGGCGATGAACTGAGAGTAGAGGGACAAAAAGAATTTACATTATCAGATTGTCGTTTAGATATTAGTTTGGTAAAGCAAAATCTCCAATATGATGTGTTGTTGAACGAAAATAGAGAATTTATTTCCTTAAAGAAAGGAGAAATCGGTGTTCCTGTAATTCTTTTGGAAAAAAATCCAATTAAAATCGGGGACAAAATATTTTTGGAAAGCAATGGAATAAAAAGGGAGTTTATTGTTGCCAGTTATATTTATGATGGGCAGATGAATTCCACGTTATGCTCTTCTACCAGATTTTTGATAAGTGATGGTGACTTTTATGATTTGCATGGTGTTGTAGGAGAAACGGAATACCTATTGGAAACATATTTTGATGATCCTTCTATGGCAGTTGATTATCAGTCGGTATATGAAGAGTATATCCCGACTTTGCCAAAGAATGGTCAGGCAGTAACTTATACAATTATTTTTTTGCTAAGTGCAATGACGGATATTATGACGGTAATGGTTGTGTTTGTTATGAGCGTACTTTTGACTCTGATTGCTTTATTTTGTATGAAATATACCATATTGACTGCAATGGAAGAGGAAATAACGGAAATTGGCACAATGAAGGCAATGGGTCTTTCTTCCAAGGCCATTGCAAATTTATACTTGAGTAAAATCAGAATTTTAATGATATTTGGTGTTATATTTGGCTATCTGCTTTCTTTGATTGCCTATCAATACACTTCTGAGCATATGAATAGAACTTTTGGAATACAACCGTTATCTTGGACCATTCTTTTTGTTGGTGCATTGGGAAGTGTTCTGGTATATCTGGTTACAATACAATACTGCAAAGGGATTTTAAAGAAACTGAAAAATATTAGTATTGTTGACGCTTTGGTTTGTGGGAAAGGATTTGCCAGGGAGAAACAGATCAGAAATGTTTTACATAAATCTTCGCCGATTCCTACTACATTTTTTATGGCACTTCATGAGGTTAGAACGGAGGTAAGAAGGTTTTCCTTGATTATTTTGGTTATGGCTCTTGTTTCTTGTATCGTTATTATTCCGATTAATATAGTAAATACCATGGAGACAGAGGAGTTCATTTCTTATATGGGCAGTGATGTTCATGACGTTTTCATTGAGATTGAACAGGGGAAAGACATTGAAAATAGGTTTGAAAATTTAGAAAAACTCTTGCAAAAGAAAAACAATACAAATTATCAATTTTTTGAAAGAATCAGAATGATGGCCATGGATGCAGAGGGAAAGCGGAAGAGCATTCATATTGATTCAGGACAACAGGCAGGCCAGGGACTTCAATATTTATTGGGAAATGCACCAAGAAATGAAAGTGAAATTGCTTTATCGAAACTAGAATCTGAATATTTAGGTATAAATTTCGGTGATTCCCTTGCCCTTTATTCTGAAAATCATGAAATCATGTTATATGTTTGTGGAATCTATCAGGACGTAACCAGCGGAGGTATGACCGCAAAAACAATGAGAGATTTCGAGGGTGTACCACCGGAGCAGTATAGATTTATGGTTGATTTTATCCAACAAAATAACAAACAAGAAATTATAGAAAGCTGGCGCAATCAATTAGGAAATGGTTATACCATTGAACAAATGGATGAGTTTATTACGGAAATTTTGGGTGGTGTGTTAAAGCAACTTAAGGTTACAGCATGGGTGTCCATGGGAATTGGCATTGGTCTTATCGGCCTTGTTATTTCATTGTTTATGAAGCTAAGATTAGCAGGAGCCGCATCACAAATTGCAATTCAAAAAGCGTTAGGAGTTTCTGTAAAAAACCTGCGAAAGCAAGAGCTTTATCAAATTTTGATTTCTGCAAGCATTGGTGTTATTTGTGGTACAACGGTGGCAAATGTTTTTGGTGATTACCTTATGAGCATTCTTTTTTCTGCCATGGAACTGGGAATCGTAAAAATCCAATTTTTTATTATTCCAATGATTTCCTGGGTAATTATTCCTTTAACCTTGTTGGCATTTGCGGGATGTTTCTGTTGGCTTGGGACAAAAAGTATAAAAAAGTTAAATGTGTTATATCATTTGAATGATTAAAAGAAAGGAATATTCTATGGGAACATTATTACAAGTGAACCACTTGTGCAAACAATTTGAAGGTAACGAGGTGTTAAGGGAGATATCATTGTCCATTCAAGTTGGAGAATATGTGGCGGTTATGGGGCGATCCGGTTGCGGTAAGACAACGCTTCTATACAATATTAGCGGTATGGACAGAGCAACAAGAGGAAGAGTTTTCTTTGAAAAAAAAGAAATAACTGCGTTATCCGAGGAAGAAATGAGTTCTATCCGGTTGGAAAAAATGGGATTTATTTTTCAAAAATCAAATTTGCTTAAAAATTTATCCCTCCGTGATAATATTGTATTTCCGGGGTTTCAGTTAGGAAAAGAGTCAAGAAGAGAAATCAATAAGAAGGCAGACGATCTGATGAAACGTACGGGAATTTCACAAATTGCCCATTATGATATTCGAAAAGTTTCGGGGGGACAGTTGCAAAGAGCGGCAATATGCAGAGCTTTCATAAATACTCCTTCCATATTATTTGCTGATGAACCAACAGGGGCATTGAATTCTGCTGCCACAAAAGAGATTATGGATATTTTTCATGATATAAATCAGGAAGGGGCGGCAATTGTTCTTGTTACCCATGATGCAAAAGTAGCGGCAAGGGCAGAAAGGGTGATTTATTTGGAAGATGGAAAAATGAAAGATGAATTGCGCCTTGGTAAGTTTCGGGAAGAAAAAAAACTGCAAAGAGAGATTAAGATGAGTGATTGGTTGCAAAATATGGGATTCTAGCAGAGGAAATACAAAATCAGATGTCTCAGAATTTTAACAATAAATTGTTGATAATTAGTCAGTCCCTCCCCAATGAATTTGAGCATGAGCATATAGGTGTAATTTCCTTATTTTTCTCTCAAACTCTTTTTTATCAATATTTTCTTTACAGGAAATGGTAGAAAGATTATAATATAGAGAAAAAATATTGAAATTTTGTAAAATTTTCTGTATCCTTTTTAATATAGAACTTGCAATTGAGAAATATAAAATTTTTTGTAATAAAAACAGTTTGAAAAATCAATAATAATGGAGGGTGATTATATGGATTTAAAAGATATCATGCAGGAAAAAGTTTTTGCTGTTGTTGGTGATACACTGAACGAAGAAAAATATGCTTTCAAGATAAAAAACGAATTGATGGAACATGGGTATCAAGTGCATAGTGTTGGCAAAGAATTAGCATCCCTCAATGATATAACAGAGGAAATTGATGTTATTGATTTATGTATCCATCCTGTAAAGGGATTAAAATTAATGAAAGAATGCAAGAAAGACTACAAGTATATTTTAATTCAACCCGGGGCTGAGAGTAAAGAGCTATTAGATTATTTGGACAAAACACATGCTCCTTTTTTGGAAGGTTGCGCATTAGTTGGGTTAAGATTATATTCAAAAATAAAATAAAAGAAAACATTTTGGGAATCATATCATTAGATATGATTTCTTTTTTTTTGTGACATGGTTACAGACAGAACCTGCGAAAATTATATATAATGACATCAATAAAACTGTTAAACAGATAACAATGAGAGCTGAGGGGGATAACAATATGGCTAAAAAGACTATTATCGTTGGTGGAGTTGCCGGAGGCGCTACCACAGCGGCAAGACTTCGTAGAAGAGACGATTCTATGCAGATTATTATGCTGGAAAGAGGCGATTATATTTCCTATGCAAACTGTGGTTTGCCTTATTATATCGGGGATGTAATCACAAGTAGGGATGCGCTGCTTCTGCAGACACCTGAAGCAATGAAAAATAAATTTAATATTGATGTACGGGTATCCAGTGAAGTAACAAGAATTATTCCAGAAGAGAAAAAAATCGAGGTAAAAAATAAAAAAACAGGTGAGGTTTATGAAGAGACCTACGATAATTTAGTTTTGGCGACAGGTTCTTCACCCATAAAGCCTCCTATCCCTGGAATTAATTCCGATAATATTTTTACTTTGTGGACAGTACCTGATACAGATCAAATTAAAGCTTATCTTACAGAGAAAAAACCGAAACGTGCGGCTGTAATCGGTGGAGGTTTTATTGGTCTTGAAATGGCTGAAAATCTTCATGAAGAAGGCTTGGAAGTTTCCGTAATTGAAATGCAGACTCAGGTTATGGCACCGGTTGATCCTGAAATGGCCAATTTGGTTCATGAAAATATGGTAATGAATCGGGTTAATTTGATTTTGGGCGATGGTGTAAAAGAATTCCATCATAAAGGAAATGTGGTACAAATCGAATTGACAAGCGGAACAGTTGTGGAAGCTGATTTGGTTATTTTATCCATTGGTGTAAGACCAAACAGTGAACTTGCAAAACAAGCAGGAATGGCACTGAATAAAAAAGGCGGCGTGCTTGTTGATGAGTATCTCCAAACCTCTATCCCTGGTATTTATGCAGTAGGTGATGTTATTGAAGTTTCCAATTATGTGACAAAAGAGAAAACAATGATACCCCTTGCCGGTCCCGCAAATAAGCAGGCTCGTATATTGGCAGATAACTTGGTTGGAGACAAGAAAACATATAACGGAACATTAGGAACTGCAGTGGCAAAGGTATTTGACTTAAATGTTGCAAGTACGGGACTGAATGAAAAACAATTAAAAGCTATGGGAAAAGTAAAAAACCAGGACTATTTTGTGGCATTGATTAACCAGAAATCCCATGCCGGATACTATCCCGGAGCAACACCTTTAATCCTTAAAATGATTTTTGATAAAGAAGGAAAAATCCTTGGTGGGCAGATTGTTGGGCAGGATGGTGTAGATAAACGAATTGATACCCTTGCTACCACAATGCGCTTAAACGGAAACGTCTATGATCTGGAAGAATTGGAACTTGCTTATGCACCACCATTTTCTTCTGCAAAAGATCCTGTTAATATGTTGGGGTTTGTAGCAGAGAATATTTTACACGATTTAGTAAGCTTTGTTCAGTGGAACGAATTGGATGCCTTAATGGCTGATGAAAGCAAGAAAAATGAATATGTTGTTTTGGACGTAACTGAAGACATGGAAAGAATGGTATTTGCAATTCCAGGCTCTTATCATATTCCTATAGGTCAGGTGCATAAGAGATTTGGCGAATTGGATAAAAACAAAGTGATTATTATATATTGCACAATTGGTGTACGTTCTTATAATGCGGCACGAATTTTAAGACAAAATGGGTTCAAAAAGGTGACTGTATTGGCAGGCGGAACATCATTTTATAAATCCATGCACTATGAAAACAGCACAACCCATTTCGAACCTGAAGAAAAAAAAAAGAATGAAGAACCAGCAAGAATTTCTGATAAAGAAATGAAAGTTTTGAATTGCTGTGGCTTACAGTGTCCGGGGCCCATTATGAAGGTGAGTGAAACAATCTCTGATATGAAGGAGAATGAAATTTTGAAGGTATCCGCTACGGATATGGGATTCTCAGCGGATATTGCTTCATGGTGCCGCAGAACGGGAAATACTCTGGTAAAGACAGAAAGAGAAAACAAAGAAAATATTGTTTTTATTAAAAAGGGTGGAGAAGGTGTAACCCCCAAAAAGGAAAACCAAGTGATAGATACACCCCAAGGAAAGACAATTATTGTTTTCAGCGGTGATTTGGATAAGGTACTTGCATCATTCATTATCGCAAATGGTGCTGCTTCTATGGGCAGACCGGTTACCATGTTTTTTACTTTCTGGGGACTTAATGCTTTAAGAAAATCTCATGGGCCTTCCGTGAAAAAACCGTTTATGGACAGAATGTTTGGCTCTATGATGCCAAGAGGAAGTCAAAAGCTGAAACTTTCTAAGATGCACATGGGCGGTATGGGAACTGCTATGATGAAGAAAGTTATGAGAGACAAAAATGTGGATTCTCTGGAAACATTGATGCAGCATGCAATGAACAAAGGAATCAAATTGGTTGCCTGTACCATGTCAATGGATATTATGGGAATTACAAAGGATGAATTACTTGACGGTGTTGAATATGCTGGGGTTGCATCTTACCTCGGAGATGCGGAAGAATCTAATGTGAATTTGTTTATTTAAAAATTAGCAATAACATTTAAATGATGGGATCAACGGCTATCTGTTCTAAATTTGTATGAGCAGATAGCCGTTTTTTTAAAGTAAAGAAAGTTTTTGAGAATAAAGTGGATGAGTGATAAATGAAAATAATCCCAATGTATCATGCTGAATGTGGATAAATTATGCGGTATGGCTGTTCTTCTAAATGGACTTTATGGTATAATAGGTTAGTTAAAAATCAAGATGAAAAAATGCAAACAATAGACTTTCTGATAAGCTGATGCAATATTGTAAAAAGATAAAGTTTTTCAGAACGTTGTGTTTTGCTGAAGGAAACCTTAAAGGAGAATAATATGAAAATTTCAAAAAAAGATGCACTAATGTGGTTTGAATTTTTCTCTGCTTTGCCGGAAGATGAAACGCTTTTGACTACACAGCAAGAAATTATGTATGCTGTCTTTGCACAAATTGAAGGGGCAGTTGATTATAGAAATGATATGTTAATGTCGGAAATCAAAGGTTTAAAAACTTTGGAAAACCGAACTTTTTATGTAGGCGAGGATAAGAAATTCCCCAAAGGATGTTGTTCTTGCCTCTTGGGCACAGGTTTGACTGCAATCAGAAAAACAAACAAATGCAATTTAGAGTGTAAGTTTTGCTATAATTTTGGAGAATTGGATGAGATTGCGCCTATTGGAGAAGGAATGTGGGAAATTGGAGGAACAAAATTTTATGAAAAAGACATTGATTTACTTCTTACAATTCAGCCAAAACCCACAGGTGTTTCTTATGTTTATTTAGAACCATTTATGGAAATTGAAAAATATTATTCCGTGATAAAGAAATTTAGGGCTGCAGGTATTCATCAACATCTTTATACAAATGGTGTTTTGGCGACAGAAGAAACACTAAAAGCTTTGAGCGAGGCAGGCCTTGATGAAATACGTTTTAACTTGGGGGCTTCAAATTGTTCAGACAAGGTGATTGAAAATATTGGAATAGCAAAAAAATATATTAAGAACGTGGGCATTGAGACACCCATGACACCGGAATTCTTTGATGCCTTTTTTAAGAAAAAACCAGCAATTTTGGATACAAAACTTGATTTTATCAATTGTGCGGAATTGCATTTGAATGGAAATAACATAGATAATTATTGGGGAGAGAATATGTATATATCCAGACATGGCTATATTTCACCTATTTGGAGTAGGGAATTAACATTGAAATTTATGAAAGCGGCAGTTGAAGAAAAATGGGGGTTTGTTGTTCATGATTGTTCAAACCATACAAAGTTTGCAAGAGGTTTGAACTTAAATGGAAAAGAAGGCGGCTGGTTTGGCTCTAGTAACTATGGATGTGAGTTTTCCAAGATACCATATGAAGTATTTTTACCAATACTGCGTGACGATAATTTCAAATTTTTGAGTGAAGAAGAATTACCGGATGGTTATAAACCGGGAACATTAATGTTTTAGGTTTTCAATGATAGGGCATGATATTGTTTTATTGGAGGTTTTGAAAGTTTTTCTGTAAATAGATTTTATAGGGTCTTCTATGCTAAAATATGATATCATAGGAGACTTTTTATTATGGTAAAAGAAAAAAGGCAATATACAAGATACAAAAGACAGATGAAAAATTAGGTTTTGGGGGAATTAATAACTTGTATGCATTGTGATTTTATATTTTTTTAGCGAGGGTGAACATGAATATTGATTTTGTAAACTTAACAACAGAAAACTTTGAAAATGAGTATTTATTCTGTATTATCCGCAGTAAAAAGCCCCATCAAGGGATTGAAGCAAAGCGACAATGGCTTTCAGACCGGTTGAAGGAAGGTCATGAAATGCAAGGGCTCCGGTTTTTATTGAATATGGTTCACTTGAAACAGCGTGGGTTCCTATAACTGGTGACAACTATTATTATATATACAGCTTATGGGTTTCTGGCAGTGACAAAGGAAAAGGGTATGGGAGATTTGCTGTTAGAGATGCCATCCAAAAAGCAGTTCCAGTTTCGTGAGGTGCTGAAGGGAAAAAGCAGTACGCTGTTGTATCTACAGTTTCGAAAATTAAAATACAAGTATCAAAATAAAGAATTTTGGTGTAAAGGAGTTGTATTTAATATTAAAAAAGAGAAATGGATTTTATAAGGGGCTAAGCCTTAGGTTAAAAACCTATAGACTTAGTCCTTTTTTCATAAAACAGACAGTAAGGAAGGTTAATTAAAATGGCAAAACAATAATCAAGCATTTTCCGAATTATTTGCTTTTTTATATTCTGGTTGCTAAAAAACACTGGGATTTATATTTAAAAACACATAACAAAAAGCCCTTAGCGAAAAAGGCTAAAGGCAAAGATGCCAACAGTAAGATTAGTAACGTTTGTATTAGGCATAGGAATATTTAGTGTGATCTTTTAGAAAATGCGGCCTTTGCTTATTTAAATTTTTAAGAAGTAAATCGGCGCTGTTATTCGTCTATTAAGGAATTAAGTTTTATTTCTTTCTAAATATATGGGATTTATTTCAACAAAAAAATTGTTATTCAACAATGACATGTTGGAACAAACGGAAATTTTGATCTACTGGAAAGATAATTTTTTGTTAAAAAAATCCATTACAAAATCAATGAATCTTTTTGCAGCTGGAGAAGCATCTTTGTACGATTTTATTCCGATACCAAGAATTCTTTGATAAGAAGGCGACAACGGTAGTATCTGCAGATTTTCTTTTCGTTGTTCTACAATTAGACGTGGAAGAATACTGAGGCCTAAATGATGTTCAACCATAGACATAATGGTAAAGTCTTCTCTTGAGGAGCAAAGTATGTATGGTGATACATATTGTTCTGCCAATAATCTTTGAATATTTTTTTCAATACTTGGGTCAAACAAGATAAAAGGTTTCTCATGGAAGTTGCTAATAGGATAGGCTTCAAGATCCTTATCTAAGGGGTAGTCTTTCGGGAAAATTGCCACATAGTCATCTTCTTGTATAGGTATAAATTCAATATTGTGGCTTGGCCAATAATTATAAAAGCAGAAATCCACATCCCGATTAGTTACCCAGGAGTAGAGTTCATCAATACCACCTTCTTTTATTAAAATATGTATTTGGGGATGTTTTTTATGGTAGGCGTCTAATATTGCAGGTAGCCAGTGAATAGCAATACTTGAAAACGTACCGATGTTTATAGTACCAGACTCAATACCTTTAATATCATCTATGAATTGTTCTAATTGTGCATGGGTAGCAAGTAGTTCTCTGACCTTAGGGATCAGTTCATGCCCAACCGTTGTCAAATGAACACCATATCTATCTCTTGTAAACAGCTTTAAGCCCAATTCATCTTCAAGTCGTTTCATGGTATGGCTTACACTCGACTGTGTATATTTTGTTAAATTGGCAGCATAAGAAATATTTTCGTGTTCAGCTACAATGTTAAATAATTTATAAGTATTGAGATCCATGAATACACACCTTTCTAAAAGAGGTTTGACACTAGTCAGGTAAAATAATACTAGAGTATAAAATTAGAATGAGGTTTTTCATAATTGTATTCACATAAATAAACTCATAGATTCCCTGATTGAGTTCATCAGATGAGTGAAAGGAATACAAGTTAAAATATTCGCTTTAAGTGTATTAAAAAAACACTTCATTGGTGGTTTATTATATGGACAACCAGCGCAACGCATGCGGTGATGTACATAATTTTTCTCACAAAAGTCTTTCAAATTTGTTGATGTAAACTGGCTTCTTTGGTCGCTTTGAAGAATGATCTCTTTACTAGGTGTATGTCTTTTTTAAGCAGTTGTATGCATATTTATTGCTAGTTCTGCTTTGAGAAGGAATTTTTCTTTTGCACATCTACGAGTTCTTATTGTAGATGTCTGATTTCTTATAGGTATCGTTTTCTTCTTGAAAATTTAATTTATTGGCGTTATTACGGGTGCTGTTGTAATCAGTAAATTATGTGCTCTTTTTCATATGATATTGTTCGATAAAGCTTTTTCGTCCGACATTCTTCCAGAATAGAGGCGAAGAGCTTTTTCTTTTAAATAAGGTTTTTGCCATTTGCAACAGTTCTTTGGATTTAGTTATATTTTACCAAACTATACGGGTGCGTTACAATCCGGTCAAGTATGAATGTTTGTACTAACTGATAGAAATAACAATCGTTATACAAATATCAATATTATAAATATACTCTAAATATACGCTAAATGTTTTTAAGAAGCAAAGGGAATTGAATAGCATATTTCGACTTTAAAATGTACAAAAAGCTAAGGAGAGATGAAAATGAAACGGAAATTCTCATATCTATTAAAACAGCATATTGGGAGTCCATCGAAACCAATTGTACAAAAGGGAGACAAAGTATTGAGAGGTCAGCTGATTGCGGAGGCACCGAAAGATCAACTTGGAGCAAATGTTTTTTCCAGCATATCAGGCGAGGTAGAAGAAGTCACAGAACAGCAAATTCGTATTATTGCCGATGAAATACAGTCTAAAGAATATGTAAAGCTTACGTCTGATGCACCGTTGGATTTGATTCGGGAATCAGGTTTGGTAGGACTTGGTGGAGCCGGATTTCCTACATATGCAAAGTTACAAAAACCATTTACGGGTGAGGGAACGGTGATTGTAAATGCTGCAGAATGTGAGCCGATATTAGACCATAATATGCGTCGTATTGATACAGAAGCAGATAAATTAATCAAAGGACTCAAAATTGTAATGGAAGCGGTAAAGGCGAACAAGGGAATTATTGCAATCAAGAATATTCACACAGAAGAGATTGAACGGCTGAAAACAGGTATCAATGAATCAAATATTGCAGTGGCAACCCTCCCTAATATGTATCCCATGGGGGAAGAAAGAGCAATTGTGCGTGAGGTTCTTGGAACACTTTTAGAAGTTGATCAGCTTCCCATGGCTGCCAATGCCATTGTTATAAATGCGGAAACAGTATTCAAAATTCGTGAAGCCGTGGAAGATAAGAAGCCGCTAATAGAGAAAGATATGACGGTTGCGGGAAAGTTACAGGGAAAGTTACTTCAGGTTATGCTTGATATGCCCCTTGGTATGCTCATTGGTGATGTGTTTAAAGAAGCCGGCGGAATCGGTTTGGAATATGGAGAAATTGTTATGGGCGGTCCATTTACAGGAAAAAGGGTAAGCCTTGAAGATCCCATTATTAAAACAACAGGAGGTTTGATTGCAACAGAAGAATTTTGGAAGGGACCTGAAAAAATAGGACTTTTGGTATGTGCGTGCGGTGGGAACAAAGAGCGATTAGAGCAGATTGCAGCAAGCATGGGTTCCAAGGTTGTAGGAATAGAGTATTGCAAACAAGCAAAAGAATTAAAAAACGGGACGAGAAAGTGTGAAAACCCGGGAAAATGTCCAGGTCAGGTGCAAAAGGTTTTGAAATTAAAAAAAGATGGGGCACAGGCTTTGCTGATTAGTAATTGTACAGATTGCTCCAATACGGTTATGTCATGTGCACCACAGTTGAAATTACCGGTTTATCATTGTACAGACGGTCCCTTGCGTGCAGTAAACATGAAACTGGTACGAAGAATAAAAGAATAAAAGTAAAAGCCAAGGGTTTTGATAGAAATAAGATCGGATGTATAAACGATAGCACTTTACAATTCCATGAAGGAGTTGAAAAGATAAAACAAAATAAAAAAAGGGGTGTGATAACAAATGTCAATTACACAGGAAACATTAAAAAATCATTTAAAAGATCCGGCAATTTTTTGTTGTCGTAGGGAGAAAGGGGCGGTTATCGGAGCAGCAGACTTGGAAGATCCAGGGTTATTCGAAGATATGATTGATGCAGGGCTGCTCACTTTGAGTGATGATGCACTTACAATTGAACAGGTGTTGGGAAGCACATTATTAACAAATGTAGAAGCTCTGACACCAATTACAAGGGATGTATTGGATAAGGTTAATCAGGTTGAGACAGCGCTTAAGGCCACTGCATTGGTGAAAGATGAAAAAGATTCAGAACAGATTATGGCTTCAAATACATATGTAGGAGGAACTGGTATGATTCATGTAAATATTGATAAGTTAGAAGGATTATCTCTAGATATTCCTGTTGGAGCAGCACTTGGCGGCAGCATGCAGGTACCGGCACCTGTACAGGAGAACAAGGGTGAGAAGCATGTAATCAGAAAACTAATCAAGAAGCATATCAAAATTGTTGATGCTGAGATTGGAAAGAAAACATCAATTAAAGACGGAAAGATAACAATTGATGGAAGCATCGTAAAAAAAGCAGCGGAAGAAGATCCTTTATGTGTCAGCTTGAAACTGGATGTAATAAAACCTGAGGAACGTCACCTCTATACAGAAACAATTATGGATGTATGCCCCATTGCAACAAAGATCGAGGGAGAGTTAGGCGAAGGAATCACAAAAGTGGCAGACGGCGTAGTCTTTATGCTTACGGGTGTTGACGAGGATGGCGTGCAGGTTCATGAATTTGGTTCTTCAGAGGGATTCCTTGATG
The DNA here is from genome assembly GCF_030625865.1 of Anaerotignum sp. Taxonomy (GTDB): domain Bacteria; phylum Bacillota; class Clostridia; order Lachnospirales; family Anaerotignaceae; genus Chakrabartyella. Next base: position 9,385 of record NZ_DAOUQB010000015.1, on the reverse strand, counting down.
AAAAGATGTATTTCGGACATCCCGGTTGTGCAGATGAAAATGATATTATCATTCGTTGTCATGCAGTGATTAAGAGACTTTCAGGAATGACAAGACCGGGGCCTTTTGCGGCACATAAATGCCAGGACTATATCATTCAGGCAGTTCGGAACGAATTAAAGCAATATGAAGGCGAAGTAATTAAAGAAGAAATTTGTGAAGACGTTAGAAGAAAAGGGAACCCTCGTGTTGTTCTTGTAAAAGAGATCATGGGACAGGGCGCAATGCATGATAACGTACTTTGCCCTACAGAACCTTGTGGCATCCTCGGTGGACAGAAGAACGTTGACTGCGGTAACGTTCCTATTATTTTAACGCCGAACCAGGTTAGAGACGGATCTATCCATGCACTTACTTGTATTGGACCCGCAACCAAAGAGATGACTCGTCATTATATCCGTGAACCCCTGGTAGAAGGTTTGGCAATGGATGAAGAATTAGATTTAATAGGTGTTGTATGCATTGGATCGCCGCAGGTTAACGATGAGAAGTTATGGGTATCTGAGAGACTTGGATCATTATTGGAAGGTCTTGATATTGATGGCTGTATCATCACAACTGAGGGTTTTGGTAACAACCATATTGATTTTATTCAGCATATCGGTCAGGCAGGTAAGCGTGGAATTCCTGTAGTCGGCGTATCTTTCTGTGCTTATCAGGGGCAGTTAGTGGTCGGTAATGAGTACGCTACAGCTATGATTGAAGAGAATATGGATCAGGGCGGATTTGAGAATAATGTTGCCGGGTGCTCATGTGTAACGAAAGAAGTAGCAGTGCGTGCAATTCAGATGCTGAAGAATAAGATGGCAGGCGTTGAGGTTCTTCCTGCTCCAAAGAAATGGAGCAATGACGTTATTAATAAGAACAACAAGTTATTGGGGCTTCCTGAAACAAAATTACTTGATAACGGGACGTTACACTAATGGGTGCCGCGACTTATCAAATCAATCCTGTATTAATGGGAGGATTGGTGAAAGAGGCAACAGATCAATCCGTTAAAATTCATCTGCATGGACGACTTGGTGTATTGGAAGTTCCCAGAAGTATGATTGTAGGAGATACAAAAATAGAAACTGGTCATGAACTACAATTTTATTTTAGCTATATCAAAGTCGTTGAGGATGCTTTTGACTATGACTTTTCGGATTTAAATACAAACCATAGTATTAGACCGTGTTTCATAAATGGAAAACTGATAGAAGTAAATGATACCGCAGGAAAAGTTGAGATAGCAAACGGATTTGGAACAGTAGCTGTTCCCCGACGTTGGTTCTTCACACCCCTTTTTCTGGAAGTAGGGCAGGACGTAGAGTGTTATCTCAGCTGCATGGAAGTGATGCAAAAAAGAGAGATTCCGGCATCATTTATTTAAAAAGTCGTTTATAACAGAAATTAATTATAACAGTTATAACAGGAGGAGAATTTCATGAAATTAACAACACTAGAAGGAATGCAATCCGAAATCTTTGTTCCGGTGACACCAAAGCCGGTTTTTACAGAATTAAAAAAACCAATCAATGAATGCAAAGTGGCTTTTATTACAGCAGGTGGAATTCACAAAAAAAGTCAGACACCATTTAACACATCCGGTGATTTCTCATATCGTACAATCGAATTTGATACACCATCTTCAGAGCTTATGGTTACCCATGGTGGATTTGATAATTCGGATATCAACAAGGACGTTAATGCAATGTTCCCCATTGATCGTCTTCATGAGTTATTAAAAGAAGGATTCATCGGTTCGCTTCCAAAAGAAACATACACCTTCATGGGTGGCGGTGGAAATGTTGAAAAATTCAGTAATGAAACCGGTCCGGAAATCGCGAAAAAATTAGCAGCGCAAGGTGTTGATATTGTATTGTGCACAGGCGGATGTGGAACTTGCCATCGTTCAGCAACTATCATTACTCGTTGTTGTGAAGCGGAAGGAATGAGTTGTGTAGTGATTGCTGCACTTCCTCCTATTGCTCGTCAGCAGGGAGCACCACGTATTACGGCTCCCCATGTTCCCATCGGTTCCAATGCAGGAGAGCCCAATAACATCCCCATGCAGACAGCAATTTTAAAGGAATCTTTGGAATGGATAAGAGATTGCCCCAGCTACAACGGTTTAAAGATACTTCCTTATGAATACAGACATAATGTATAACGATTAAGACTGTAGTTGATGAATAGAGTGCGAATGGAAATTTGTGCTCTATTCATATATTAGGACAAGAGGTTATGTTATGGGATTAGGACCGAGTATAAAAATGACGACGCTGCATCACTATCATTGCCCGATTACGAAACAGTTGCTGAAGGATAAGGAACTGGATTTTAGCGGAATCATAGTAAATGGTGTATCTGAAAGTTTTGATGACAAGGTGTTTACAGCGCAAAGGACTGGAGATATCGCTGGATGCATGAGAGCAGATGGAGCAATTGTAGCCATTGACGGATGGGGAAATCACCATATTGATTTTGTAAATGTGATTGAACAGTTAGGAATGAAGGGGATACCGTCCATTGGCATGAGTTACATAGGACAGCAGGGGCGGCTTGTTTGTACAAATAATTATGTTGAAACCATCGTTGATTTCAACAAGAATGCATCCGGATATGAATCATGTATTGTTGGAGACAACAACCTAAGTGCGTATGATGCAATCAAAGCAGTTGCATTGCTTAAGAGCAAGATGAAGAAAATGGGAAATTTTCGAAAGGATTTGGCAGCCGAAGAAAAAAGGGTAATGCGGTTGATTAGGAAGAATTATGCCATCGAAGAGATTAGATTTGGGGAAAAGACGGATATCTCACATGGAATTTTGACAATAAGGGGAGGTATTGAAGAAGGATTTGTGGGCTTGGAACCCAGTGTAAAAGAAATGCATGTCCGATTGATCAAGCCCAATGAACATCATCAGTTTATTAATTCGAATTTGGATTTTATGCCCATAGCCTATAAGCAAAGTGGCAATTTAGGGGCTGGAGAGACTCGTCTTTTAGCGGGCGCTACGGTTATGCTTACCGGAGTTGAGGATGTGAGCGGCTTCCAGCCCTCAAATATTGGATCTTCGGAAGGATACATGGATCATTGTATCAGGTTTAATCAGTCAGGCACGCCAGCTGAAGATGATAGTATTCTCCACATGGATTTTTTGTTTGAGAATGGAGAGGGGCGTACTGCAACGGGAATTCAAGCTGCACATCGTTTGGCAGATCATGTATTAAATGAGATACGAAAACAGATGCATAATATAGAAGATATGCCATATGCAACGGATGAATTCTATGATGTGATTAGACCAAACTGTAGTAGAGTGGTTTTGGTGAAGATTGTTTCCGGTCTTGGCAATATGTATGATACCGCAGTGTTTCCCAATCAACCGGGCGGATATATTGGTGCCAGAAATCTTATTGATATGCGAAACACTCCTTTTGTCATTACGCCAAATCAATGTTTGGATGGTGTAATTCATTCTTTGATTTAGGATACCGTAAAAATTAATGAATGTTGGGGGAAATACGGTTTTACAACATAATGCAAAAATGTATTAGCTTTTTTAAACTTAAAAAAGAGAGGAAGAAGAGCAATTATGAAGGCCATAAGAACAATTCATGCAATTGATTCCCATACTATGGGCGAACCTACAAGAATTGTAACAGGAGGAGTTCCAGTGATACCGGGAAATACAATGTCAGAAAAAAAGGCATATTTAGATAAAAACTTGGATTATTTACGCACAAGTATTATGCATGAACCAAGAGGCCACAAAGATATGTTTGGTTCGATTATTACGCAACCGATATCTTCAGAAGCAGACTTAGGGATCATCTTCATGGATGCAGGTGGTTATTTAAATATGTGTGGTCATGGTTCTATAGGTGCGGCAACGATTGCTGTAGAAACGGGTATGGTACCGGTTGAAGAACCCTATACTTATGTTACGCTGGAAGCACCGGCGGGTTTAATTAAAGCTAAGGTAAAAGTTGAAAATGGAAGAGCGCAAGAGACGACGATTACAAATGTTCCGTCATTTGTGTACAAGAAAAATGTGGAAATAGATATCCCTGAAATTGGAAAAGTTCCAGTTGATATTGCGTTTGGAGGAAGTTTCTTTATTCTTGTAAAAGCTGAAGATGTGAATATGGAAATAAGTCCATCAAATGCCAATAAAATCTGTAGCTTGGGTATGTTGATTCGAAATATTGTAAATGAAACCATTGAGGTACAACACCCAACACTTAGCCACATTAATACAGCAGATTTAGTAGAATTTTATGGATCGGCGAAAAGTCCAGAAGCATCTGCCCAAAATGTTGTTGTTTTTGGCGATGGACAGTTTGACCGATCACCATGTGGAACAGGAACAAGTGCAAAAATTGCAACATTATATAGCAAAGGACTCATTGGAATAAATGAAGAATTTGTTTACGAGAGTATTACAGGAACTATGTTTAAGGCAAGGATCATAGGAGAAACACAAGTGGGCGAATATAAAGCGGTTATTCCGGAAATTTGCGGAAAAGCCTTTATAACAGGTATTAATGAGTTTTTGATTGATCCTGATGATCCTTTGAAATACGGTTTTGTTGTTGATTAATTAGCGGAGGGGAATTCCTATACTTTTCATAAAAAACTTAAGGGAGGAATAAAACGTGTTACAAATCGTTCTAGGACTGCTCTTTATTATTACATTATATTTTTTAGTAATGTTTATTCGAGATTATATTAAGGTGAAAAATGCTGGTGAACTTGAAAAAACTAATTTTTTTGCTCTTGGCGGGGTAGGATTTGTTACAAATTTTTTTGACACTTTAGGGATAGGGAGCTTTGCTCCAACCACAGCATTATTTAAGTTTTTTAATTTATCAAAGGACAAAACTTTACCGGGAACTTTAAACGTATCAATGACAATTCCTGTTGTTCTTGAAGCTTTTGTTTTCTTAACGGTTATTAAAGTAGAGGCAGTTACTTTATTTAGTATGCTTGGTGCAGCGGCGGTTGGAGCTGTACTCGGAGCAGGTGTTGTATCGAAACTTGATGAGAAAAAAGTTCAAATGGGTATGGGAATTGCACTTTTGGTTGTTGCAGTTATCATGTTGTTTAGTCAAGCAGGCATTTTCCCTGTTGGCGGAGAAGCCATTGGCCTTACAGGAATAAAATTAATCATTGGAATTGTTGCAAACTTTATTTTAGGGGCGCTTATGACATTGGGTATCGGATTATATGCACCTTGTATGGCGCTAGTATATGCGTTAGGTCTTAGTCCTAAAGTTGCTTTCCCTATAATGATGGGTTCTTGTGCTTTCCTTATGCCGGCAGCTGGTGTAAAATTTGTAAAAGAAGGAGCCTATGATAAGAAAGCATCCCTAGCTATTACATTATTTGGTGCAGTTGGTGTGTTGGTGGCAGCGTATATTGTTAAATCTATGCCATTGAACACATTGAAATGGTTGGTAATTGTAGTTATTTTATATACGTCATTAACGATGTTCAAATCTGCGGTTAAAAAAACAGAAGTTGCAGAAACCATAACATCAAATGAAGAAATTTAGAAGCTTAAAAATATAAAGTTTAATAGTAACGTCACCTGTAATGAGGTAGTAGAGGAAACGAAATTTTGTTAGTGTATTTGAATAAAGTTAATAGGTAAGGGTGGTAGATAATCATACCACCGAGTCTTGAACGAAGTGAAAGCCAGCGTCATTTAGGCGCTGGCTACTGATAAGCCCTTATATGGCTAGTGCTAACCACGTCATTTAGGCGTGGTTATGATTCTTTGTAGCTTAATTATTTTTTTTATTTCGTACATTTCTGATCAGACCAGAAGGTTCCAGTGATATTTTCTTATCATAAATCAATTTCAAAAGACCAATTTGTTTATTATTCTTTTTTTCTATGCAATCTTTACAATTGCATTCGGAAACATAATCATCCGGCTCATTATAGGTTGTAATGACACCTTCGTAATTTCGCAGGATTACTTTGTTTTCAGCTGTTGAAATCAAATAATTTGGCATTACTGGAATTTTTCCACCGCCACCGGGGGCATCAATAACAAAGGTTGGCACTGCGAAACCTGAAGTATGTCCTCTTAGACCTTCTATGATTTCGATTCCTTTTGAAACCTTTGTTCTGAAATGCTTTATCCCCATGGAGAGATCGCACTGGTAAATATAGTATGGTCTTACCCTTATTTTTACAAGCTCGTGCATTAATTTCTTCATTACATGAATACAGTCGTTTACCCCTCGCAAAAGTACCGTCTGATTTCCTAAGGGAATTCCGGCATTTGCAAGCATCTCACATGCTTTTTTTGATTCCGGGGTGACCTCATTAGGATGATTAAAGTGGGTATTTAACCAAATTGGATGGTATTTTTTCAACATTTCTACAAGTTCTGGTGTTATTCTTTGGGGCATAACAACGGGAACTCTGCTACCGATTCTGATTATTTCAACATGTGGTATGGCTCTGAGACGTTTTATGATTTGTTCCAGTTTTTCGTCAGACAGCAAAAGAGGATCCCCGCCTGATATAAGGACATCCCTTATTACAGGTGTTTTTTCGATATATTCTATTGCTTTTTGAATTTGCTCCATGGGAAGTGATTGGTCTGTTTGTCCTGCAAATCTTCTTCTGGTACAATGTCTGCAATACATTGCGCACTTATCAGTAACTAAAAGAAGAACTCTATCCGGGTATCTGTGTGTAAGACCGGGAACCGGAGAATCAGCTTCCTCATGTAAAGGATCTTCACAATCGCAGCTGGATAATTCCAACTCTGAGGTAGTTGGGATTGCTTGTTTTCTAATGGGATCATTCGGATCACTCTGGTCTATTAAGGAAAGATAATACGGGGTAATTGCCATTCTTAAAGTACCAAGACATTTGTTAATACCCATTGCTTCTTCCGGAGTAAGCTTGATGTATTTCCTTAAATCATCGACGGTTTTTATTCTGTTTCTCATTTGCCATTTCCAATCATTCCAATCTTTGGCACTGACATTAGAAAAACTATTTTTATTATTTATTAATGATTGATTTATTCGTTCATTTTTATTTAATAAATTGCCTCTTAAATCTAAACTAACATTTTTTACAATTGCTTCACTATTCATCAAAGTCCCCCTTAATTTTTTAAATTTATATTTTTAACATTAAAATGAAATTTATTGCAAAGATTTATACCATACGTTCATATCTTCAATTTTTCCGCCGATTTGTGTGTTATTAATAAGTGTTCCGGAAAAAGTATAACCGCATTTTGCGAAAGTAGCATTCATACCATAAGATACTGAACGAGCAATGGTATATGCCGTTTTTATCTCTTGTTTTTTCATTTCCTTTTCCATTTCTCTCAATAAAAAATAAGAAAAATTGTAACCTCTATAAGTTGGATTCACTGCGAAGTCTGTCATTTCCACATTACTATCTTCTAGACCAATCTCGCAGGACGAAAGAGCGATAAGTTCACTTCCTTTCCAAATGCCAAAGTAAATTACATTACTGTTCATTGTTTCTTTGATATATTCGGGATCAGAGATTGGAAATGGGTAAGAGTCAAAAACCTGAGTATATAAATTTGCCATGTTCAAGGCATCCTGAGCATTTGCTTTTCTAAAAGTAAAATCGTCCTTTAAAATGATTTTTCCTTGGGAAAAATCCGAAGAACTCTTTGAGAGTGCATTTTCCAGTACTTTTTTATTCAGTTCATTATTTATTGTGCAACTTCGTTTTGCATCTAGATATTTAGCCATAAAAATACAATTTTCTTTTCCATCAAAAAACAGCGGTATACGAGCTTCCATAATATATCCGTTTTCTATAAACGAGTTGGAAAAAGAATCCGGAACCTTGGCAAATATTTTAGTATAGCTGTTTTTATCAGCCGCAGTATCTAATTCACTTAATATTTCAGGCATGTCTTCCTTAGCTAAATGCATAAGATAGATTCTGTTATTCCTGAGTCCATGCTGAATGAGAGAATTATTTATTTTAACGATTGTATCGTACATTGGTACCTCCTTAATATCAATCCGATCCCATCTGACAACTTATTATAACATATCAAGTTGTCAGAATCAAGTGAAATGAGTCGTCTTAATTATTTTTTACAATTTCTGTAATATTTTATTAGAACTTTAATGCGTTTTCTCTACAGATTTAACTTAAAAAGTAATTTTCGTATTTTATTTAAACCAATTAATTTCGCAAAAAATTTAGAGTAATTAAGTACAGCGGAAATTAATTAACTATGCTTCTTTTTTTCTATGTGGTATTCTTCTATAAAATTCTAGAAAATACTGGTAAAATTAACAAAAAACAATAGATTTTTTTGAAAAAAATGCATAATATATTATTTTTATTTATTGATTATGACGAAAAAGGAAAAAAAGATAGATTGTTTCTATATTTTTGTTATAATGATTGCGAAGAGGTTGAATGTGAAAAAGGAGGTAAAAAATGAATTTAAACCAATTGTATTACTTTAAGACTTTGGCGGAGTTGGAGCATTATACAAAAGCATCGGAGAAGTTGAGCATTTCTCAGCCAACATTAAGCCATTCTATTGCTGCAATGGAAAAAGAATTGGGGGCAAATCTTTTTGAAAAGCAGGGAAGAAATGTGGTATTAACCAAGTATGGCAGAATTTATTTGTTTTATGTGGAAAACGCTTTAACACAGTTGGAGCTGGGGAAAAATCAAATTGAAAGACTGATAGCTGTGGGGGGCGGTCACGTAGGATTGGCATATATGACATCGGTGGGTACGAATTTCGTGCCGGAAATCATTGCAGGGTTTTTAGATAATCCTCAGAATAAAAATATCTCTTTTTCATGTTATGAAGGAAATACGAAAACTTTACTTTATAATTTAAAAAGAGAAAAATATGATTTGATCTTTTGCTCAATGGTAGAAAATGAATGTGACGTAGAATTTATTCCTGTTTACGAGCAAGGCTTGGTCGTAATCGTACCTGAAAATCATACCCTGGCTGAAAAAAAGAAAGTTTCAATTCAGGATATCTGCCCCTATCCTTTGATTTGTTATACAAAGGAAAGTGGTATGCGTCGAATCATTGATGATCTGTTTACGAAAGCACAAATTATGCCTAATATTCTTTGTCAGTTTGAGGATGTAAATTCTATGGCGGGGTTGGTTGCGGCAAATCAAGGAATTGCTATCATTACCGATAATCCTACAATTCAAAACTATAATGTAGTAAAATTGGATTTGGATACGGCTTATTCCAAGCGTATGGTTTATCTTGCTTATATGGTAAATCGATATTTACCCCCTGCTGTTGAAAAATTTAAAGATTTTATTATTCAAATTACCCAGAAATAATGTTTT
>NZ_DAOUQB010000029.1 GCF_030625865.1 Anaerotignum sp. | reverse complement strand
AAAACGAAATACAACACAATTTCTGAGGGAATCGACTATCTAACCACCAGATGTACATAAATCAAAGCCAAAACACCCTGATAACCCCATTTCAAGCACGAAAGAACCCTCGAATCAGCCTATAAAAGCTTAATTCGAGGGTTCTTTCAATGGAGATGAAGTACCTGTTAAGGTATCCACTATAAATCGCCCTCAAGCATATTCTAAATATGGTCTTAAGTCAATCAACCATTACATTGTATACCAACAAACTACTTTACTGCATACTTCTCTAAGTTTGAAGCTATTTTTGCTGTACTCCTAACCATAGGGTTAGTGTCATGTGTTAAATTCAAAGTGCCATTTTCGAAATTTGCTATATTATTTCTAACTATGATAGCCTTGTCTTTGCTAAATTGTTCAGGATAAACCCCTTTTGATGCTACACGTGACCTTACATTATCGTTTTCATCATCTTTTAATATGTCTAGCATGACACCAGCATCTGCTAATGAAGCCCGTACTCTATAATCTTTGTCTTTAACTAGTGTCTCTCCAAAAAGACCCATACTAGCTACAGCCATTCTTACTCTATAATCTGAATCTGTAGCCAACTCTAAGTTACTAAAACCTGCCTTAGCTACTTCAACTCTGACTTCATATGACACGTCTTTAGCTAGTTCCTTTAAACAACGTTTATTTTTAGCCACCTCTTTACGTACTTCTCTGCGACTATCGTTTGCAAAGTATTCAGCCCACTTATCATTCATTGCTATTAATGACCTAATAGTATAGTCTGTACACCTTAAAATATATTCTGAACTTATCTCTTTTTCTATTAGTTCTTCTATCTGTTCAGATGTAATGTGTCCTAAACTTATTGTGTTGTTTGCTATACCCTTTACAAGTTCCTCGTTTGTCATAATATCATCTTCTCCATTTTAATCTTCGTATAGACTCTGCAATTGCTACTTATTATAAATCCTACTATGCTTAAAATGCTCCTATATATTATAAAATCATTTCATTGTAAGCATAGTTTCTTATCTTTAGCATTCATTTAATTATAGCTCCACATCGCATAAAATGCCAATGTATTCCATATATTCACTCGCAACTTCATCTTATAAAAGAAAAAAACCTCCTACAAATTAATATTATAAACTTGAACATTATTAATACAATAATGCTAAAGGGGAAAATATCAATGCCAATTACAGAAAAAGCAACCATCAGAAGTAAATGCACCTTTTCAAAGGACAGGAAGTACCTGGTTAAGGTATCCACTAAATTCGGATATGATTTCTGTACATGAACCACCATATATAAAAGCCTCGTCATATAATATGGCTAACACTCATCCTTATCCTTCGTTTTTAACAAAGTTTTCTAATTCTTGATATCCAATGTACGTTTTGAAATACAAGTAGAATAATAATTGTCATGGCATATTTATTAATATCATGTGCTATTGCAAGATTGTTTGTTTCAGGATTCCGGTATTTTGCATAAAGCGTGTACTCGTATAATATCAATCCTAAAAACGTAATAAACAATCCTATATTGCCCCAAATTATGTGTTTTAGCTCTTCACATACACGAGTTTTTATACTATTAATGTCATAATCTTCGGATGATTTTTGGCTCATGTCTTTTCTCCAATTCTAATACTTTTTAAGAGAGGTCTACGCACACATAATATTTTGCGGTTTCCATACTCCCTCTTAATCATAGAAAAAAATATGAAAATTAAGAGATTATATTATGAAATTTCCGTGCTTTGTAAAGTTTGGATTTCATTTTCATTTCTATACTGAATGCGTACATACTCTAGCTCACTTTTAAGATACTTGGATAACCTTAAATCAGGATTTGCGAGAGTCTCTCTAATAATACTGAAAATATATTTATTAAGTATTGCAAATATAACTAACAATGCTATAATGCCAATTGTTGTAGTTAATACTTTTTCTGAAGTCATATCTTTTATGGCAATACCATAGGCTAATGTAAAAATAGGGAAAATGGTGGAGCTTAATGAGGTAAACTGCTTTGGCTCAATATGTATTTCGCAACTATGAATTAACCATTCAATCCCTTCGGCGGTGTATAAATTGTAAGTATCTTGTTTTAGTAAATCTATTAGCGTACAAATTACATTTTGCTTGTAATCTTCAGTTAGTGTGTCAATCTGATTTAATTCCTTCTTTTTTTCGTATAGTATCATTATTATTGTATCTATACCTATAATCAGAAGCGACACTAAAAGTAAAATCACTGACTTTCCGAAAAAAGATTGAAATAGTAAGAATAGTAAGCTAACTACTAATACGAAGAGCATTACATATTCAGGAAGAGAAATGTTTTTGAAACTTCCTCTATGTAATGTATTTTTATACTTTGTAAAAAACAAGTAAAACAATAATATCACCCCTGTTTGTTATATATAATTCTTACAAGTACAAGAAATATTGCAGTCTATACATTTCAAAAATAAAATTACCAATTAAATGCAAATTCGTATATTTTCTTTAGTTCTGGAAATTTAGTTTCAAAATCCTCTGTTTCAATTAGTTCATTAATTCTTTTCCATGATTTATACGGCTTATCCTTTGATGAAACTTTCTCATTGTCGCTTCTTTCCCATAAGACATCTTCAAAAGTATCTTTTACAATGAATATTTTAGTAGGGTCTCCTACTGATTCTTGTATCTTATTATTTGCTTTATATGGATCTATTGGATATGTAATTTCTGCTAATTCTTTTTCAGTGCGTCCTTTTGCATCATTATCATGGATTATTCTATATGGTATATTAAGTTTCGTCATAACTTGAGCAATTGCAGGTATTGTCCATTTACCTCCACATGAAACTACTGTTGTATCGTAATATTTTTTCGAATCAATTCCATATTTAGAATATAATTTTTTAGTGTGTTTCAAGACCGCAATTTCAGTATCGCCTTCAACTAGTATAACCCGTTGTGCAAAGAATGCTTCTGTAACTGTTGGGTGAAAATCTAAAGCTGCACGTAATGCCTCTTTTGAATCATCACTAAATGGAATTTCCTTAAGCTGAGATACATTTGGTGCAAGTACTCCTTCAGTCTTTCTAAGTAAAACTAAAGATTTTGGATTTTCTATTATATCTATTAAAAATGGAGAATGCGTACTTATAATTACTTGCCATGAATGTTTTTGTGATATTTTTATTAAAGATTCTTTTAATCTTTTCATTAAATGTGGATGCAAGTACAATTCAGGTTCTTCAAAAAGAAGTATAGTTGCTCGGGTATGAATAGTTTCATCACCCCTGGTTATTTGATTACTTTGATTTGCAATTATATCAATAAGTGAAAAAATCAGTGCTCTCTGCGCCCCATGTCCTTGATATGATATTTCAGTTTCTGTTCCATCATCGAGCTTCAGTATTGCATTAGAACCAAGAAACTTTTCTGTATCTGGTTCAGATATATCTAAAATGGCTTTAATATTGACCAATTCAGACATTCGTTCAGTTATTTCCCCAACCATCTTACTAATAGCTTCTGGTGCCCCATTCTCCTCACCTTTCGCTCTCAACTTTGCAGATAGTTTTGCTACAGATGTCTTCAATTCACTAAATTCTTGAGTGCTTTGAATCGCTGGCAAAATAATGGTATTCAAAAGCTTGCCAAATGTAGTTTTTGCTTGTGGTTTTGTTTCTTCACTAGCATCACGTACTGCTGGTAGAATCTCAACATGTGGTATTGCTTGTTTTAACGCAGCATCAATGCTAATATTTTCGGAAGTCCAATCAGCAGTTTCAAGTCTGATTTTACCAGGATGATTATCTCTTAGATGTTGTTTAAAGCGTTCTTTATTAGCTACTGCTTTCCATTCATTTGCAGTCGTAATTCCAATGCTTTTAAGTATCTCTTTGTATTCACTATTTATAGAAGTAAAATTATCATTAATATTAATATCATTGATTATCTCCATTTGAATAAATGCTTCATATTTGGGCTTTTTAGTTTCCCTGTCATAAGTAGCCTTAAGCTTAATTTCATTTTCCTGGATTATTCCTGCTACACCTGGTAAATCTCTTTCCCATTCTTGAATATCAGAAAATGTTGCTGTAATTTCAATGTCACCAGTGCATGTTTTACACCAGTCAGAGTCAATCGGCTTTTCCTGATTGAGAAATAGTTCAATTGCTTTTAAAATGGTTGATTTACCGCAATTATTGGCACCAATAAGTGAAGTAAAGTCATAAATATCAATTGTCTTCTCTTCTTCAAATGTTCTGAAATTTTTAATCTTAATTTTAGATAATTTCATTTAATACTCCTCCAATGTATAGTTAACAAATCACTAATTAAACCTCCACACAGTTGAGAATTTTGCTATCTAGTTTCCTATTATTTTTAAAAACAAAATTATTTTGCCTACATCGATCCCACATATTATACAATTAATTATAATAAATTTCAAATTTTTCTAATTTTTGTAAGATAATGCGAATCAACCACTCCTATAAACTAATATTATAAACATGAACATTACCAGTTCTATAATATTAAAGGAGGACAAACCATGCCCATCACTGAAAAAGCAACCATTAGAAGCAAATGCACCTTTTCGAAGGACAGGAAACACAAGTTTTTGCTAACCCTAGAATGGGAAGAGAAGAAGCCAAAGGCTGTTGTAATCATGACTTCACCAGCAGAAGCCAACTGCATTGTAACAGACCTAACCACAAGCCTAGTAATCAAAAATCTCCACGCTATGGGCTATGGAGGGTGTGACCTTGTAAACCTCGGTTCAAAGCTTCACTACAACAAGCTGATTGTGGATAAAACGGAAGAGGATTACAACAAGGAAAACCAAGAGGTCATTCAAAGGTGTATTGCAGACGAAAAAAACGAAAAAACAATCATTGCATGGGGCTCATGTGGAGAGGGGAACAAAAGAATCCAAGCCTACCAGAAAAGCCTATTAGAGAAACTTTCTGACTATCAAGATAAAGCTTAAGCTTCAATAAATAAGAAAAAAACAGGTAAAAGCTTCTGTACAGATTGCAAAGAATCAATGTAAAAAGTCTAGAAAGGGGTAAAGAAATGAAAGAAAACCCCTTGGGAGGTTTGGGTTTCTTTTTGGGGTTGGCCGAATTTATTTTTTTCACAACAACTCTTGGTTGTACCAAATTTCTACTGGTGGACCATCTTTTTTCATACTCTTTTACATTTTCCTTGGTTATGTATCTGGCCAGACCTGTATAATCTCCGCCCGGTTCTAATTGGGAAATCATAACTCTACCGTTCCCCCACAATTTCGTCATTTCCTTTAGAGTAATATCCATGGCATTTACCAAAAGATGATGATGCTCACGCCCGCTTTCCGATTCTGTTACTACGATGTACTTTATAGCAGAAAATCCTTTTTTCTTTCTCCACCGTCTTAAGCGGCTCAAAAAGTTCCGCAGCTCTCTTTTGATTTCTTCCCGGGATAATCTATTTCGATATGTAAGAGTAATAAACAAATCTCCCTGTTTGAAATTTGCATTAATCAATCTGGATAATTTTCTTCTGGCCAATTTCAAATTTCGTTCTTTCTGTTCCTCGGAAGTAAGTAGTTCATTTTGCCCTCTGTTATATTTTTTTCCAATGGCTCTTGGGGAGTAATACTCCTCACACTCATATACGTCTCCTGCCCATATGTGTTTTCTATATCTTGGCATTGCTTTACCCCTTTCTATAAATAACCATAGCCCTAATGTTAATCTTGTTATCGAGGAGTTAAAGGGCAACTTTGCCCCTAAATTCCTAGGTTTTAGAAACAGGCTTTTACTTGGAAAACAACCCAAAATACTTGTGAAACGATGTACTATGTTGTATAATATAAGTACTATATCTTGGGTTTTTATCAAAAGCCCCGCCCTTCTTCCTACGCCTATAGGAGAGGGGCATTTTATTTATTCATTTTGCTTATTTGACCCGCTTCATTTTTCTGCGGCGTCACGCCTCTCCTCAGCCCTGCATCTGTCGGCAAGTGTATCCAAAGCTTCATAAAGAGATGTTCTACCTTGCCTATACTCCATAATTACAGCAGACAGCACCATCCCATCTTTCACAGCAATGGCTCTTGCCCCACCACTTTTTCGAATAAAATATCGTGTGTAACCAGTTTCCTTTTTCACGGTAGGTGCCATTAATTCGGTATCAATCCAAATAACACCATCAAATGTGTATATAGGCGTGAGCAAGCTTCCCCCATAAATGACGGTAATTCCCGCATCCTCTGCGGTTACCTCCACCTCATCGGATAAGTCATTTTTTAGTATTCGTGAAGATTCTTCTTCACATCTTGTCAGCCACTTTTCCCTTTTATCATCCGATACACCCATTACAGTTAAAACGGTGTCCTCATCCAATACAGGCATATTCTCC
Source organism: Anaerotignum sp. (assembly GCF_030625865.1). Lineage (GTDB taxonomy): Bacteria > Bacillota > Clostridia > Lachnospirales > Anaerotignaceae > Chakrabartyella. Next base: position 29,340 of record NZ_DAOUQB010000029.1, on the reverse strand, counting down.
AACCGATAGACAGCACTACCAATGCTTAGCCATTGTTGACCATCTTCATCCTTCATTAATATTGCGGTCTTATTTCTTTTTGCCAGTGATGTAATTTTAGAAAACTTCATATTTTCACCCCACAAACGCATCTCGCTATTTTATTAAAACCTTGCCCCACCCTTGACACCGCAAGAGAGGGGCACATTTTTTACCTATTCTTTTTGTTCTTCCTTATCACAAATTTTCTGTGTTTCTTCCTTATTATAGTCACCATTACAATCACAGGTTTCCCCATGGTCCAAAGTTGCTCCGCAAATTGGGCAAACATCAAATTTACTCATAAAAACCTCCTATGTATTCGATATGAAATATCTTGTTTCAAAAATGAATTTATGCTATAATCAATTTGGATGTGGTGCTGGGTTTCCCAGTGCCTTTTTTATTGCATAAATTCTTCATTTTTTCCTCCATGGCTTGTCCAACCAAATCCCAACCAAAACAACAATCAGTACAATGGCACAGCACTCAAAAACTAAGAGAGCTTTTTCTGGTGACCATTTTGAAAACGATTGAAGAAATGTTGCTGAGATTACTGCCACAATTATCATAAAAATACTTTTGAATAGTTCCGAAAGAATATGGGGCAACAGTTAGTTCTTTTGGTTGCAGAGCTAGAAAGACAGTTGATTTAAATGTTTTGCACCAGGTGAAAGAACGTCTTGACGGTGTACTGATCGAAAATAAGAGTTTTACAAAATTAATTCCTGCCCAAGATGGAAAGGGGACGCTCTTTTATTGTGCTCCACCTTATCACAATACGGAAAAGTATTATGATACAGGTGAGGATGTGTTCAATGAAGAAATGCATATTTTGTTGAGAGATACGTTAAAGGTATCAAAGGAAAATTTATTTTATCATATAATGATGATGAATTTATCAGAGAGCTTTATAAGGATTTTGTCATTGAAGAAGTGGAGCGGTCTCATAATTTAAAATTGACCATGGGTGAAACAGGAAGTAAATATAAGGAATTGATTATTAGGAATTATTAATTATAATTATGAAAATAACCCCCTTTAGGGGGTTATTTTTTTACAAAAAATTAAATAAAAAGAAATATAATGAAATTTTTTTTATTAAACATATAAAATTATACAAAATTATGGAAGAATTTGTATAAATGTGTATAATGATATTATACAGAAAATAGCTCTTATGGCATTTTATAATGATTAGCATAGAAAAAATGTTGATTTTTCTTTGTGGGAACTTGGATAAAGATTTTATAAGGATGGTATTTTATGGAACGAGATTTCAGGTATTTAAGAGAAAAATACGGGGACCATGGTGCAAGAGATATATTTGAGAAAATATGTATACAGTTATTTCAAAAAAAGTTTGAAAATGCATATGCTGTTCAAGCTTCACCAGGGGATGATGGAATTGATGTATTGGTGGGAGATTTAGATAAACATATGATAGTTTACCAATGCAAATATTTTATTGATGGAATTGGTGCTACACAAAAGTCTCAAATAAAAGAATCTTATAAGACGGTGACAGAAAAATACAAAGTGGCTGAGTGGTATTTATGTGTTCCTATTCTTTTTACAGTAGAAAACCATAAATGGTGGTCTAATTGGAAAACGGAGAAGCAGCAGGATGATAATCTTAAAGTAGAGCTAATGGACGGAAGTAGATTATTAATGATACTTCAAGAGTGTGATATGTACGATAGAGTTTTTGATGAAGATCTCCGTTTAGCGCTTAAGGAAATTAAAAATTATTTGAAAGAAGAAAATGCTCGTATATATAATGAAATAATATATGATATTAATGATTTTTCTGATATTTCATATAAGGACTGCATCTTTGTGAAGATGTTGGAGTCTGCAAATATTTTTGATATAGATGATTATAAAAATGATTTTTTTAATGCAGAAATTGCTAAACAAAAGATATTGAGTAAAGGTCAGACAAAGGAAGAAATCGCTTATAACCAACTTCAAAAAAAATTACGAAGTGTCTGGAAGACGCAATACAATATGTATAAACATCCAACAGATGGTAACGAACTTGCAAATAATACATATTTAAGAATTGAAGATTTAGATACAACAACATTGAAATCATCAAATGATATTAGTCTTTTGGCAAAGAAAGGCATGCGACATCAATTAGCGGAAGACAAAAAATTAGGATGGGTTGATGGTTATATACAAAAGCTGGAATTATATATGGAGGCAGAAAAAGATGACGGAAATGGTTAAGAATATTGAGTTTTTTGATTTTTATTTAACGTTAATCAGGGTATTAAAAATAGTAGAAATATTTAAGGCAAAAGAAAAGTTTCATTTAACAGGAAAAAAGATTGTTATGTTTGATTTTTATATGAGGTTTCCATTTATGACGGAAGAAGAAAGAAAGAGACAAAATTTTGACGAAAAATATGCTTTTTATTTTATGAAGCCAAATTATTCATTATATGATGCTGTATTATCAATTTTAGTATCAAAAAAAATGATTTCTTATTCAACGAATACTTATCATATAGAGCAATATGGCGAAAAGGCTTTGAAGAATATGGAATGTGAGTATATGAGTTCACTTTCAAAAGCTGGAGAATATATTTTGCATAACGTAATTAAGATGTCTGATAAAAAGATAAATGAAGATATTATTGATAGATCTAAAAATGTATGGGAGGGCCAATATTGACTAGATTATATATTGAAGCATTGCGATTAGTTGGTAAAAAAAATAGTTATGTAGTTACATTTAAACAAGGTTTGAATTATATTTCTGGACCAACATCTACAGGAAAAACATCTATTTTAGAAATGATAGATTATGCTTTAGGATCAGACTCTCATAAATCATATATTGAAATAGGTGAATCATGTACAGATGTTGAATTAGAAATTCAAATAGAATCAAAAAAATATAGGATTACAAGAAAATTATTTGAGTTTATGTTACCAATAAGAGTTGACGAGTGGAATCAAGAGACAGAAACATACAAATATCTGGATACTTTTGAATTTGATGTACCAAGTAATGAAAAATCCCTATCATCATTTTTAATTAATAAGCTAGGCTTAGGAAATATAAAAATTATGAATCAAAATTTAAGCTTTAGAGATATTTTTAAATTTTCTTATTTGAAACAGACAGAAGTTGATACAGAAGACTTAATGGGTGAATCTATTTGGTTTAAAAATAATAAAAGAAAAAGTACTTTTGAGATAATTTTTAATGTTTATGATGATATGTTAGCGGAGCTGAAAGCAACACTTAAAGAAAAAACGGTAGAAAAAGATAATTTTAAACTTCAATTGGAGGGTGTAGAAAAATTTATAAGTACAACGGATATTGGAAATATAGCAACTTATCGCAGTAAGAAGAATGAAATAAAAGATCGTATTTTATCATTAAATGATGAGCTGACAAGAGTGAAAAATGATAAAGTTATAGGAAATGAAACGACCAGATTATTAAGAAATGAAGTCGTTAAGTTGAAACAGGAATTAAAGGCTTTTATTGAACAAAAATTAGATCAAGATGAATATATAGAAAAGCTTAGATTGCTATTAAATCAATATCAGAATGATGTTGATAAATGTAAAATGATTTTATTAGGTGTTCCTGAAATAAATAAGTATAATTTTATTGTTTGTCCTAATTGTCTTAAAACTTTGAAGGAACGTAATGAAGAGACTCATTGTAAATTATGTGGTAGTGATATGTCAAGTGAAATTAGTGATTTATTGCAAGTAAAAAAAGACATGAGTTCATTAAAAAGCAGACATACGGAATTAAAAAAACATATTTCGGTTGAACAAGCAAAAAGTGATACTTTTGACAGAAAAATAAGTGAGAAAAACAAAGAGTTAGCTGAGAAAGAGGGTGAATTAGAACATTTGCAACAAGGGTATATAAATCCATATATTGAAAAGATAGAGTACTTAAATTTTGAAATGGGAAAATTCAATCGCCAGTTACATGAATTAGATTTTAATCTACAAATGCTAGAAGAACATGAACGACTTCTTAAATTGCTAAAAAATAAAGAGGATGATTTATCTAGCATTAGAAAAAATATAGGTAAAATTTCAACTGATCAAAATGATAAAAATGAAGTCACAAAAGAGCTATCGACTGTATTTAATAATTATTTAAAAGCATTTCATTTTCCCAAATTGGATTTTGGGTACATAGACTCAAAGACATATTTACCTTATGTAAGGGGTAGGAAATATAATGACCTAGGCAGTTTAGGAGGAGTGACATTAATAGTAATAGCTTATTATTTAGCAATATTAAATGTAACTTTAGATACAGACAAATATTATCACTTAAACTTATTGATGATTGATAGTCCTAGAAAAAATCTAGGAGCAGATGTATCACAGGAAGAATTTAGAGATGAGGAAATTTTCAATTCAGTAATTAAAACTTTTATTGAATTTGAACAAGAATTAGGAGAGAGTATGCAGCTGATAGTAGTAAATAATGGATACCCTGATTTTGTTCCAAAAGATGATATTAGAGTAGAGTTTGATCCAAATGGAAGAATAGGACTGATTGATGATGCATTACATTAATTGTATATTCTAATATACCTAATAAATTTTTAAGATTTAAGGACGGGAGGAACTCTTTATGTTTTTTTCAGAAAGATTTCAAGTTGATGAAGACTTGATAAAAGCTTATGGTGCAGTAGATATTTCTTTAGTGTGTGATATTCCTTTGTTTATAGACCCAATGTTAATTTTTAATAGTGATAAGCCAGAATACAAATCTCTACATGAAGAAATTATAAAATATTTTCATTTCCTATATATGAAAGTGAAACAATGCATTTCAACAAAAGAAATAGATGCATGGTTCAATTTTAGTGAAGTCCCCAATAATTGGTTAGGATATTCTTTAGTAGGAAACAAAGGATTGGCATTGGGACATAAATTTGCCGATTTTCTATTTCATAATATTGGATTTGCACTTGACACTAATGGAATATCTAAAAGTCCACACATTGAAAAAACCATGTTACTTTATGAAGGAAGTGGAAAGGATAAAATTAGTGATTTGACAGTTAATTTAATAAAATTTTTTCTTTGTGAATACACTGAAGCTTTTGCGAAAGAATACATAAATCCTGATTTGTGCAGAATATTTCCTGTTGAAAGAGCATTTTTTAATTATGAGACAGAAAGTTTTGTAAGCAAGGAGTATCTACTTCCATTCGTATATAATAAAAAGGGACAAGTTGAATATGTTTTACTAACACCATTTGATATTCTTAGAGAGGATGAGCCATCAATAAATAGAGATGACTTTTATAAAAGTCACGAACGGATTCGTTCAGTTATTAAAAATGTAAGTCTGCGTACATACGTAAACAATTATATTATGCAGGCGGTACAACATTATGAAACAATTCAGAGGGAAAATCGAAGAGCTATTAGAGAGAAGTCAATACAGAAAATTGAGAAAGATGCTTTTAAAGAGATTGCGAGAGAGTATCCAGAGCTATATGATTACTATATTAAGTTGCAAGAAACAAATACTACTGAAATTAAATCGCAATGTACTCAAGAATTAAACAAACAACTTGAAAAATTCTTAATAGCTTCAAAAAATTTGATTTCTCTTTTTGCTTCGAATAAATATCTTCTTGAAGAAAAATTATCAGCAAGAGAAGAAGCTAAAAAAAGATTGAAATTTTTCAAACACATTATTGAAGAGTGTGATGGTTATAAAAACTTATATGTTAAAGGTAAACAGATTGCCAAAGAAAATGATTTGCAAAGGTTGTTTCGCTTTGTTTGGTACGAAACTAATTATAAGGTAGATGCGGAAGCAAATAATGGAAGAGGTCAAGCTGATTTCATAGTATCAATGGGACAACACAATCAAAACATTATTGAGTTTAAACTCGCAAGTAATTCAACACTAAGTCATGTGTTTACTCAAGTTAAAATATATGAAGCGGCAAATTGCACCGATGGAAGTTTAATAGCAATATTTTGCTTTTCTGAAGGTGAATATCAATCAGCCAAGGAGATAGTTATAAACGCTGGATATGAAAGTATGGTTGGTGAATCAATTTTTTTAATTGACTGTAGAAATGATAATAAAGCATCTGCATCAATAGCATAAAAATCTTAAACTAATGAAATTTATCATTCAAAAAAGTTTAGAAAGGGAGAAAGCCATGCCTATTATATTAACAGATACTCATACCTGTGAAAAATGCAGAAAAGTATTTGAATGGAATTACTTTGAGATAAAACGTCAAAATATTAATTCCCCTGAATTTAAACCTGAACCTATACCATATCATAAAACATGGCCCATAATTGCAACCAGAGAGATGTTGGTATTTATGATATTCAGGTTAATTGTCCTCATCAAATGGTCCGAAAAGGGTAATGATTGCATATGTAAATGTTGACTATATAATGAGATTTTAAGGAAGAGGGGATATTATTTGGCATTATTTATTTGCAATAGCGAAGATGATAAGGAATATAAAGTAGGTACTTTCATTTTACAGCATAATAATTCTTGGAATGACTGGTGGAGATATGAAAATCTTTACACACTTTATTATATTAATAAAAAGAAAGAAACTATAGAAATTGGTCAGGTTAAAATCGGTCAGGTAGCAGGTAAGGTTTCCAATATACCTGAATTGCCGGAGGAATTTCAACACCTTGATTCGCAAAAGTTTATTAGTCTTGGACAAGATACAGATTATTACGATTCTCTAAATAAATTGGGCGTGAAGAAGCGAGAAACTGTACTAAATAGCTTGAATGATATAGCTTTTAAACCCGATTTATTACAACGATATATGTCTTTGGACGTATTTTCAACATCTCTTACGAGAGGTATACCTATTTCAACTATCGAAAATCAGTTTCGACGCATGGCAAATGGTGGAGCTAAGTTAACTAGGTATAAATTTAAGTATAATTACCCAAATTCCGATGACACCACTTCTACACAACTGAAATTTTCGGTAGTACCAGAATCAAATCCCCCAACAAATATTCATGTTCTCATTGGTCGAAATGGTGTCGGGAAAACATGGGTTCTTAAGAATATGATTAATACGATTTATAGGGAAGAGTGTGGATTTGGAGAATTTGTTTTTGGTAATAGACGAAATCGTTTCACCAATATAGTATGCTTGGCATTCAGCGCTTTTGATGAATTCCCTACTGTTCAGGATAATGATAACATGAAGTATACTTATATAGGAATTAAAAGTACTTCTGATGGAGAAGAGATGAGCCTTGACCAGCAATTTGCGTACTCTATGAAATTATGTATGACAAAGCGAACACGTTATGAGCGTTGGAAGAAAATAGTAGGGATTTTAAATTCAGACCCAATATTTTCAGAGATTAATATTATCGATTGCATTGATTGGATAAAGGAAAATTATACTCGTAGTGAAGCCGAACAACCAATAAAAGAACTATTTAATACCCTGAGTTCAGGCCATAAAATTGTTGCACTTACAATAACGCGTTTAGTTGAAACGGTTGAAGAATGCACATTAGTATTGTTGGATGAGCCGGAGCTACATCTACATCCACCACTACTATCGGCATTTACAAGGGCCCTTTCCCAACTTCTAATAAATAGAAATGGCGTTGCAGTTATTTCTACTCATTCGCCTGTGATATTGCAAGAGGTTCCTAAAAGTTGCGTATGGATTATTCGGCGTTCAGGGGAAGAAGTAGCTGCAGACCGACCTCATATTGAAACGTTTGGTGAAAATGTAGGTGTCCTTACCTCTGAAGTGTTTGGCCTAGAAGTTACAAATTCTGGTTTTCATAAAATGCTAAGCGATGTTTTAAATAAGGAACACGGGGACTATGACACTGCAAAAGATGAGTTTGATGGACAATTAGGGGCAGAGGCATTAGGTATTCTAAAGGTTATGGCACTTCAATTTACGGAGGAGTAAAGTAATGCGAAAAATAGATAAACCAACAATGTCAATTGGAGAGATTATCAATTGCTGCGTGAGTAATATGCGTGATGGAAGTGACTTGAAATATTTAAATGCCATTGCCAAAATAACCGCATATTCGGAAGACTTCAATAGAAAAATGGAGAGTACTACGGCACATTTGTTGCAGAATCATACTAAAGTGACAGAAGACTTAAACAAAGAGGATATGATAAAATTATATACTGATAAATTCGCAAAGTTGGGACAGCCTGGTAGAAAGTACTATGATAGACTTAAGTTGAGTGCGCAAAATGGAATTTGTCCGATATGTGGTGTTGGTCAAGTATCTACGCTTGATCACTACTTAGCCAAAACTTTATACCCATTCCTAGCAGTTACTCCGCAAAACTTGGTGCCGGCTTGCAGGGATTGCAATGAAAATAAACGTTCAATGGATTTTAAACACGCTTCTGACATGACACTACATCCTTACTATGATGATTGCCAAGCGAATGAGTGGCTTTCTGCAAAAATTATATCAGTGCAGCCAATTTACATAGAATTTGGAGTTTGCAGTGACCTTTCGGATAAACAATTAAGTTACAGGTTATCGAGCCATTTAAATGCTTTCGAACTTGGCAAGCTATATTCCAAAAAGGCGGTAGAAGAACTTGCGGCTAATCATTCTATGTTTCAGAATATATTAGATAAGGGTGGTAAAGAACATTTACGCACATACATAGAACAAATTTATTTAAGTAATTATGAATATGAAAAGAACTCTTGGAGAACTGCACTGTATAAGGCGTTAATGGATGTAGACCTTATAATCATTAGAGGGAAAATTGCTTAACTAACATAGACAATATCTTTGATATTACTATAAGAGCACTAAAAATTTGAAATTACGTTCTCTATGACCCAAATTAGGTGCAGCTCACCTTAATGACTTTGATAAAGTTGAAAATTAAGCTAACCACTTACACGAAAAAACAAAAAGAAAAAAGTGCTAAAAACACTGTTAAATGAACATTTTCAACGCCTTTTATAAGTCATGAGGCGACAAGATTTGAACTTCTGACCTCTACATCCCTAAAGTAATATTCTTATGTTTTAATATTTCATGAGACTGTTTTTAAATCAAGGCATGATAAACAAAAACAACCCCTTATAAAAGAGGTTGTTTTACTGTTTTCGTGACATATTTCGTGACATATTTGGGCTTTTTTAACCCCTTTTTTATGTCACAGAGCAACTTTTTGTATCACAGAACGCATTTTATAAAATGCTTCAAAATGCTGATAATTCAGCGTTTTCCCTAGTTTCTAGGCTTTGTAAAATACCTAGAAAAAAATGGAGATGAGGGGAATCGAACCCCTGTCCGAAAACCCATCCATAAGAACTTCTCCCATCACAGTCAGTCTTTTAACATTCCCTTGGAATATCGCCGATTGACAGGCTGTATCCCTTAGTAGCTTCATAATTCTTTTTTCACCGCAAAGCTTAAGTGAAAAAGTGCCCCGCCTAGTCGACGCCGGTTACTCTGACAGCGAGTGATCAAAGGCCGACGGCTGCCGCAATTAGGCAGCGATTGCTAAATTATTATTGTCGTTTCTTTTTTAAAAGTTTCCGGCTTGATGACGCAGTTAACCGGCCTGCGGATGGCTATCCCTATTTTCAAGACTCCCGTCGAAACCATTACATCCCCTTAATTAAAATGTTTGACTCAAATTACAAGGTAAGGTTACGAATTTTGAAATCTTTTTCAGCTTGACGTTTCTGATCATTCTTCGCAATGGTATCTCGCTTATCATAAAGCTTTTTGCCTTTTGCTAAAGCAATATCAATTTTTACCAGACTTCGGTCAAAATATACCTTAAGTGGAACGATGGTATAACCGGCAGCTTGGCTTTCTTGAGCAATTTTACGGATTTGGTTTTTATGAAGCAAAAGTCTTCTCACTCGAAGGGGATCTTTATTAAATATATTTCCCTGCTCATAGGGGCTAATATGCATATTGTAAATAAAAGCTTCTTCATTTTCAATGCGAATAAAACTTTCTTTTAGACTACACTTGCCTGCACGCAGACTTTTTACTTCTGTGCCTATTAAAGAGATTCCAGCTTGAAATACTTCTTCAATAAAGTACTCATGATATGCTTTTTTATTTTGTGCAATCAGCTTTGTACCGTTTCCCTTTGCCATAAAAAACCTACCCTTTCCTTGCATTAATGAATTGCTGAGAAATCTCTAACATGAATGATACCATATAATTATGAAAAAGGCAAATGACAAACATATTACAATTTTAAAAAAATTAGGAAATTTTAATTCGTTTTATATCAGAATTAGTACAGAAAAAACCTTTTCTTAAAAAATTTTTAAAATTCTTTCTTTTTATGCCAAAAAGAAATATAATAAGCCAAGTGTGGCATTTTTTGTTTATTTGTATTTTAAGGAGGATTAGATGTACAGAAAACTTATTGGTGTGATCGTGCTTTTTTGCACTTTGATTTGGCAAGTTCCATGTCTAGCAGAAGAAGGAATACTTCCTTATGAAGTGGCTGTGAATGTGGGGCAAAATATTGTCATTGTTTACGCTATGGATGAAAAAGGTGATTATTTAGTGATTGAAAAAACTTTTGCTTGCTCTAGTGGGGAGGACACACCTTTAGGAACTTTCCACACATCCGACCAATATGTGTGGCGCCCTTTATTTGGAAATGTTTATGGACAATATGCAACCAGAATTACAGGACATATCCTTTTTCATTCTGTTCCATATTTAAAGCAAGATAAAAGCACTTTAAAATTTGAAGAATATAATAAGCTGGGCGAAACGGCATCAGACGGATGTATAAGAATGACAGTGGAAGATGCCAAGTGGATTTATGATAATTGTCCATATGGAACCACTGTAAATATTTACAAAAGTAATGAATTGCAACCGCTTTTGCTTCCCAATACACTGAAAATAGACTATAATGATCCCAGAAGAAATTGGGATCCTACGGATCCGGATGTGGATAACCCTTGGAAAAAGGGAACGGTTTTTGAAATGAATATGGAAATCGGTAAAACTACACGAAAAATTGAAACATTTTATCAAGATGGAAATTATGCCTTATTGTCTGAAGATGCCCAATTGCTATTCGGACTTTTAGGTGTAACAATTATATTGCCTGAAGATGTTGAGAAATTGCAGGCAGAAGGAGATGTGGAGGTTTTATTTCAGTGTCAAAAACGAAAAGTATCCTATTATATAGACGATGGGAAAGTCTATTTTAACTTAGAAGATTTGGGTCGTATAACGGGGACGAAAGTAAGCTGGGATACATCATTTCAGGAGATGGATTTGGAATATCAGGGGACTGAGGGAGAAAATCAGGTGAAATTATTCCTTGGGACGACGGATGTGATCTTTGCAGACAATGAGTGATCATTAAATTTACGTTATTTTAAAAAAGGAGAATGAGGGAGAACATGATTCTGAAAAAAACGGCCATAATTGTATGTGTTTCGGCTGCAATGATATGTGGAGCAATTGCTCTTTCTATGCGGTTGACTGAGGCGAAAGAGCTGGAAATGGAGGTTTCCAATCCTAAGGAAGAAATTACGGAAGAAGAGCAAACAAAGGTATATAGTGAGGGCGAGAATATACCTTTATATTATGATGAGGAAGATATGTTATTGTTGCCAGTAAGAAACGTAGCCCAAGGATTGGGAGGAACTGTGACTTGGGATAGGGAGTCAAGGAGCACAATCATCAGCTATAAGGGTAAAAAACTAATTCTTTCCACAGGCAGCACAAAAGCCCAAATGCACGGATATAATATCACGCTTCCCACGGATCCGGAAATGATTAACGGATGCCTTTATGCAGAGGCCTCTGTGCTTTCTGATTTTTTTTCCATTGAAGTTCATTGGAACAGTGAGAAAAAACAAATTTCATTAAAAACAAAAGATGGCTCTACACCAATTGTTGCCAATGATATATTACTGGGGAAAAATGAAGAAAAGGAATATAGTTTGGAGATTCCCGTTATTATGGGTTTAAATGATGTACGTTATGAAAAAGGGCTGAATAAAGAAATCAGACAAGCGATACAGTCTTTAGCAGATGAGTTTATGGTTGAAGAAGGACAAAGTGTGTTTCATCTTCAGATTGAAAAAGGTTTTGTAAATGGTGATTTTCTTTCCCTTTGTTGGAAGGGATCAAAGGGAGAACGACCCTTTTATAAAACGATAAACATTGATTTTAGACAGCAAAAAGAGGTGAATCTTTCTGATATACTGACAGAAAATGCTGTGCAGGAATTGAAGAAAAGTGGCGATTTAATAGACAGTTCAATATTTTATATTTCACAACAAAAAGAGCTGGTAATTTTGGATAGTACAAAAGCTGAGCTTTTACCTATTTTACTCCCTGCGAATGGAGATTTATTGGAAGGCCAGTGGAATACAAAATATCAAAGTCTCTTTTGTGGAGACATTTAAAAGATTTCTGATGAAGAAAGAAGCATGGCGAAGACTTCCTTCTTCATCTTTTTTTAGGATTTCTTCCGCATATGTTTGTTCTGTTTTCGGGTATACTGAACATGATAAAATATATTTTGGATCCGGAATGAGTTTTTTCCTAAAAAGCGCTTAATTTCTACAAAAAAATGCAAAAGACTGTTTTATTAATAACAATAAAATAGGGTGTATTTAGAAAAAATAATGTATGATTGATGCAACTTCATGGATATTTATTAAGTATGATGAGTCCCTACTCGAGAGTTACTATAAAGAAGAAATCCCTGGATTAATCACTTTGTCTATGAGTTGGGAATGATGCTAATAGGGATATTAGTAGCAAAGTTATATGAAGAAAAGGGTTGGGGATGCCTTTTAACATAGGGAAAAAAAGCATCATGGATTCCCTTCGAAATCAAACTGGAAACCCTATGATTACAGGCTTTTTAGGGTTTTATATGTTGAGTTTAGAAAGTAGAATATTGTCAAAAATACTGGTTTTGTTCATCTCTTTCACTAAAAAAACGTTTCGTGATAATCTAAAGACGATAGAATTTTTTTTTCTTTAACGTTTTGAAGTAGGAGGAAATTTTTTAATAAAAAAATAAAAAATATATTGACAGCACATTGTCAAACTGAAGTGCCTAGAGAGTTTTTATGCGATGAATATTTATAAAACAGACTGCTTGTCAGACATAAAAATGCCAAAAATTCTTCATTTTATTTTAAAAATGCATAAAAATAGTTATTTTTGGTAGAATGTATTAAGCAAAGATAACAAAAAGCGTTTTGTTAGAAACATAACGCTGAAATTTTTTTTAATAGTTGAAAAGAGAAAAGTTTGATTGTATAATGAACGTGTAAAAAAACAACCGTTTTTACAGAAGATAAGATTGATAATTGTCTGACAATAACTCTGACAAATATTTACCATTCTTCTGAAACGGCAGGGACTTGAACTGAGAACGGCAGGCAGGTTTTCCCTGGCAAAAACAGACTATAATTTTATAATTTGTAAGGAGGAAGTACGAATGTCTAAAGTAATGAAAACGATGGACGGTAACGAAGCAGCTGCATTTGCTTCCTACGCGTTTACAGAAGTAGCAGGGATTTTCCCTATTACACCGTCTTCCCCAATGGCTGAAAAAACAGACGATTGGGCAGCAAATGGTAAAAAGAATCTTTTTGGACAGACTGTTAAAGTTGTAGAAATGCAGTCCGAAGCAGGCGCTTCTGGTACTGTACATGGCTCTTTGGCTGCAGGTGCGTTGACAACAACATACACTGCATCTCAGGGTTTGTTGTTAATGATTCCTAATATGTATAAAATTTCTGGTGAATTACTTCCCGGCGTATTCCACGTATCTGCACGTGCTTTAGCAGCACAGGCATTGTCCATCTTCGGTGATCATTCCGACGTTATGGCTTGCCGTCAGACTGGGTTCGCTTTGTTGGCATCCAACAGCGTTCAGGAAGTTATGGATTTGGGCTGTGTTGCGCATTTGTGTGCAATTAAAGGCAGAGTACCTTTCCTTCACTTCTTTGATGGCTTCAGAACCAGCCATGAAATTCAGAAAGTTGAATGTGTTGATTATGATGAATTGGCTAAAATCGTCGACATGGATGCAGTAAATGCGTACAAGAGAAATTCCTTGAACTCTGAACATCCTGTAATCAGAGGTACAGCACAGAACCCCGATATTTACTTCCAGGCTCGTGAAGCTGCAAACAAATTCTATGATGCGCTTCCTGAAATTGTAGAAGAATATATGGGCGAAATCAACAGAATCACAGGCAGAGATTACAAGTTGTTTAACTACTATGGTGCTCCCGATGCTGACAGAGTTATCATAGCTATGGGTTCCGCTTGTGAAGCAATCGAAGAAACCATTGATTATTTAACAGCAAAAGGCGAAAAAGTTGGTTTGGTAAAAGTTCATCTGTACAGACCTTTTGTTCCTGAAAAACTGTTGGAAGCTATTCCCAAGACAGCTAAGAAAATCGCTGTATTGGATAGAACAAAAGAACCAGGTGCACAGGGCGAGCCTTTGTACATGGATGTATGTACAGCTATGTTTGAAGCAGATGAGGCTCCTGTTGTTATTGGCGGTCGTTACGGCTTGGGTTCCAAGGATGTTACTCCTGCACAGTTCATTGCAGTATATGCTAACTTGTCTCAGGACAAACCTAAGAACCACTTTACAATCGGTATTATCGATGACGTAACTGGTCATTCCTTAGAAGTTGGCAAGGAAATCAGCGTAACAGAAGGCGACGGCACAATCAGCTGCAAATTCTGGGGTCTTGGCGCTGACGGTACAGTAGGTGCTAACAAAAACTCCATTAAAATCATTGGTGATCATACAGATATGTATGCTCAGGCTTACTTTAGCTATGACTCCAAGAAATCCGGGGGTATTACACAATCTCACTTACGTTTCGGTAAAAAACCTATTCGTTCCACATACCTTGTTAAAACAGCTGACTTCGTAGCTTGCCATAAGCAGGAATATGTTCATCTGTATGATATGGTTTCCGAATTGAACGAAGGCGGTACATTCTTGCTGAACACTAACTGGACACCTGCAGAATTAAGCGATAAGCTTCCTGCAAAGGTTAAAAAACAGTTAGCAGAAAAGAAAGCAAAATTCTATATCATTGATGGTACTGCAATTGCGAAAGAAATTGGTCTGGGTAACAGAATCAATACTGTTCTTCAGTCTGCATTCTTCAAACTTGCGAACATCATCCCTATTGAACAGGCTGTAGAATATATGAAAGCAGCGATCAAGAAATCCTATGGCAAGAAGGGTGATACAATCCTGAACATGAACTATGCTGCTGTTGATAAGGGCGTAGAAGGCATTGTTAAAGTTGAAATCCCTGCTGATTGGGCTAATGCTGTTGATACAGAAGTAAAAGCAGAAAGAAAAACAACTGAATTCGTTAAGAATGTTGTTCAGCCTATGAATGCACAGGAAGGCGACAAGCTGCCTGTTTCCGCATTCTCCGGTAGAGAAGATGGTACTTTCCCTGCAGGTACAGCTGCATATGAAAAACGTGGTGTTGCAGTTGATGTTCCTCAATGGATTCCTGAAAACTGTATTCAGTGTAACCAGTGCGCATATGTATGTCCTCATGCTACAATTAGACCTGTATTGGTAACTGATGAAGAATTGGCGAAAGCTCCTGAAGGCTTTAAGGCTGTTGCTGCTAAAGGCGCAGGTTTTGGCGATTTGAAATTTAGAATTCAGGTTTCTCCTTTGGACTGCTTGGGTTGCTCCAGCTGTGCTGTAGTTTGCCCTGCTCCTAACAAGGCTCTGGTAATGCAGCCTTTTGAAACTCAGGAAGCTGAAGTTGCTAACTGGGATTATGCTATTGATGTAGTAGCTCATAAGGCTAACCCTATGAACAAGGCATCCGTAAAAGGCAGCCAGTTCGAACAGCCTCTGCTTGAGTTCTCCGGCGCTTGTGCAGGTTGTGGTGAAACACCTTATGCTAAATTGGTAACTCAGTTGTTTGGCGATAGAATGTATGTTGCAAATGCAACAGGTTGTTCCTCTATTTGGGGTGGTTCCGCACCTTCTATGCCTTACACAGTAAATAAAGACGGTCGTGGTCCTGCTTGGGCAAACTCTTTGTTTGAAGATAACGCAGAGTTTGGTTTGGGTATGTCAACAGCTGTTAAACAAATGAGAGAAGGTCTCAAGGACAGACTTGAAACTTTGAAATCCGTTGATGCTTCCTTCGCAGCAGTTGCTGATGAATGGATTGCAACAATGAAAGACGGCGAGAAATCCAGAGCTGCTTCCGATGCTTTGGTTGAAGCTTTGAAAGCTTACAGTGGTTCCAATGAAGAAGTTAAGACTATCGTTGCTTATGTTCTTGAAAATCAGGATCAGCTGGTTAAGAAATCTCAGTGGATCTTTGGTGGTGACGGCTGGGCATACGATATTGGTTACGGCGGTTTGGATCATGTATTGGCTTCCGGTGAAGACGTAAATGTTCTTGTATTCGATACAGAAGTTTACTCCAATACAGGTGGTCAGGCTTCCAAGTCCACACCTGTTGGTGCTGTTGCTCAGTTTGCGGCTGCTGGTAAGAGAATCAGAAAGAAAGACCTTGGTATGATGGCTATGAGCTATGGTTATGTATATGTTGCTCAGGTAGCTATGGGTGCTGATAAGAACCAGGTAGTAAAAGCTATGATGGAAGCTGAACAGTATGACGGTCCTTCTTTGATTATTGCTTACTCTCCTTGTATCAACCATGGTATGAAGGGCGGCATGAGCGGTGCTCAGACAGAAATCAAACGTGCTGTTGATGCTGGTTACTGGCATATGTACAGATTCAACCCTACTTTGAAAGAAGAAGGTAAGAATCCTTTCACATTGGATTCCAAAGAACCTATAGCAAGCTTCAAAGATTTCTTGTTAAGCGAAGTTCGTTACAGCGCTTTGCAAAGAACATTCCCTGAAGAAGCAGAAGCTCTCTTTGCAGAATCTGAAAGAAATGCAAAAGAAAGACTTGATAGCTACAAGAGATTGGCTAATCAGTAATTCTAAAATAATTTAATTTTTAAAGCGAGAAGCATTGCTTCTCGCTTTTTTTGTAGAACAAAGGTTTTATTGCGCTTCAGTTAATTGTATAAAGGTATGGCAATATTTCAAATATGGGATTGAACATATTACATAAATTAGAAAATTTAATAAATTAAAGGAATATTAAGAAATATTACCAAACTTTTTAGTATTTGGAATATATAATAAAACATATGAAAATAACCGAGGAGGCAATTATATGGCTTTATCTAAGAAAAAGAAAATATTAATAGCCGTTGCAGGACTGATTGTTGTGGCTATTGGCGCAAAAGTTGTGTTTGGTGGAAATAAGGCACCGGAGGGAATGATGGTGAGCACCTCTTTTGTAGAAAAACAAAACATGGAAGAGGTTTTAAAATTAAAAGCGGTTTTAGAAGGAACGGAAAGTACAGAAGTTGTGTCAAAATTACATTATGAAGTAAAACAGCTGCTGGTTAAAGAAGGGGATAAAGTAAAAAAAGGTCAATTGTTGGCCGTTTTGGATAGTTCTGATCTTACGGAGCAGATGAGCCTTAGCAAAGGAGAACAAACTTTATTGCAAATGCAGCAAAAAGAGTTGCTTGAGGATAGACAGGTAGAATATGATAAAGCAAAAAAGGATTATGACGACATTAAAGCTTTATTCGATATTAATGCAGCCAGCCAAAGTGAATTGGACGATGCAAAGAGAAAGTTGGATGACATTTCGGTGAAGGATGATGTTGCAGTTTTAACAGATTCTGAAAAACAAACAATGGACAATATGAATCGCAAGATAAGTATTGAAGCGGAAACATTAGAAGATTGTCAAATTCGCAGTATGATTGATGGTACAGTTACCCGTGTGAATACAAAGGTCGGCCGTTTTGCAGATGAAACAGATGATGATAAGCCTATGTTTGTAATTGAAGACATTGATAAGTTACAAATGAAGGTGTTGGTAAATGAAACGGATATTGCGAAGGTTAAGACAGGACAGGAAGTGGATATTACAGCTGATATTTTGGATGGGGAAAGCATAGAAGGCGTTGTAACTCGCATTTCTCCAACGGGTGAAAGTAAGGGCGCAAATTCCACACAGAGGGTAATTCCTGTTTACATAGAGGTTGTGGGTGCAAATGAAAAACTAATAGCAGGTATTACGGCGAAAGCAACCATTCATATTGCAAAGGCAGATCAGGTATTAACTGTGCCATATGAAGCGGTAAGCGAATTGGAGGATGGCTCGACTGTAGTTTATACTGTAAAGGAAGATAATACGATTCATATCGTGCCTGTAACAATTGGGTTAGAAACAGATCTTCTGATTGAAGTTCAGGAGAGTGAATTAACCGAAGGACAGCAGATTGTTCTGAACCCCAGCCTTGCGCTGACGGAAGGAATGACCGTTATTCCTCAGTAGGAGGTGCGTTATGAAGGAAGTAATAAAAATAGAAGAATTAAATAAAATTTATGACACAGGGGCTATTCAGGTGCATGCCCTGAGAAATGTATCTCTTTCCATAAACGAGGGTGAGTATGTGGCAATTATGGGTCAGTCCGGTTCAGGAAAATCTACCTTAATGAATATTTTAGGCTGTATGGACAGACGTTTTCAAGGAACTTATTTATTGGATGGCATTCCCATTGTAAATCAGGGTGAGGACGATCTTTCGGCAATCAGAAATAAGAAAATCGGCTTTGTTTTCCAGGCGTTTCAGTTAATTCCCCGTACATCTGCCTTGAAAAATGTGGAGATCCCCATGATCTATGGGGGAATGAAGGGGGAAGAGAGAAAAGCGAAGGCCACTGCTTTATTGGAAAAGGTTGGGCTGGGCGAAAGAGTGCATCATATGCCCAATGAGCTTTCCGGTGGGCAAAAGCAAAGGGTTGCCATTGCAAGATCGTTAGCAAATGACCCTGCCCTTATCCTTGCCGATGAACCGACAGGTAATCTGGATACCCGTTCCTCTCATGAAATTATGGACTTTTTTACAAAACTGAATGATGAGGGCGCAACGGTGGTTGTTGTTACCCATGAAGAGGATATTGCCCAATGCACAAAACGAATCATTCGCTTTCAAGACGGGCAGATTGTCAGTGATGAAAAGGTGGTGAAGGAGGGATGATATTTGAAAATATTAAATTGGCAATGTCTTCTATTTGTGCCAATAAAATGCGTTCCTTTTTAACCATGTTGGGTATGATTATTGGTATTAGCTCGGTTATTGCCATTGTATCGTTAGGGGATACAATGCGAAGTGTAGTAGCGGGTGAATATGAAAAAGTTGGTTCTGGTTTGGCTTATGCTTATATTATGTCTCCGGATGATGTTTATACAGAAAGCAATTTGTTTACAAAAGAAGATGCAGATCAATTGAAGGAGGGAATGGACGGAGCGGTTACATATGCTGGCTTTCGCAGTTCGACAAGGACTGATTTAAAGGTTGGCAGAAAAACGGAAACTGTATATTTATCGGGGTTAGCAGAAAATCCTACTGAAATGGAAGATCCTAAAATTATATATGGACGTATGTTAAATGATAAAGATATTTTGGAAAAGAAAAAATTTGTTGTATTGGATAGCACAACTGCATTCAATATTTTTGGGCAGGAAAATGCCGTGGGAAAAACGGTGAAATCTACTATTAATAGCCAAGTAGAAGAGCTTTTGGTTATTGGTGTATTTCAAAATACGGATTCGGCACTGATGAAGCTGATGAGTGGTGGCTCCTTTGCGAGTGCTTATGTTCCGGAAAGTATTCTGCTGGACGAAAATGAAAGTCAATGGTCATTATATTTCTGTATGGCTGAAGATCAGAATATGACACAGCTGCAAAGCAGAATACAGTCCTACATTGCGAGAATGAAAAACCAGGATGTAGAGAACGTGGTTTGTTATTCGGCAAAGGAGGAAATGGGAACCATAGATAAAATGCTGGGCTCTCTTTCTGCAGTGGTTGGAGCCATTGCGGCAATCTCTTTGGTGGTTGGCGGAATTGGTATTATGAATATTATGCTGGTATCTGTAACAGAGAGAACAAGAGAAATCGGGATTCGAAAAGCCCTTGGCGCTAAAACGCGAGATATTATGATTCAATTTTTGATTGAAGCAGCGGCAATTTCTGCGGCTGGGGGTATTATCGGAACTATTTTGGGTATTTCTGTTGTTGCAATAGGTGGTATGGTAGTGGGGGTTGGCGTTGTTGTCAAGCCAACTGTTGTACTGGTAGCTGTTGCATTTTCTGCCATGGTTGGTTTGGGTTTTGGTCTATATCCTGCAAGAAAAGCTGCGAAAAAAGACCCAGTTGATGCATTACGATATGAATAAGATGAAATTTAAAAACAGTGTGCTGTTATGGTATGCTGTTTTTTTATGGATTTTTGGGGAACTTCTTTCGGAAATCTGCACTTATGAAAAGCATTTCATTGAGCAATGATAAAATTGGTTTAAAACCCTTAACTTTTTAGACGCAAATTTTTCAATTTCAATATGTTACATTTGCTTTTACTGTGATAAAGTATAGATAAATCTTTCTTAAATTTTATGGGGTTTACAAATAAGGAATTATAATTACTGCAGGCGCAAAAAATAGTATTACATTTGAATGGCTATTTTAGACAATTTTGCATGGGATGATTTTGACCCACCGGGACGGAAATTATTTTTTCTCTTTTTTATACAGGAAAATTATGATATAATAAAACAAAATTTGCGAAAGTTAGTTTTAGGAGGTGCAAAATGGAGTTTATGGAAAATACAAATCAGACAAAGCCCTTTGTGCACCTGCACGTTCATACGGAATATAGCCTTTTGGATGGTTCTGCAAAGATAAAGGAACTGGTTCAACGGACAAAAGAGTTGGGGATGGATAGCATTGCCATAACGGATCATGGAGCGATGTATGGTGCTATAGAATTTTATAAGGCAGCTTTAGAGGCAGAGGTGAAGCCTATAATCGGCTGTGAGGTTTATGTGGCGGCAGAATCTCGCTTGGTTAAGGATGGAAAAGGCGGGGGTTACTATCACCTTGTGCTTTTGGCTGAAAACAACGAGGGATATCAAAATTTAATAAAGCTGGTTTCCTATGGATTTATTGATGGATTTTATTATAAACCAAGGGTTGACAAAGCTATTTTAAAAAAGTATCATAAGGGAATTATTGCCTCCAGTGCTTGTTTGGCTGGAGAGGTTGCCAGAAATATATTAACGGTTTCCTATGAAAAGGCAAAGGAATCAGCTTTGGAGTATTTGGATATTTTTGGAGAGGGAAATTTCTTTCTGGAACTTCAGGATCATGGCATGAGGGAGCAAAAGCAGGTTAACATGGCCTTGGTTCGCATGAGCGAGGAAACAGGGATCCCTTTGATTGCCACAAATGACAGCCATTATATTTATAAAGAGGACGCGGAACCTCACGATATTTTGCTTTGTATTCAGACGGGAAAAACGGTTTTGGATGATGACAGAATGCGTTATGAGGGCGATCAGTTTTATGTGAAAAGTCCAGAGGAAATGTATGATTTATTTTCCTATGCTCCGCAGGCCTTGGAAAACACAGCAAAAATTGCAGAAAGATGTAATGTCTCTTTTCGTTTTCATGAATTAAAGCTTCCTAGGTTTGATGTACCGGAGGGAAAAACAGCCCAGCAGTATCTCAGGGAAATTTGTGAGGCGGGTTTTCGGGAAAAATATCCCCAGGGCAAACAAGAGTGGAAAGAACGTTTGGAATATGAGCTTTCTACCATAGAAAATATGGGTTATGTGGATTATTTTCTTATCGTTTGGGATTTTATCAAATATGCAAAAGATAACGGAATTATTGTCGGCCCGGGGCGTGGTTCGGCGGCGGGGAGTATGGTTTCTTATTGTTTATCTATTACAACCATTGACCCATTAAAATATGACTTGATATTTGAACGGTTTTTAAATCCTGAGCGTGTAAGTATGCCGGATATTGATATTGATTTTTGTTATGAGCGTCGGCAGGAGGTCATAGACTATGTAATTCAAAAGTATGGGGAGGATCACGTTGCCCAGATTATTACTTTTGGAACTATGGCGGCCAGAGCAGCAATTAAGGATGTAGGACGTGCTTTGGCTATGCCCTATGCAGAGGTTGACCGGATTTCCAAAATGATTCCCACAGAATTGGGGATTACCATTAAAAAAGCCCTAACCATGAACCCTGATATGCAAAAGGCATATGAAACAGAAGAGGATACCCATCGGTTGATTGATACTTCCTTGCGTTTGGAAGGGTTGCCAAGGCATTCCTCTACCCATGCGGCAGGGGTTGTAATTTGTAAAGAACCGGTGATGGAGTATGTGCCTTTGAGTGCCAATGATGGGCAGGTCAACACGCAATACACCATGACGCTTTTAGAGGAATTGGGTATTTTAAAAATGGACTTTCTTGGCTTGCGTACCCTAACGGTGATTCAGAATGCAGTGCAAGAAGTGGAGCGTATTCATGGTGTTGCCATAGATATTGATGCAATCCCTGATGATGACGGGGAAGTGTATCAGCTGATTAGTCAGGGGAAAACGGAGGGCGTTTTTCAGTTGGAAAGTGCGGGCATGAAACAGTTTATGCGAGAGCTTCAACCCAAGCGTCTGGAAGATTTGATTGCCGGGATTTCCTTGTATCGCCCAGGCCCTATGGATTTTATCCCTAAGTATATCAAGGGGAAAAACAACCCGGAGAACATTCAATATACCCATGAAAGTTTGGAACCCATTTTGCAAAATACGTATGGCTGTATTGTATATCAAGAACAGGTTATGCAAATTGTGCGAGACTTGGCGGGCTATAGTCTTGGACGAAGCGATTTGGTACGCCGTGCCATGAGTAAGAAAAAAGCAGCGGTTATGGCTGAAGAAAGAAAAAATTTCGTATATGGCGTTGGGGAGGAAGTTCCCGGTTGCGTAAAACACGGGATTCCGGCGGAAGTTGCGGAAAAAATATTTGATGAAATGACGGATTTTGCTAAGTATGCCTTTAACAAAAGCCATGCGGCTTGCTATGCCGTTGTTGGCTATCAAACGGCATGGCTCAAAGCTCATTATCCTGTGGAATTTATGGCGGCATTGATGACAAGCGTTATGGATAATGCAAGCAAGGTCTCGAGCTATATTGAAGAATGCAAAAAAATGGGCATTGCATTGCTTCCGCCAGATATTAATGAGGGTTATGGGCACTTTTCTGTTTCCAAAGGAAGAATACGGTTTGGGCTTGCCGCTATTAAAAATGTGGGACGCAGTGTTGTAAATGCTTTGGTTGCAGAAAGGAAAAAAGGTGCTTCATTTCAGTCTATGACAGATTTTTGTAACCGAATGGAGACGGGAGAAATCAATAAGCGCAGTATTGAAAGCTTGATTAAAGCTGGGGCCATGGACTCTTTGGGGGGTGCCAGAAGTCAATATATGGCCATATATAAAAGCATTTTGGATGGAATTGGGCAGGCGAGAAAGAATAATATTGCCGGGCAGTTGAATTTATTTGAAATGGATATGGGAGAAGAAAGCTATCAGCTACAGGACGACTTACCGAAGGTGGCAGAGTATGAGCCAAGAGATAAGCTGGCAATGGAGAAAGAGGTTTTGGGGATTTATGTAAGCGGTCACCCTTTGGCAGAATATCAGGATAGACTCAGCAGAAAAACGAGTCACAACAGTTTGGATTTTTTGCCTGATGAAGAGGGCGAGGAGCGACAGCAGATTGCGGATCAAACCAAAGTCATTATTGGGGGCATGATCGCAGGAGTATCGGTAAAATATACAAGAAATAATGACAAAATGGCTTTTTTAACCCTTGAAGATTTTCGAGGAACGGTGGAAGTCATTGTTTTCCCAAAGGTTTATCAGCAATTTTCCGAACTTTTACTGGAAGAAACGGTTATACTGATTAAAGGTAGAGCAAATGTATCCGCTGATGGAGAAGCAAAAGTCATTGCATCCCAAATTCAGGTATTACAGTTGGAGGAAGAAAAAGTACCCACGACTTTGTGGCTGAAAATTGAAAACGGAAAAGAAATTTCTTTACAGCAAATTATAGCGGTTTTAATGAGACATAAAGGGAATATTCCCGTTTATATTTATCAAGAAAAAACAAAAGATAAAATGAAAGCCGAAAGAAAGTATTGGGTAAATGGTTCTTTGGAATTGCAGGAAGAGCTAAAGCTTTTACTGGGAGAAGCCAACGTAGTGGCAAAGGACAGCTAGGAGGAGATGCCGTATGGAGGAAAAGAGTGTAGAAAATACCCCATATATTTGTGTGAAGGCACTGGAAAAGGGTGTAAGCATCATCGGGGTTACACGAGGTGAGGTTACAAAAATTCACCATACGGAAAAACTTGATAAAGGTGAGGTTCTCATTGCTCAGTTTACTTCGAATACTTCTGCCATTAAAGTAAGAGGTGAGGCGGAAATTTATACGCAATTTGGTGTGATTCATACGGAAAAATCGGAGAAGGAATAAATTTGGGATAGGAGGAATATGTGATGGAAACGAAAAAGATTAAAAAAATCGGTGTGTTAACCAGCGGTGGGGATGCCCCAGGTATGAATGCTGCTATTCGTGCAGTCGTAAGAACGGCTCTTTTTAACGATATTCAGGTGACCGGCATACGCAAAGGTTATAATGGTCTGATTAATGGCGAAATCAAGGAGATGCATAGCAAAGATGTATCCAATGTGATGAACTTAGGCGGCACAATTTTGCATACGGCACGTTGTCCTGAAATGATGACGGAAGAAGGGCTGAACAAAGCAGCGGCGATTTACAAAATTTTAGGATTGGACGCATTAATTGTTATTGGTGGTGACGGCTCATATAAAGGCATGGCAGAATTGGCAAAGCTAGGGGTCAATTGCATTGGTATCCCTGCTACAATAGATCTGGACATGAATAGCACGGAGTATACCATTGGTTTTGACACTGCCGTGAATACAGGGATGGATGCTTTGAATAAATTGAGAGATACCTCCAGTTCTCATGAACGCTGTTCAGTAGTTGAGGTTATGGGGCGTGATGCCGGATATATTGCGGTATGGTGCGGTATGGTTGGTGGCGCTGAGGATGTTATGTTTCCCGAAGCAAAGGATGTTATAAATAGCCAGAGGGTAATTCAGCAAATTTTAGAGAACAGAAGCATTGGAAAAAGGCATAATTTGATTGTAGTTGCGGAAGGTGTTGGCGGCACGCAGAAATTAGCAAAGGATATTCAAGATATTACTGGTATCCAGACGAGAGCCACCATCCTTGGTCATTTGCAAAGAGGCGGAAGTCCCACAGCAATTGACCGCATGCATGCTTCCATGATGGGTTATCATGCCGTAAAAGCCATTATGGAAGGAAAACAAAATCAAGTTGTAAGTTTTAATAAAGGAAGATACGAGGTCATTGAGCTGGTGGAATCTATGGGGATGGAGAAAAATTTGAATCAAGATATATACAATGTAATTAAAATTCTTGCCATTTAACGGACTTTCTTCCATTCCTTGCCGGTTAAGGAGAGGGATTTGAAGAAACGCATGAAGGAGGAGAGAACTCCGAGAGCATGCGGGTGTTGCAAACATGGTTCGTTATACGTAAAATTATGAAATAATTTTACGTATAGTCGAAGACAAGACTTTCTTCCATTCCTTGCCGATTAAGGCGAGGGATTTGAAGAAACGTATGCAGGAGGCTGGAAATTTCTACTGCATATAGGCTGTTGAAAACACAGTTAGGAAAAGAAAGGGGCTTTTGCGGCGGAAGAAAAGTGATTCTCAGAACAAAAGCCAGCGTCTACTTATCTAAGAATTTTTAATTACATTTTATATTAGATTAATTGTACAGAAAGAGGAGGTACTGCAATGCGCAGGACAAAAATTGTTTGCACACTGGGACCAGCAACCGACAGTGTTGAAATTATGAAGAAATTAATTGAAAATGGGTTGGATGCTGCCCGCGTAAATTTTTCCCACGGAAATTACGAATCTCACGGGGAAACAATTAAAAAATTAAAGCAGGCCAGAGAGGAACTGGGAGCGCCAATTCCGTTGATTTTGGACACCAAAGGCCCGGAAATCAGAATTAAAACCTTTGCCGAGGGTAAAATTTTTCTGGAACCGGGAGACAAATTTACATTAACCACGGAAGAAGTGGAGGGAACAAAGGAAAAGGTATCTGTAACTTATTTAGATTTGCCGAAAGATTTACAGAACGGTTCTCGAGTATTAATTGATGATGGCTTAATTGAGCTTAAAGTAGATCACATTGCAGGCCCTGAGGTGCAGTGCTCCGTTATAAACGGTGGTAAGGTTGGTTCAAGAAAAGGTGTAAATTTGCCTGGCATTAGATTGAATTTACCCTCTTTAACAGAAAAAGATATTGATGATTTAAAATTTGGAATTGCAAATGGTTTTGATATTGTAGCGGCATCCTTTATTCGTTCTGCTTCTGATGTAACAAGAATCAGAAAAGTATTAGAGGATAATGGCGGCGAGGGCATTCATATTATTGCGAAGATTGAAAATCAAGAGGGTGTAGACCACATCGATGAAATTTTAGAGGTTTCTGACGGTATTATGGTTGCCAGAGGGGACTTGGGCGTGGAGATTCCTCCAGAAGAAGTGCCTTTGGTTCAAAAGCAGTTGATTGCAAAGGCCAACCAACGTAGTAAGCCGGTTATTACGGCTACACAAATGCTGGAAAGCATGGTCAATAGCCCAAGACCAACAAGAGCAGAAGCAAATGATGTTGCAAATGCAATTTTTGATGGCAGTGATTCTATTATGCTTTCTGGGGAAACAGCAGCGGGTAGTTACCCCCTTGAGGCTGTTGCAACCATGGCGCGTATTGCGGAGAAGGCAGAAAGCAGTATTAATTACAGCAAATTATTAACCAGACAGCCGGATGGTGTTACAACCAATA
Source organism: Anaerotignum sp. (assembly GCF_030625865.1). Lineage (GTDB taxonomy): Bacteria > Bacillota > Clostridia > Lachnospirales > Anaerotignaceae > Chakrabartyella. Next base: position 2,391 of record NZ_DAOUQB010000029.1, on the reverse strand, counting down.
TTACTAACGCAATTAGTTTTGCTGCTTGTACAACGGCTGCGGAATTGAATACAGCTTGTATTTGCACCATAACACAGTCAGGTTTTACTGCAAGAATGATATCGAAGCATAGACCCATTTGTCCTATTGTTGCAGCAACTATGACCGATCAAGTTTGGCGTCAGCTTAATTTGGTCTGGGGATGCAAACCAATGCTGCATAAAGAAAAACTGCCCCAGGGAAAGGTTTTTGATACCGGTATGAATATTATTCAGGCAAGCGGGCTTGTGAAAAACGGGGATACGGTTGTCTTGGCATTGGGTATGCCCCTTGGTGTAAGCGGAGCAACCAATACCCTTCGTGTGGATATCGTTGGAGATGTGCTTTGCAAAGGCATTGGTGTTGGGACAAAAAAAGCCAGCGGTAGAGCAAGAATCATAAGAATGCGTGAGGATATGGAGCGTAATTTTCAAAAAGGAGATATTCTGGTTGTATCAGCTACGGATAATGACTTTATGCCCTATATTCAAAAAGCTTCTGCCATTATTGTGGGTCCTATGGATCATAGTGATGACTGTCATGCAGAAATTGCAGGAAGAGCACTGGATATCCCCGTGATTATTTGTAATGCAAAAGTAACGGATTTTATTCCCGGTGATGCATTGATTTCAGTAGATGCTTCCACAGGTTTTGTTTATGCAGGGTTGCCTGGAGAAAAACAAAAAAATTAATTGTTTCATATATTGAAGGCCATGTCCGGGGGACATGGCCTTTTAAATTTTAGAATAAAAAAAGTTATTAAATTATTAAAAAAAACATTGATATTTATTTTAGGATATTTGTTTAATACTACAAAAAATTTATGATTGAATTTGTACATTTTTTTTGTTTTGCATGAAAATAAATAGAAAAAAATATAATAAAGATATAAATGTTTTGTTATATGAGTTATTGACAGGTTTAAAAAATGGTGATAATATTGTGAACAAAGATTCAAGATATTGAATTAATTCAAAATATTGAATGATTCTTTTGGAATCTTGTTCTGACATTTTTGTTTTGCAGCAACAAAAGTGCAGACGCGGAATTTTACATGATTTATTTTTATTTGGAGGAGGAGATATTATGACTGGTACAACATTAATTAGTGCTGACAATACGTGGGCACTCATGGCCATTACTTGTGGCTGGGTTGCATTTTCCATTTATGCAGAACAGACATGGGCTTGGGCATCAAAGCTGTCAGGTGCAATTATTGCTCTGATTGGTGCGTTATTACTAACAAACTTTAACATTATTCCTACAAATGCCCCTTGGTTTGATGACATTATTTGGGGTTATGTGGTACCTTTGGCTATTCCCCTGTTGCTGCTGCAGTGTGATATCCGTAAAATTTGGAAGGAATCAGGAAAATTATTGCTTATTTTTTTAATTGGCTCTATTGGCACTACTTGTTCAGCAATTTTGGCATTCAATTTATTGAAAAACAGTGTTCCTGAACCGGCTAGTGTTGCTGCAATGATGACAGGCTCTTACATTGGCGGTGGCGTTAACTTTGCTACATTGGCAGGTTCTTTCGAAATACCGGGAGAGGTTGTGGCCGCAACAACAGTAGCAGATAACCTTTTGATGGCTTGTTACTTCTTTGTATTGATTGCTATTCCCGGCATCAGCTTCTTCCGCAAAGCCTACAAACATCCCCACTTGGATGAGGTTGAAAGCGTTGGTGTTGATGAGGCGGCAAAGACACAGGCTGCTGCTTACTGGGAAAGAAAACCTATCTCTTTAAGGGATATCGCAGTTGATTTTGCAATCAGTGCAATTATTGTTTGGGTTTCAGTGGAAATTGCTAAAATTTTCGGTGTAATTATCCCTACTAACAACGACCCTTTGAAGATTATCAATGCATTATTAAGTAACAAATATTTAATTATGACCACAGTAGCTATGCTTGTTGCAACATTTGGTGCAAAGCATGTTGAAAAAACAGCAGGCACCCAGGAAATTGGTACATATTTGATTTATTTGTTCCTGTTCGTTATTGGTGTTCCTGCATCCATTAAACAAATTTTGGAAAATGCTCCAATGCTATTTGTATTTTGCTTAATTATGGTTGTTGTAAATATGCTTTTCTGCTTTATTTTTGGCAAGTTATTTAAATTCAATCTGGAAGACATTATTCTTGCATCCAATGCGAACATTGGCGGCCCTACGACAGCGGCGGCAATGGCAATTTCCAAGGGTTGGGTTAAGCTGGTAGGTCCTATCATGTGAGTTGGTACCCGGGGCTATGTCATTGGAAATTTGTTAGGCGCGTAAACATAAGAGATTTTAAAGAGACGAAAAGAGGAGTAATATGATTTTTGACGGACATTCCGACATCTTTACTGATGTCACCATCAAACGCCTGCT
>NZ_DAOUQB010000057.1 GCF_030625865.1 Anaerotignum sp. | reverse complement strand
TAAGTAACAAATATTTAATTATGACCACAGTAGCTATGCTTGTTGCAACATTTGGTGCAAAGCATGTTGAAAAAACAGCAGGCACCCAGGAAATTGGTACATATTTGATTTATTTGTTCTTGTTCGTTATCGGTGTTCCTGCATCCATTAAACAAATTCTTGTAAATGCTCCAATGTTGTTTGTATTCTGTTTGATTATGGTTGTTGTAAATATGCTTTTCTGCTTTATTTTTGGTAAATTGTTCAAATTCAATCTGGAGGATATTATTCTTGCATCCAATGCGAACATTGGCGGCCCTACGACAGCGGCGGCAATGGCAATTTCCAAGGGTTGGGTTAAGCTGGTAGGTCCTATCATGTTAGTTGGTACCCTGGGCTATGTCATTGGTACATACTTTGGTACCATCATTGGAAATTTGTTAGGCGCGTAAACATAAGAGATTTTAAAGAGACGAAAAGAGGAGTAATATGATTTTTGACGGACATTCCGACATCTTTACTGATGTCACCATCAAACGCCTGCTTGGGGAAACGCAGGTAATTAAGAATCACCACCTGGCTAGATTGCGTAAAGGCGGAGTTGAGGGAGGCTGTTTCGTCATTTGGATTGACCCACCTTATGACAAAGATCCATCGAAAAGGTTGGAACAAATTCTGAAGGCAACAAAAGATGAAATGGCAGAGTGCGAAGAAGCGGTTTTGGTTCATAATACAGCAGAAATTGAAGCGGCACGAAAAGCAGGTAAGTTTTTCATCTTGCTAGGCATAGAAGGTCTTTCCGGTATTGGGGAAGATGTGGATCGCATTCATACTCTGTATGATTTTGGTGCACGCCATGCGATGCTGACTTGGAATGAGCAAAATGCTTTGGCAACGGGGGTTCAAGGTGACCCGAATAGAGGGCTTACTCAACTTGGGAAGAAAGCTGTTAGAATCATCCAGGAGAAAAAAATGATTATGGATGTTTCGCATCTGAACGAACGCTCTTTCTGGGATGTTATGGACGTAGCCCAAGGCCCAATTTTAGCATCTCACTCCAATGCAAAGGCGCTGGCGCCGGCAACGAGAAATTTAACAGATGAACAGTTATTGGCCATTCGAGATTCAAAGGGCTTAGTTGGGTTAAATTCTTTTAATCTTTTTGTAAGCCGGGATTTAAAGGAACAAAATGTGGATAATCTTGTAAAGCATGCATCTTATATTGCAGACAAAATCGGTGTAGAGCATCTTGGCTTTGGCTTTGATTTTTTTGAATTTTTATCAACAGATTCTATGAAAAGCTATAGCGATCAAGAAACCTCCTTTACCGTTGGGTTGGAGGATTGTTCTAAGGTTCCCGAATTGCTTGCAAAAATGAAAGCGGCAGGATTTACGGAGAAAGAATTGGAGATGGTTTCCGGCGGAAATTGGCTAAATCTTATTCAAAAGGTGATTGGCTAAAGTTTTTGTGGCTTTATGTGCTACATACAAAATTGTGATGATAAGTTATTAAAATAGATTACAAATGATCCCCCATTAAAAATTTGTTGAGAAGTATTGACTATATGGATAATTGGATGGAAATGTATCCATGCCTATCAAATACCCAACAACAAATCTTAAATTTTTTTGTACAAAAGAAAAAATAAAAGTATTGCTTCCCTTTAAATACTTTTAAACTTAGTGATAAAACAGAAGAGCCCGAATTGCAATATTTTACAAGATAAAACTTGGATAAAGCAATCGGGCTTTTTTCTGTGTATATTTAAAAAACAGAAAAAACAGAGGGGGAAATAAGGAAGATGTATTTTAGAGATAAAAAAACGCCGCAAATTATGCAGCGTGTAGGGCTTAAAAGAATGGCGGGGTCATTGCCCAAATGGAAACACACTCTTCGTCAGAGTTGTTGATGTATTTATGGGGGAGAGAACTGCTAAAATAAATGCTGTCTCCTTCATAAAGCACATATTCATTACCATTCAAGTGTACCGTGAGTGTGCCTTTCAAAACGTAGCCACATTCTTCTCCGTTATGGTAGAGGGTTTCTTTTTCATAGGTGCATCCGCATTTTAAACGAACTTCTGTCATATCTAATAGATGACCGGGGCGAGTGGGTGACAAAAGCTTATAGAAGCTGTTACTACGATGGGTGACAATGACTTTATGATCACCCCGTCGGATGAGTATACCATCTTCTTGCTGTTTTTCTTCGAAAAAGTAATTGATATTCGTGTCCAATGCGCTTGCTAAACGCCAAAGACTTACGACTGAGGGGACTACCAAATCACGCTCAATTTGGCTGATTAATCCTGTACTCACCTCGGAAATTTTAGAGAGCTCCGCAATGCTCAATTTTTTTTTATTTCGTAATTCTCGAAGGCGAGAACCAATTTGTAGATCCATTTGTTTTCCTCCTATATCTAGGTGAATGAATATCAGTAGAATATTATTCAGTATTGTATTAATTTGATTGGAAAATACAAAAAGTAAAACTTATAGTACCATTGAGCTTCAAAATTGGGTATGTTAAACTGATACAAAATCATAATAATATAAGAATATTTTTTGTATATTATATTGTATCATCAATAGTTTTGTGGAACAATGATTTTTTCATAAAAAAATTGAAACAATATATAAAGTAATTACCTTTTTTGGGGGGGAAGATTGCAAAATAGGGGGCTGTATGCTATGATGTTAAGGATTATAATGAGAGATTTTAGACAAATTGGAGGACTTTATGTTAACAAGTAAACAAAGAGCTTTTTTGCGTTCTATGGCGAATGGAATTGATGCAATTTTTCAGGTTGGAAAAAACGGTGTGACACCTGAATTGAGAGATACAGTGCATTCTGCGTTGGAAGCCAGAGAGTTGATTAAAGTTAGCGTTTTAGATAATAATATGTTATCGGCAGCAGAGGCGGCGGAATTACTTGCCAGCAGGACAGGGGCGGATATTGTTCAGGTAATTGGCAATAAATTTGTATTATTCCGTCAGTCTAAAACGAAGCCGGTTATCGAATTACCCAAAGCAAAAAAATAATACTTGGGGGAGAGAATTCCATGACTAACGTATTTGATTATCTCCTGTGGCGGGGCGATCTAACGTTAGAGCAATCCCCGTTTCAGGATGTGGATGGCCTTATTTTAACGTGCTTTGCATATCATTTTTTCATAGATGTATTGAACCAATATGATGCTTCACCGGTGCGCATTGAGGACTTAGCCAATAAAGTGAAGGATTTGCCTCAGGAGAAGCTTCATGTGCGTGATCCTCAGGATCTTGTGTTATTGCAGTTGATGGGAAAAAGCCAGCGGTTTCAAAATATGGAGGTATGCTATTACGTTGATCATGTGAATATTGAAAATGAAGCTCAGTTTGCCGCAGTTACCGTTCTTTTGGGGGATGGTACGTTTTTTGTTGCATATAGAGGGACCGACTTATCCCTGGTTGGATGGAAAGAAGATTTTAATATGAGCTTTTTGGATTTTGTTCCTGCGCAGATTGCAGCGTCAGCATATCTGATGTATGTGGCACAAAGGATATCTGGGGATATTCGTGTAGGAGGCCATTCAAAGGGTGGAAATTTGGCTGTATTTGCAGCGGCGGTTTGTCCCCGTAAAATTCAGGAGCGAATTTTATGTGTTTATAATCATGACGGGCCTGGGTTTCAAGAAGGAATGTTACGTTTTCAAGGTTATAAATATATGATTTCCAAGGTGCATTCTTTTGTGCCGGAATCTTCCATTATTGGGATGTTGATGAATCACCAAGGAGGATATGTGGTTGTAAAAAGTGGGGAAAAGGGATTGTTACAGCATGATCCTTACTCATGGGAAGTATCTGGTAAGGGGTTTGTTTGTTTGGAATCTGTTTCTATGGAAAGTAAATTTTGGAACAGAACCCTTAAGAGTTGGCTAAAGAGCCTGACACCCCAAAAAAGAGAAAAATTTGTGGATGCGTTGTTTGAGATCCTTTCTATGACCCATGCCGATGAGCAGGGCGACGTTGTATTATCACCCCAAAATGCTTATCGCACTTTGCAAACATTGAAGGATGAGGACGAAGAAACCAAAGAAGCTATATTTGATGGACTGCGACTGCTATGGGATGCAACAAAGAAAACAGCGGGAGATTACGGTTTAGCCTTGCAAAGGCTGGCTGAGTGGAAACTATTGGATAAGAAGAGATAAAGAGGCGTTTCTATGCGAAATGAGATAGAAGTTTTTAAAGACTGCAAAAGCATAGCCATTATGGGGGGGACATTTGATCCCATTCATAATGGGCATTTGGTGACGGCGGAGGCCGTTCGCCATCGTTTTAATGTGGACAAGGTTATATTTATACCTACGGGCAAACCTGCCCATAAAACAAAACAGCGGATCACCCCAAATGAACATCGCTACTTGATGGCAGTTTTGGCAACCATGCGAAACCAAAATTTTCAGGTGTCTCGTATAGAGATTGATCGTCCCGGTACAACCTATACAATAGATACCATTGAAGCGTTAAAAAAAATGTGCCGTCCTGATGTAAGATTATATTTTATTACGGGTGCAGATGCCATTCATCAGATTATGAGTTGGAAGGAACCGGAGCGGCTTTTGTCTCTATGCGATTTTGTTGCGGTAACAAGACCCGGATACGATAGAGATCTCTTGTTTGGAGATATTCGTCAAATAAGGGAAAAATATACCAGCCGAATTCATTTTATGGAGGTGCCGGCATTGGCAATTTCTTCCTCAGATATTAGAGAGCGTGAAAAAAGGGGAGAGCCTATTAAATATCTATTGCCTCAAGCGGTGGAAGATTATATCCATAAATTCTGTTTGTATCGGGATACAGAAAAGGACGAGGTGAAATTTATGTTGGATTTGGATGTAATGCAGGAAAAATTACAATCTGCATTATCTATCAAAAGATATATCCATACCATGGGGGTTGCCGATGAGGCGGAACGCTTAGCCGAAATTTTTGGTACCCAATGTGACAAACAAAAGGCACGGGTAGCAGGCTTGCTCCATGATTGTGCAAAGGATTTTCCCCCAGAGATGAGGGATCGTTTTTGTAAGGAGTACAAGGTTGCAGTTGATGATTATATGAAAGAAGTCCCCGATCTGATTCATCCTTTTTTAGGAGCAGAGGTTGCGAAAAGAGAATATCTGGTAACGGATGAGGAGATTTTAGGGGCAATTCGTTTTCATACCACAGGAAAGGCAAATATGTCTTTACTGGAAAAAATAATTTATATTGCAGATTATATTGAACCAAATAGAGAACCTTTTGAAGGGCTTGAAGAGGCAAGAAGATTGGCATACTTAGATTTAGATATGGCAATGAAGTATATTTTAGAGGAAACAATCAAATATGTAAAAACAAGGGGACGGGAGTTGCACCCTTTTTCCTTGGAAGCATTAAAATATTATAAAGACTGTTAAGGAGGAAAGACATGAACGCATTGGAAGCGGCAAAGATTGCTCAAGAGGCATTGGAGGATAAGTTGGGACAGGATATTAAGGTTTTGGATTTAAAAGGATTATCCAATATTGCGGACTGCTTTGTGATTGCAAGCGGTAACAATGTGAACCATTTAAGAGCTATGGCAGATGAAATTGTGCAGAAATTGTTTAAAGAGGGCGTAAAGCTGCATCACTCAGAAGGCTATAGTGGAGCTACATGGATTTTATTGGATTTTGGAAGCCTTTTGGTGCATTTATTTAATAAAGAACAGCGAGATTTTTACGGACTGGATCATGTTTGGAGCGATGCACAAGACGTAAAATAATCAATGAAAAAGAATAGATAAGGATGATAAGCGTCACTGAAGTAAAAAAGTGGCGCTGTTTTTTTATATTAATAGAATTTATTGGAGAAAAACGTCATTTTTATTGTACATATATTAAAAACATTTGTACGTCTTCAATGGAATCTAAAAAAAAATATTCGCCGTTTTTTTGAAAGGTACTTGTGATTACGCCTATATTTTTATCATAAGTTTTAATTTTTTTAAGTATTATATCTAAAAGAAAATGACGGAGCTCTCCTTCCTGTGGTTACTAATGTTCAGATTTTTCTTCTTTTTTGCAAAGTACCTTTTGTGTATCAGTTTCCTGCATTGCAATGCGGAACAAAATATATTATAATTGTCCCCAAGATCAAAGGAGTTCTTAAACAGTAGTGGTTGTCTGACTGTTTAAGGGCTTTTTTTTTTCTCTAAAATGCAAAATAAGCTGATAATTTTGCCGAAAATTCGTGGAAAGTAAGCGGAAAAAATTCTTTTGCCAATGAAATGCGAAGTAATTATATCACAGAGAAAAATGCAGACAACAAAGAAATAAATAAATAAATCGAGAAAGGAAGATGGCTATGAGCAAAAATTTGTTTCATCAGTTTGAAGAATCAAAAGGCTTATACGATCCCCTGTTTGAGCATGACAACTGCGGGATCGGTGCAATTGTAAATATCAAGGGTGTGAAAAGCCACCAGACTGTGGAGGATGCACTGAAAATTGTGGAAAATCTTGAACACAGAGCGGGAAAAGACGGAGAAGGAAAAACAGGAGATGGTGTAGGAATTTTATTGCAGGTTTCTCATAAATTTTTCTCAAAAGAGGCGCAAAGACTAGGGTATGAAATCGGCGAAGAAGGGGATTATGCCGTAGGAATGTTCTTTTTACCTCAGGGGGAATTAGAGAGAAACCGTGCAAAAAAAATGTTTGAAATTATTGTGGAAAAAGAAAATTTAGAGTTTGCTGGTTGGAGAGAAGTGCCAACCAATGCTTCTATTTTGGGAAAACAGGCCCTGGATTGCAAGCCCTATATTTTGCAGTGCTTTGTAAAAAGAAAGGAAGATACAAAAAAAGGACTGGATTTTGAACGTAAAATCTATGTAGCAAGACGCGTTTTCGAACAAAGTAACGACAATTCTTATGTGGCTTCTCTATCCAGTCGCACCATTGTATACAAGGGAATGTTTTTGGTAAATCAGCTAAGATTATTTTTTAAAGATTTGCAGGATAGAGACTTTGAATCCGCCATTGGTATGGTGCATTCTCGTTTTAGTACAAACACAACACCAAGCTGGGATCGGGCGCATCCCAACCGTTTCATTCTGCACAATGGGGAAATTAACACAATTCGTGGTAATTCAGACCTCATGCTTGCCCGTGAGGAAACTATGGCGGCGGATGTTTTTAAGGGAGAAATGCACAAGGTATTGCCCATTATCAGCCAATCCGGCTCGGATAGTGCTATGCTTGACAACACCTTGGAATTTCTTGTAATGAGTGGCATGGAGTTGCCTTTGGCTGTTATGGTTACCATTCCTGAGCCTTGGAGTAACAATAAAATTATGAGTCAGGCAAAAAAAGATTTTTATCAATATTATGCTACGATGCTGGAGCCTTGGGACGGCCCTGCTTCCATTTTATTTTCCGATGGAGAAGTATTGGGGGCGGTTTTGGACAGAAATGGTTTGAGACCTTCCAGATATTACATTACCGATGATGACAGACTCATTCTCTCCTCGGAGGTTGGTGTTTTGGATATTCCCGTAGAAAAAATTATCAAGAAGGATCGTTTACGTCCCGGTAAAATGCTCCTCGTTGATACAACAAAGGGAACTATTATTTCAGATGATGATTTGAAGGAGCAGTACGCAACACGTCAGCCCTATGGAGAATGGATTGACAAAAACCTTGTTCATTTGAAGGATATTTCCATTCCAAATAAGAAAACGCCCCAGTATACAAAAGATGAGTTAGCCAGATTGCAAAAAACCTTTGGGTATACTTATGAAGAGGTTATGACTGCTATTTTGCCCATGGCAAAAACAGGGGAAGAAGCCATTGCTTCCATGGGGACGGATACGCCCTTGGCGGTACTTTCGGAAACAAAAAAGCCGTTGTTCAACTACTTTAAGCAGATGTTTGCTCAGGTTACAAATCCGCCTATTGATGCAATTCGTGAAGAAATTGTAACCAGTACAACGGTATATATTGGGGGAGCAGGGAACCTTTTGGAGGAAACTCCGGAAAATTGCAAGGTTATTCGTGTGAATAATCCCATTCTTACCAATACGGATTTAATGAAAATTAAGGATTTGAATATTGAAGGGTTTAAGTCTACGGTGATACCGATTACCTACTACAAAAATACCCAGCTGGAAAGAGCCATTGACCGCCTGTTTGTTGAGGTGGATCGTGCCTATAGAGATGGCGCAAATATCATTATTCTATCCGATCGTGATGTAGATGAAAACCATGTTCCCATTCCTTCGTTATTGGCAGTTTCAGCCGTTAGCAAGTACTTAGTAAAAACAAAAAAGAAAACAAGTATTGCCCTAATTCTGGAAACGGCAGAACCCAGAGAGGTACATCACTTTGCAACGTTACTTGGCTATGGTGCTTGTGCGGTGAACCCTTATTTAGCCCAGGATACCATTGCAAATTTGATTGATGAGGATATTTTAGACAAGGATTATTATGCAGCGGTGAATGATTATAATGCTGCTATTCTTCATGGTATTGTAAAAATTGCATCGAAAATGGGTATCTCTACCATTCAATCTTACCAAGGAGCACAAATTTTTGAGGCAGTCGGCATCGACTCAAAGGTTGTGGATAAATATTTTACCAATACTGTTACAAGAATTGAGGGTGTTGACCTAGATGATATTCAAAAGGAATTTCACGAATGGCATAACAGTGCTTTTGATCCCTTAGGGCTGGGAACAGACACGACCCTTGACAGCGTTGGTAGCCATAAATTCAGGAGTAATAAATCCAAACATCTATATAACCCTCAAACTATACATCTTTTACAAGAGGCTACCAGAACAGGGGATTACAAGCTTTTTAAAGAATATACCCACTTGGTGAACGATGAAGCAAAAGTAACCTTAAGAGGGTTGATTGGTTTTAAATTTGCGGAAAATCCCATTCCCATTGAAGAGGTTGAGAGCGTGGAGTCTATTGTGAAACGTTTTAAAACCGGTGCAATGAGCTATGGTTCCATTAGCCAGGAAGCTCATGAAACCCTTGCCATTGCTATGAACCGCATTGGAGGAAAAAGCAACAGCGGTGAGGGCGGTGAAAGCATTGATCGTCTTACTCCGGATGCCAACGGGGATAGCAGATGTTCCGCAATTAAACAGGTGGCTTCGGGTCGTTTTGGGGTAACCAGCAGATATTTGGTTAGTGCAAAGGAAATTCAGATAAAAATGGCCCAAGGTGCAAAACCTGGGGAAGGGGGACATTTGCCTGCTGAAAAGGTATATCCTTGGATTGCAAAAACAAGGCATTCTACCCCTGGCGTTGGCTTGATTTCTCCTCCGCCTCACCATGACATTTATTCCATTGAGGACTTGGCACAGTTGATTTATGATCTGAAAAATGCCAACAGAGATGCAAGAATTACCGTAAAGCTTTGTGCTGAGGCCGGCGTAGGAACCGTTGCCGCAGGGGTTGCAAAGGCGGGAGCCCAGGTTATCTTAATTTCCGGTTATGATGGTGGGACAGGAGCGGCCCCCAGAACTTCTATTCAACATGCAGGAATTCCTTGGGAACTTGGTTTGGCGGAAACACATCAAACTTTGATTCGCAACGGCTTAAGAAACAAGGTAACACTGGAAACTGATGGGAAACTGATGAGTGGTCGTGATGTTGCCCTTGCTGCATTAATGGGCGCAGAGGAATTTGGCTTTGCAACGGCACCCTTGGTAACCATGGGATGCGTTATGATGCGTGTTTGTAATTTGGATACTTGTCCTGTTGGTGTGGCAACGCAAAATCCTGAGTTGAGGAAAAGATTTAAGGGTAAACCAGAATATGTAATCAATTTTATGTATTTTATTGCCCAAGAATTAAGAGAGTACATGGCAAAACTTGGTTTTAAAACCATTTCTGAAATGGTTGGACGCAGCGATTTGTTGAAGATACGTGATGGTGCAAGAACAAGAACTACCAAGGTTGAAATAGAGAGGGTCATTAACAATCCATTTGCAAAGCCCGGTCAGAATTTTGGGTTTGATCCAAAACAAATTTATGATTTTCATTTGGAGGAAACCTTAGATTTAAAGGTTTTATATAAAAGGCTGAAGGATGCGATAGAAACCAAAACGCCTGCGTCTACGGAAGTGGATGTAAAAAATACAGACCGTACCTTTGGTACCATATTGGGTTCTGAAATTACAAAAAGATATCCTGAGGGCCTTGCAGATAATACAATACATATTAAATGTAACGGCGCGGGAGGACAGAGTTTTGGTGCTTTTATTCCAAAGGGACTTACCCTTGAATTGGAAGGGGACAGCAACGATTATTTTGGCAAAGGCCTTTCCGGCGGAAAATTAGTTGTATATCCTTCCAAGAAAAGCAAGTTGAAAGAGGACGATAATATTATTATTGGAAATGTTGCTTTGTATGGAGCCACAGATGGCGAGGCTTATATTAACGGTGTGGCAGGAGAGCGCTTCTGTGTACGTAACTCCGGCGCAAGGGCTGTTGTTGAAGGAGTTGGAGACCATGGCTGTGAATATATGACAGGCGGAATTGCGGTAATTATGGGAAATACAGGGAAAAATTTCGCCGCAGGCATGAGCGGCGGCGTTGCCTATGTTCTGGATGAAAACAGAGATTTTTATACCAGAGTAAACAAAGAATTGGTTTCTTTGGAAGAAGTGTTGCATAAACAGGACGTTACGGTTTTGAAAGAAATGATCACAAATCATGTGAAGTTGACGGGATCTAAAAAAGGACAGGAAATTCTTGACGATTTCAGTAATTATCTGCCTAAATTTAAAAAAGTTTTGCCCCATGACTTCGACAAGATGCATAAAGCTACCGTTCGATTGGAAGAAAAGGGATTGAGCGGGGACGAGGCGTTAATTGAGGCTTTCTATGCGTTCTATTCAAATAAATAAGACAGGGGGGATTATGCATGGGAAAAGCAACAGGTTTTTTAGAATTTGAAAGAAAATCCGGGGGTGAAACGAGTCCGAAGGAAAGAATTAAGCATTTTCAGGATTTTCATGAGCATTTGCAAAAAAATGAACAGCAGCAACAGGCGGCAAGATGTATGGATTGCGGCATACCCTTCTGTCAGAGTGGAATGATGATAAAGGGAATGACTTCCGGCTGTCCTTTAAATAATTTGATTCCGGAGTGGAATGATTTGATTTATTTGGAAAAGCCGGATCGGGCGTTAGGCAGACTTTTAAAAACCAATAATTTCCCCGAATTTACAAGCCGTGTTTGTCCTGCACCTTGCGAGGCAGCTTGCACTTGCGGTTTAAATGATACGCCCGTTACCATCAAGGAAAATGAGTGGAGTATTATTGAAAATGGATATGCTTCGGGGTTGATTCAACCAAACCCGCCCATGGTTAGAACGGGCAAAAAAATTGCAGTAATCGGAAGCGGACCGTCGGGTCTTGCAGCGGCGGATCAACTGAACAAAAGAGGGCATAGTGTTGTTGTTTATGAGCGTAATGACAGAGTTGGCGGCTTATTGATGTATGGTATTCCTAACATGAAGTTGGAGAAAACCGTAATCGATCGTAAGATAAATATTATGAAGGCGGAAGGCATTGAGTTTGTAACCGATGCGGACGTAGGGAATACCATTAAAGCGGAGAAGTTAATTAAAGAATATGATTCTGTAATTCTTGCCTGCGGTGCATCTAACCCCAGAGATATTAAAGTTCCAGGAAGAGAAGGAAAAGGTGTTTATTTCGCGGTGGATTTTTTGCGAGCGACAACCAAAAGCCTTTTAGACAGTAACTTGAAGGATGGGAAATATATATCAGCAAAGGGGAAAAACGTGTTGGTTATCGGTGGCGGGGATACGGGGAACGATTGTGTGGGAACGTCCATCCGCCATGGTGCAAAAAGCGTAGTTCAGTTGGAGATGATGCCAAAACCTCCTTTGGAAAGGGCAGATAATAATCGTTGGCCGGAGTGGCCGAAGGTTTTAAAAACTGATTATGGGCAACAGGAGGCGATTGCCGTATTTGGAAGAGACCCTCGAGTTTATGAAACAACAGTAAAGGAATTTGTATTAGATAAAGAAGGAAATGTTACAAAGGCTAAAATAGTGAAGTTGGAGAAAAAAGCAGACAAAAATGGAGGAGTATCCTTTGCCCATGTTAAAGGCAGTGAAAGGACAATTGATGTGGATTTGGTACTGATTGCAGCAGGTTTTTTAGGTGCGCAAAGTTATGTGACCCAGGCGTTTAAAGTAGAGCAGAACGAAAGAACAAATGTGAAGACGGCTGAAAACAGCTTTCACACAAATGTAGCAAAAGTATTTGTTACCGGTGACATGCATAGAGGTCAGTCTTTGGTTGTTTGGGCAATTAATGAAGGCCGTAGCGTTGCTAGAGAAGTGGATGAAACATTGATGGGATATACAAATTTAATATAACATTGATTTTGTGAATTGTTGGGTAAGTTAGTGTTCATATAAATAAGAGAAAATTAAAAACCACCCTAAGGAAAGCCTTGTTCAGTTCTATATTGAACAGGGCTTATATTATGGGTCGTGACCCAGTTGAGCACGCAAGCGTGCGAAACAGACAACCCCCCGCTATTTGAAGTTGTAAAATGAAAGTAGACAAGGAATATGACCACCTTGCCTACTTTTTGTTTTATAATTATTTTGAAAGGATGTGATATTATGGGAGTTTCTAAAGGAACCAAAAGAAGAAATTGGACTTATGAAGAGAAAATGCGAATTGTACAGCGATATTTTAGTGAAGATCTAGGTATTAAGAGGCTAGCAAAAGAAGAAAATATGGATTACACTCTTTTGAATCATTGGATTCACAAATATCTAGATAATGGTGAAGACGGATTAAAATCCAAAGGGCATCCAGGTAATACTTTTGCAGCTATCCATAAGAGCAAAAATTTGACACAAATTGAAAAGCTAAAACTCACAGTTGCTAAGCAAGAAATTGAAATTGAAAGGTTAAAAAAAGGATACCAAGCG
>NZ_DAOUQB010000064.1 GCF_030625865.1 Anaerotignum sp. | reverse complement strand
ATGCCGGTTTTATTATTCACGGATAACCTCTTCTAATATCTCTGAGATTTCACCAATTAAATCATTGCAATTCTCTCTATTGGCTGATAGCCTACAACAATCAATACAATGCCATCGTTCCTGCATTTTGCAAAACAAAAGTAAACTTTTTTGTTTCGCTTCTTCCGTTGGAAATAAAATACCTAAAACCATAACCGCAGCAACCAAAGCACTGCACATTCCGCCGACACCAAAACCTGAGCTGATTGCGTTGCAACTATTAAGCAACTCTTCAGAAAGAGGAAAACCATATTCCTCTGCCGCAGCCCGCAAAATAGCTCGAGAGCAGTTTTCTCCTTGACTACAAAAAAGCATCGCCCGTTCCGTCATAAAATCATCCCCTTTGTCTTATAATATGAAAAAAAGGGACAATGGTTCTGAACAAATTTGAGCTTTTAATGAAACAAAGTTCTCTTTGTTTGTCATTGCATTTAACAACAATATCCTTCCCAAAACAAAAAAAACAAAAAAGCAATCTCCTAAGAGATTGCTTTTTCATTTCTTATTGTTTTGCCTACTCACCATAACCCTCTGTAGTCAAGCGCACTGCTAAAGGCAAATATCTTCCGCCTTCCCATCTGGGATTTTGGCTTCTTATCCATGCATAACAAATCAAAACGAAGGCAAAACCCAAAACAAAGGATACTAAGCTTGCCGGTAAAAAAGGAACCAAAGGACTTATTCCAAAATAGCCTAAAAACATACCTGCGAAAAATCCAATCAATGGAATTCCATAGCTAATTAACACTGCGTACATAAATGCATTTTCCTGCAACTCCAATTCAACCCAGTCACCCACCTCTGCATCGCAAAGGTTTTTTGCATCAATATCCATATCTTGCTCCATATATCCAGATAAACAAGCTTTACAATGACCGCAAGCCTCCTGACGGATGATATGGACCTTTATCATATTGCCGCTTCCTTCTGTAACCAGACCTTTCATACACATTACCGCCTTTCTATTCTAACCCCAGCAAGGGCACATTCCAACCTTACACTATTATTATACATAATTCGCAATCTTTTTTCAATACGCAGTCTAATTTGATTGACATGGCTTTTTTTCCCATTTTTTGTTTTAAGAAAAAAATAAATGCTCATACACTTTTAAAATTTTTCGTCTATCTATCATTTTTTCTCTTTTAACCTTACTTTTTATCCCTTTCCAAAGCTTTTGCCAGCTTCTCAATTCCAGTTTTTAATATTTCTTTTGTGGGCGGAGCTGAAATACAAATTCGAATTGCCTTGGGTGATATAACATTGCCCACAGAAAATTTCTCTGCACAAAAAACTTGTATCCCAATTTTCTTCGCAAACCCTTCGAACTCCATGCCATTTTTCCACTGCGGCGGCAACATAAGCCAACGAAAGCTACAAGTATCCTCCCCATAGACTTTGTATTTTTCCAAAATCTGATTCAAAATATTGTTGCGCTTTCTTAATTCACATTGCTTTTCTTCAACTATGGTGTCTAACATAGGTGAATTAAATATTCGATTTACAATCTCTGCATTCAGGGGAGACACCATCAAATTCATATTATATAATGCAATATCCAAAGCTGATTTATAACGAAATGGGGATGAGATATATGCCATGCGTAAACCGGGGCACAAAAATTTAGAAACACTGAAAATATGAATCGTCTGCTCTGGCGCATATGCAAAAAGGGGAAGCTGCACCGTATCACGCAACATACGATTAATTCCATCCTCAATGATAATTAAATCTAATTGTTTGGCAATTGTTCCAATGCAAACCCTTTCGTTATCCGTTAACGAATGGGTTGTGGGATTATGGTGTTCCGGTACAAAATAAAGTCCCTTCAAGTTTTCCGCCTTACAAAATCGTTCTAATTCTTCGCAAGCGAGCAAACCGTCCCGTTCTGGCAATGGAATCAACTGTACCCCCACCATTTTTGCAATGGATTTTAGCCCCGAAAAACTATGAGAATTCGTACCAACTCTTTCTCCTGAATGAAACAGCCCCAGCAAAATTGCACAGATGGCGTTTTGACTTCCGGATGCTAATAAAACGTTTTCTGGTGATACATCAACGTCTATTTTCTTTAACCATTGAGATACAGTCTTGCGTTGCATCTCTGTACCCGCTGGAGATTTGTACTCAAGAAAATTCTTAATATCCGGTTGTACAAAAACCCTTTTCATAAATTTAATAATGTCCTCATTATCATGATACGGGGGATGGACGGTCCCCAGTTCAATAAAGTCCGTATACTCTTGAGAATATAATAGAATATCACTGGTATGAACATCAGAAGCAACAAAAGTACCTTGTCCCACTTTTGCACAAAGCAGTCCTCGTTCCTCGCATAACTTATAGGTTCGAGTTATTGTGCTTAAATGCAAATCCAAATAGTCCGCTAACTCCCGTTGTGGGGGTAATTTGTCTCCAGGTCTTAGGACGCCCCTTCGAATATCGTCCTCCAATTTTTGAGCCAATTTGGTATAAATGGGGGGCGTTCTATCTAATAATTGCGGTTTCCAAGACATAGGATAATTTTCAAAAGAATTAATCGGCATTTGGAATCTCCCTTTTGTAATATTGTATTCCGTACAATTATACCATTGTATGGAGCTTAGCGCAATGCTATACTCAAGGCATAAAATAAAAAAGAGGTGGTACTATGAAAACAATCGGCCTAATTGGCGGCATGAGTTGGGAAAGCACAGTTACTTATTACCAAGTAATCAATAAAACAATTCAGAAACAATTGGGAGGCCTGCATTCAGCCAAGTGTCTTATGTACAGCGTTGATTTCCAAGAAATAGAGGAATATCAGTCAACAGGACAGTGGGATAAAAGTGGTGCAGTTTTATCAGCAGCTGCGGTAAGCCTGGAAAAAGCAGGAGCAGACTTTATCATAATCTGCACTAATACTATGCACAAAGTTATCCCCATGATCAAAGCAAAAATTAATATTCCAATTCTGCATATTGCAGAGGCAACAGCAGACAAATTAATAGAAAATCATATTCAAACAGTAGGTTTATTGGGAACAAAATATACCATGACCCAGGATTTCTATAAAAGCAAGCTTACAGAAAAAGGAATTCATGTGCTGGTCCCTTCGGAAGAAGATATAGAAATCGTTAATTCCATTATCTTTCAAGAACTCTGTCAAGGTCAAATAAAAGAATCATCCAAAAAAGAATACTTACGCATCATTCACTCTCTTTACGAAAATGGAGCCCAAGGTGTTATTTTGGGCTGCACGGAAATTGGTCTTTTGGTGCATCAGGAGGATACCTCTGTTCTGTTGTTTGATACCACAACAATCCATGGAGAAATGGCCGCTCATCATTCTCTTTTGTAGTTGCAACTAAGCAATTGCATCTATAAACAAATGGGGAGAAAAATTTATTTCTAGAGAGAATAATATTAGGGGATTTGAAAATATCAAACCCCCTTGTTTTAATCACATTAAAATAATATCTTTTTGCGAAGGAAGTTCAAATCAAATAAAAATATAGTTTAATTCTCTGCATTTTCCTGTCTCTTGTTCATGTACCAAAAAATAAAATTTTTTATTAAAGCCCCCAAGGGTACTGCAACCAAAAGTCCCCAAAAACCAAAAAGCCTGCCAAAAATTGCAAGAGAAAGTAAAACCAAAACAGGATGCATCTCAACTTTTTTTCCCACAACCCTTGGTACAATAAACACGCTGTCGATTTGTTGTAAAATTAAAATAAATATAGAAGCATATAGTGCTCGAATAGATTCTCCACTTAATAAACCGGCTAATACCGCCAATATAAATGCCATACCCGCTCCAAAATACGGTATTAAGTTTGAAAATCCTGATATTAATCCCAATACAACTCCATAAGGCAGACCCACAATGGTAAATGCAGTAGAAAACAGCACCGCCATAATTGCCGCATCCGTCATCTGCCCTCCAAGATATCCCGTTACCACACTATCTACTTCATGGAATACTCTCCGTATCCGCCTCGTGGTTTTTTCTCCCAGAAAAAGAAAAGATGCTTCTTGGCATAGAACCAAAATTTTTCTCTTTTCCATTAAAAAATAAAACGCAACCGTAAGTCCGACCGCAATATCAATCAAACTGCTTCCAATTTGAGGAATATATGCTGTAATCCCTGTGATACTTTGCTGTATCCAAAAGGTTATTTTCTCTGTCCACGCTGATAAAATCCCTTCGACATTTTGCAAAATTCCTATTTCCGCCAACTTTAAATTAAACAAAACTAAGAGATCTCCCATTTTTTGTACGAAAACAGATAAATTTTCCGTCAATCCCTCTAAATCGGCAGTTTCCAGGCTTTTTGCGGCCCAGCCACCGCCCAAAATCAAAAGGAAAAATACGCTGAAATATGTTGCCGCTGTACCTACCTTTCTGTTTTTAATTTGGCTCCGTCGTATTGCTGATAAATGGGATTCATAGCGTTTCTGATAAAAATTCGTAAGGGGCTCAAATAATATTGAAAAGAAAATCGCGAATAAAAGGGGTGCAAAAACGGCGAGGGTTCCCCTCGCCGCCTGTATTATGACATTTTTCGCCTCAGAAAGTTTAAAAAGTAACATTCCCATTACAACCAAAATACCAACCGTAAAAATCACATGAAAGGAAATAACTAGATATTTTTTATTCCAAGGCAACCGCATAGCTTCACCATTCCTTAAAAATCAGTGATCCATCCGCTTCAAAACTTCTTTTAAATATTCCCAAACTCGAATCGCAGAGGAAATAGAAAGACGCTCATCCGGTGTATGAACATCATACATTTCAGGGCCAATGGAAACCATATCTAAATTAGGTATTTTTTCTGAAAAAAGCCCGCATTCCAATCCTGCATGAATGGCAGAAATTGTTGCATCTTTGCCATACATTTCACGGTAGGTCTTGGCAAATATTTTTAGTAATGAAGAATCTGGGTTAAACCGCCAACCGGGATAATCATTCACTTCTTCAACCCTTGCTCCGCAAAGGCTGGCAACAGAATGAATTTTCTGGCAAATCAATTCTTTTCTGCTCTCCACAGAGCTTCTGACTGCATTGTCAAAATAAATATGATCTGCGTTTGTTTTCACAATTCCGATATTACTAGAACTCTCTACCAAACCCATCATTTCCATGCTCATAGTTTGAACACCATAGGGCAAAAGCAGTAAAATCGAAATCAATTGATTTTTTGTATCTTCCGACAATACTTTAAAAACTTCTTCCTTTAAGGACTCCATTGTTATAGTTATAGACGGTTCTCTTGAATTATATTCTTCCAGAAAGCTTTTTTCCGCTTGTGTCAAAAATGCTCTTACCGTCTCCTCATTTTCCTTAGAAAAAAGAACGGTTGCCTCTGCCTCCCGACAAATGGCATTGTCCATATTTCCACCATCCACACTAGCCAATGAAAAATCAAGATTTTCTTTTAACATATACAAAACTCTACCCATCAAACGATTGGCACTCGCCCTTTGCAAATGAATATCCGCTCCCGAGTGACCGCCCTTTAATCCACGAATGGAAATCTGATACGCCCCTCTTTTCGCCGGACTGTCTTTTCTCTCTGCAGGCAAATAAACCCTTACCCGACGTCCACCTGCACACCCTGAAAGAAGAACACCTTCTTCTTCTGTATCCATATTCAAAAAACGTTTGCCTTCAATATCAAAGGTTTCAAAAGCTCTAGCCCCCCCCATACCGATTTCTTCCTCAACCGTAAAAATCGTTTCAATTGGTGGATGAGCCAATGTATTATCATCCAACAGTGCTAGCATATAAGCCACTGCTATTCCATTATCCGCACCCAAAGTTGTTCCCTTTGCATGAATAAAATCATCTTCAACAGATATTTCTATGGGTTCTGTTAAAAAATCCATCTCCGTATCCGCATTTTTTTCGCATACCATATCAATATGTCCTTGAAGAATAACAGGTGCAACATCCTCATATCCCTTTGATGCAGCCTTTTTTATTAATATATTATAATGCGAATCCTGACGACAATATAACCCTCTTTCCTTTGCAAAAGCCACTATATAATCACTTAGTGCCATTTCATTTTCACTGCCATGGGGAATTTTACAAATTTCTTCAAAATAATGAAAAATTGTATCCCCGCCTAGGCCATCTAACTTACCCATTTTTTGTTCCTCCCTTCGACACTGCTTTTTCCATAATATTCCCTTGCTTCAAGGATGTCAATGCCGTTTCAACACTTATTATGCGTAAAAAAAATAAAACCAATGCTTTCTATGCTTAAAATAGGAAACTTCATATTTTTATATTCATTTATTTTTTTGCAAAAATTTATAAAATGTCAAAATTGTGACATCTTTTTGCCCATACTAAAAACTCCAACAGAAATTCTCTATCGGAGTTTTTCTACAGCGCCCTCGAGCATATGCCGATATCAACCGTTCATATGCTCCAATGCGTTATTGGCAGCATTTTGCTCAGCCTCTTTCTTGCTTCGTCCCCTACCTTTGCCTAGAAGTTTCCCATCATGAGTAACCTCTGCCACAAAAAGTTTATTATGATCCGGCCCCTGCTCGTCCACAATCTGATATTGCAAGGGAATTTTACTTATTTTTTGTATAATTTCTTGTAAATGGGTTTTTCCGTCCAAGTTTCTGAAGTTTGTTTTCGTATTTGCAATTTCCTCTTCCATGAAACGCATGACATAGCGATTCGCCGCTTCAATTCCCCCATCAATGCAAACCGCACCAATGATAGCCTCAAAAGCGTCCGCTAAAATAGAGTCTCTGTTTCTTCCTCCAGTGCTTTCCTCGCCTTTTCCTAATAAAATACAACGTCCTAAACCTAATTTTCGAGAAAGGGCTGCCAAAGATGTTTCACACACCACAGCTGCACGAAGTTTTGTCAACTCGCCCTCTGGCATCTGAGGAAAAAAGCGATACATATATTCACTGACAATCATGTCCAAAACGGCATCCCCTAAAAACTCTAGGCGTTCATTATTTTCGTGCGTACCCTTTTTCATTTCGTTGGCATAGGAGCTATGGGTCAAAGCTAACACCAGTAAACTTTTATCCGAAAAAGAGTACTCTATCTTTCGCTCGAACTCTTCCAGATTTAAATGATTCATAATTAGTTCTCCAATACATTTTTTATATAGTTAACTGCATCCCCAATGGTTTTAATTTTTTCTGCTTCGTCGTTTTCAAATTCCATATCAAAAGCCTCCTCCAAAGCAGAAATAATCTGGAACAAATCCAAAGAATCTGCACCCAAATCCGCAAAAACCGTATCTTGGGTTAAAGTGTCTGCTGAAATATTCAGCTGTTCTGCAATTACATTCATTACTACTGATTCATCCATATTGATAACCTCCTAAACATTTTTCTTCCAATACTATAACCCATTTGTTGCCATTTGTCAGTAGAAAACAATAAAAATTTATAAAACTTTTAGATAATTTTTTCGTCAATTATTTACCGCAAAGGTAGATATTAATAATTGTATTTCATTTTCATTTTTTCATGCTAGGACAAAAAAGGGTAAACATTTTTTTAAAGCCAGCATATAATTTGCTAAATTTTTTCCATTTAAAAACTGCCCATAATAATGATGGGCAGTTTACTTTACTTATTTTCATTATTTAAGCAAGTTCTTTCAACTATCTTTTACGTATTCCGTTAGCTTTTCTGCCGCCTGAATCAGACGTTTGCCAAATGGTATCCAAATAATCCAAAAAAGAACACTCGGTCCTAATATATGAAACAAATATGGATGATTATATATAATTTGATCCATCGGCAACATAAGGCATTTTCTCCTTAGATTTTTCAGTTAATGGTTTAATATTTCGCTTTCCTTTTTTTGCTGATATTCTAGCACTAATTCATCTAGTCCCTCAATTTTAAATGGTGTATTCGATATCTTCGCAAAGGTCATTTCTTTCCCATCAAACACAAGAAGAAAACTTCTATTTTTAAATGTTATTTGCTGGTTTTGGAAGCAGTTACCTGATAAATCATAAGTGGTCTCCGACTTTTTTTCGTAATTCCCCTTAATAAATATATCCATGGGCTGATTCATTAAATAAAAGTCACCATCGTCCACCATAACGCTTATTGTATATCCTTCATA
>NZ_DAOUQB010000011.1 GCF_030625865.1 Anaerotignum sp. | reverse complement strand
TCCGCCCTCTTTATCCTCTTCTTTTCTGTTTTCTTGACTTGTAATACAATGCAGCAAGGATAGCCCGCCTTTCGTTAACAAGTCATTAACCTTAGCAAAATATTCATTAAGATTCTCCTTACCAACGTGTTCTATCATCCCCACACTAACCACTCGATCAAACTTTCTATCCTTAATTTGTCTATAATCTATAAGTTGAACTTCAACAAGATCACTTAACCCTTCTTCTTTTATTCTTTCATTTACTCTGGCAAATTGCTCTTTGCTCAAGGTTACACCCATAGCTTTTACTTTGTATTTTTTCGCTGCATTAAGAATTAGTTCTCCCCATCCACAGCCTATATCAAGTAGAGTATCCCCTTCTTTTAACGCTAATTTTTTCAAAATATGATTCACTTTATTCTCTTGCGCCTGATATAAAGAATCTTCCGGTGTCTTAAAATAAGCACAAGAGTAAGTCATACTTTCATCCAGCCATAACTTATAAAAATCATTTCCAATATCATAATGATATTCAACATTTTCTTTGCTTTTTTTAATATTGTTTGAAATTTTATTCAAAATATGAGCGTATTTTCCACTACTTCCCAAAAAGCTTTCTTTATTGTTGTATATTGATGCCACTACATCTTCAATGCTTCCATTTATCTCTATTTTTTTCGTCATATAGCCTTCACCAAAAGCAAGGGAAGGATCACTTAAAATATCAGCCTCATGGATGGGTTCATTAAATATTATTTCAAATTTAATGTCACCTTCCTTGTAATTCACAACTTCTCCATCCCAAAAGCGAATCCTGCAAGGATCAGAAAATAAATTTTTAAATAACGTCTTTAAAAATGCCTTTTCAATAATCATGATTGTCCTCCTTTTCACTTCACAATTATTCTAATGAAACGTTGAAAATTCCAATATCGTGCCAAGTATTTAGAGTTAATTCACATTCTTATTGCATTTGAGGTTATTTTTTGCCTCCCAGCCTTTTTTGGGCAAGCAAAAATTGCCGTTGACCTTTCTATCGATTTTCATCTATCTTCTAGCTTGTCCCTAAAAATATCATCATAGACTAATGTCATGAGACCAAAAAGCCTCAGGCCTAAATATTTCTATAAAAGAACGAATTAACTCCACTTATTCTACCTGAGAAGCACGATCAGATGATTCAAGGAGGGTGACCACGCTTCCCAGGTGAACAATAAATACACAGGATATCATCCCAGTAAGACCATAGAATAAACTTCTCCATGAATTCCAAATGTTGCTGACCATTGTTTTTTCTTTTGGGACAAGTAAATTTAATGTCACTTTGTTTCTGATGAGTCATGGTATCAGCACCTTTCAAATGATACCTTTTTTATACAAAAAATGATAAATTTACCAGTTATTCTACACTAACATACAGGCAAGGTTCTCTCCGTCACTTACCTTTTTTGGCATCTATTCTTAATGCCGGTATTTGATTTTCCAAAAACATGACATCCTGAGTTGTATATTGGTTAATCCATAGTCGGTTCCAAAAAAGGAATTGCGAAATACATAGAGAGAGAACGGGAAAGCTCTCTTGCAATAGGACGAACATTGTCTTTAATCCATTGTGCATCCTCAATATTATCATTATATCCCAAGTTGATTAGGACAGCTGGCATGGTTGTCTTTGTTACTTCCTTAAACGTTGCCGTCGGCGTAACCTTAACTTTTTCAGGCTTCGGATAAACCTCTTTCAAATTCTTCGCCACATTCTCTGCCAATTCTTTTCCATAAAGATTCTTTACAAAATAAAATATTTCTGGACCCTGCATCTTTCCTGACAGGAAAGGCGGTGCGGTGTTTGTATGGATAGAAAAATACACGTCATAATCTCCATTATTTGCGTCATAAATAACCTGAGACAATGGCATTTCGGGCTCATTCCTTGTAAATTCAATTCCTGATGCAAATAAATATGGCTCCATTGCATCTGCAATCAAATTTACATACTCTTCCTCTGCACCGCCGTTTATAAAAAGATTATATTCCTGCAAGGACGGGCTAAGATATACTCTTGGCATAAAATCTCCCTCCGCTTTTTTCTATTAGCTTATGAAAAAAGGGGAAATCTGGAAATTGTCCGTTTTATTATGATAACAAACTCTTTTCAAAAATTTTGTAGATATCTGCTTTCTTCGCTGCATAAGGAAAAGTAGCAATTTTTTGCGTATTTTCCATGGCACGGTCTGTATAATAAGTGATTTCCTCCACAGTAAACGTTTCAGAAGTTTCCAAAACATCATTCAAAAAATCACCCATCTCTTCCGTACTTTTCATCCCCAAGGAATGCAAAAGTTGGGCAACTTTTTTATCCTCTTTGGGGAACAACTCCAAGTAAGCCTGTGTAACCAAACCATTTGCTCTACCATGGGGTATCCCCTTTTCATAGGTCAAAAAGTAACCAAGGCAATGGGGAATGGAAGTGCTTGTTTGAGCAATGGCAACGCCACCCAAAGCAGATGCAAGCATTAACTTGTCCCTGTCCTCAGCTGTATAGTTTCTTGCTTTTAATGCAGGAATGCATTCTTTGAATAAAGAAAGTCCTATTTCCACAATTTTTTCGCTGATAAAGTTTGCATTAACCGATAGATAACTTTCAATTAAATGGCTTAATGCATCAACAGCAGTATTATTTGTAACTTTCGGCGAAAGGGTATCCATATATTTAGAATCCAAAAAAGATACCTTTGCAAAAATCTTTGGCATAATAGCACTTTTGGTACGTTTTTCATGGAGGGTCATAATGGAAAATTGCGTAACCTCCGAGCCTGTTCCTGCTGTTGTAGGAATTTCTGCAACTGGCAAAGCCATAGCTTTTGCTTCCGTAAATAATATATCACTGCTTCTATCGGGATTTGCAGCCAAAACGGCAATGGCCTTTGATGCATCCATGGGAGACCCGCCACCAATTCCAATCAAAAAATCAACCTCTTGTGAAACTGCCAACTTTGCCGCTCTTTCCACGGTTTCCACATCCGGATTCTCACCAATCTCATCAAATAAGACCCAAGGAATATTCAATGTATCCAGTGCCTCCGTAACATCCTTTTGCGCTCCATTTTTCTTGGCGGAACTGCGCCCCGTAACCAACATTGCTTTCCTACCCAATGCTAAAAATGCTTCCTTGTTATTAAGAACACATCCACGTCCAAAAAAAGTTTCCGCAGGCATAAAATATTTAAATTTTTCCATGTAATCCTCCTTCTTTGCAATTAAAAATTGAAGTCATACCATTCCCAATCTGTATTCATAATCGATTCAAGATCTGCCGAAGCATCAACTGCCAATTCAAATACCACTTCAAACCCATGGTATCTTTCTCCCTCAACAGTAGCTATACCTGAAATCATGTAATTTCTGCCTTCACCCTCAACATATTCACCTTCTAACAGAAGCTCATCTTGTTCCAGATAAATTTTGTTCAATTCCTGTTTCTTTTGCTCCTCAGTAAAATAAAGCCTCATACTTCACCTCCTTAAGCTTTTGTACATTATTCTTTATTATTCTATCACTTGCTTATTGCAGACACAAGAAAATTTCCTTCTTCCATTTAAATAACAATTAGTGTATACTAGGTTAAGACAGGAGGAACTTCTATGAATTATATTGTTTTGGATTTGGAATTCAATCAATCCTTTCCTTTCAAAACTGGAGAGAGCGTTGCCCCGGTAGCTGAATGCCCCTTTGAAATTATTCAAATCGGCGCTGTAAAACTGAACCCAGCCCTTAAACAAGTTGGTGTTTTTAATACAATGATTCAGCCCCAAGTTTATCCAAGGGTACACCCTTTTGTTGAAAAAATAACTGGCATTACCGAAGAAAAACTGAAAAATCAGCCTAGCTTTAAAGAGGCTTTTCAAAAGTTCATTTCCTTTATTGGTACAGAAGATGCAATTCTTTGTACCTGGGGTACTGATGATATTAAATCTTTATTTCGAAACATATTGTATTATAAGCTGGATACAAACAGCATAACCAATAAATATTTAAATGTGCAAAAATATGCTTCCGCATATTTAAAGTATGAGGCAGGTAAAGCAATCGGTTTGAAAAATGCCGTCACTGAGCTGAATTTAGCCGTTAATTTGCCTTTTCATGATGCCTTGCATGATGCAATTTATACAGCTAAAATTTTTGAAATTGTTCATCCGGAAAAAATAATTCCTTCCGTTTTTAAACCAACGTCTTTACTAATTCCAACACCAAAATCACCTCGTACAAATACTTCGGCTTTGCTTCGTCATATGGCCGATTTAATGGAACGAGAATTGACATCTCAAGAAAAAAAAATAATAAAAACAGCTTATTTTTTAGGACGAGATCGCACTTTTGATATTCCCGGCTTTGAAAAAAGTAAGAAAAAGTGAACTTCAGCTTTACTTGCGCCGACAGCAATATTTATTGCTTCGGTGCTTTTTACATTGAATTATTAATAGTAGGTATAAAAAATTTCTATGGCAAATTTGTATTAATACAAACATCTTTTTATGCATAATTTATCACTTTAAAATTCATTGATTTTCTTAATAAATACAAAATAAGCCATCTATATAACGTTTTTTAATGCCACATTTTTCATAAAAAACAGTTCTATGTTTACAAGTGATTGCTTATATGAATATTAATTCTAAACAAAAGAATAATAATACATTATGATATCCATTGACATTCTTATGAAACGCTATTAAAATTTCTATGTTGAGTAAAATATCAATCATTATTTTTTATATCAAAATCAAAGGAGGCTTTCTTCATGTTGACTTCTATCGTTGGCATCAACTGGGGGGATGAAGGCAAAGGTCGTATGGTTGACCTGCTTTCAGAAGAATACGATATTGTATGTAGATATCAGGGAGGTAATAATGCGGGTCATACCGTAATTAACCACTTAGGGAAGTTCGTATTGAATTTGCTGCCTTCTGGCATTTTACGGGAAGATGTTGTAAATGTCATGGGAAATGGTATGGCAATTGACTTGGAACATCTCTATCACGAAGTAGACCGTTTAAAAAATGCCGGAGTAAAGGTTACAGCAGACAATTTAAAAATCAGCGACAAAGCCATCATCTGCCTTCCTTATCATAAACTTCTTGACTGTTTGGAAGAAGATCGTTTGGGAGATGCAAAATTTGGCTCCACCCGTAGAGGTATTTCTCCTGTTTATGGTGATAAATATATGAAAAAGTGTTTGCGCATGGGAGATTTACTTCATCCCGAATCCTATCCTGAAACACTTAAAAACTTAATAAACTATAAAAACTTAATTATTGAAGGAGTTTATCATGCTGCTCCCGTGCAATATGAAGAAATCTTACAGTGGCTTGATACGTTCGGAACTCCCTTCAAAGAAAACATTATTGATACCGGATTATATTTGACAGAAGCTGAAAACTCCGGAAAGAAAATCATGTTTGAAGCGCAGCTTGGGGCTCTGAGAGATATCGACTTTGGTATTTATCCCTTTACCTCATCTTCCTCAACCATTGCTGCTTATGCTCCAATTGGTGCTGGCGTTCCTAATTTGCAATTAGATAGTGTAATTGGCATCATGAAAGCTTATTCAAGTTGTGTAGGTGAAGGCCCTTTCACCTGTGAAATATTTGGTGAAGAAGCCGATGCTTTAAGAGAAGCCGGCGGCGAATACGGCGCTGCAACAGGCAGACCTCGTCGTGTAGGACCCTTTGACATAGTTGCCAGCAGATATGGTATCCGTGTACAGGGTTGCAGCGAAATTGCTTTAACAAAAATGGATGTTTTGTCCTATCTGGATGAAATACCTGTTTGTACAAAATATAAAGTTGATGGAAAAGAAGTAACGGAATTCCCTTATGCTTCTGTTTTAAAGTCAGCAGAGCCTGTGGTTGAAACAATCAAGGGTTGGAAATGCGATATCAGCGGTTGCCGAAGTGTAGCGGATTTACCAAAAGAGGCACTACAGTATATCAAATACATTGAAAAAGCCGTTGGTTGTCCCATCAAGTATGTTTCTGTTGGCGCAGAAAGAGATGCTTATATCACCATGTTTTAAGTTGAATTTGTAGTGAAAAGGAGGGGCTTTATGAATCAGATACTGATTATAGCCGGAAAAGAGACAGAAAAGGAAAATCTTGTCGGCCTTTTAGACTGCTATTCAACTTGCCAAATTCTCTACGCTTCCAACAGTAAACAGGCAAAGGAATTAATTGCAAGTGCATCACCCGCCCTTATAATCATAAATGCTCCTCTACCAAGTGAATCGGCTCAGGATTTAGCCATTTTTATGACACAAAGAACGGATGCTGCTGTAGTTATACTGTTGCCGGATTCATATCGGAACATCAAGGAGTATAGTGAAGAGGATTATGGGATTCTTACGCTGTATAAACCATTTAAGCGTTCAGAATTTGATCGTACTGTGAAATTTGCAATTGCATTTGAAAATCGAATTGCAAAAATACAGGAAAAAAATAAGAAGTTGCAAAAACAGCTTTCAGAGGTCCGCACTGTGCATCGTGCAAAATGCCTTTTGATTCAACATTTGCATATGACTGAACCTCAGGCACATCGTTATATTGAAAAACACGCCATGGATTGCAGACAAAGCAAGCTGGAAGTAGCAAACAGTATTTTACAATCGTATCATGAAATTTAGTATTCACATTGCAATAGTTCTTTCATTTTCAATGGCGATAGCCCCATAATTTGGGGCATATCGCTATTTTTCATATCACTTCTAAAAAGGTATGACATTTAACTTCATCAACCGTCACACAAAACAATTCCTTAGATACACAAATAAAAGAAGGAGAGGCTTATCCTATGTTTATTGATATTACATTGAAAATTTCGCCGAAAATGGCTTCCGCTGCACAAGGGCACGAAAAAAAAGCCCTTATGGGGCATCTGGGGACACATTTTGATATTATGAATAAAGAATTCCCGCTGGAGTATCTAGAGCGGGCGGCAATCGTCTTCGATGTCAGCCATACTGAGAAAAGAGATATCGAAATTACAGACATTGACTTGGAAAAAGTAAAACCAAAGATGTTTGTTGCTTTTTATACCGGTTTTATTGAAAAAGAAGGCTATGGCAGTCATACTTATTTTACGGAGCATCCCCAGCTTTCTCATGAGTTAATAGAAGCATTGGTAAAAAAAAGGATCTCTATTATCGGTATTGATTTTGCCGGTGTTAGGCAAGGAAAAGAACATACACCGGCAGATCAATATTGTGCCGACAATAGTATTTTTGTGATAGAAAATTTATGTAATCTTTTAGAAATCATGAAGCATGGGACACATTTTCAGGCCTACACTGCTCCCATGAATTTTACTGATATGACAGGTTTACCTTGCCGCGTAATTGCAAAAATTTAAAAGATAGATGTCAACATGATTTCAGAATATCTATCTCCTTAGATAATACGTAATGATCACAAATAGAAATAAAATGATAAAAGGGCATCCACACTTATACTGGGGACACCCTTTTTTATACGTTAACGGCTGTTTCGCAATGCTTTACAGCTATATTTCATAATAAGCAGTTCTACAGCAGTTTCCTCCGCAACTTTTCCTGTTTTGATATCCAAATCTGTCTTTAAGCAATCCTCTAATGCCATTTCCCATTCTTTCATAGAAAAACGTTTTGCCTGCCTAATGTATTCCTTTACAGCGAAATCTCTGATTTCCAACTTCTGTGCAATTTCGCCGTTTGCCCTTCCCTCTTCCGAAAGTAAAGCGCTTAGTAAAATCATACGGAATTGCCTAGTAATTAAAGAAAGTACCATATATGGGGATTCTTTCATGAGCAAAAGGTTACGATAAATTGAAATAGCTTTTTCCGGCTTTTCTTCAGCTACAGCACGAACCAAGTCAAAAACCTTGGCTTCCAGCGACGGTGTGCAAACTTCTTTTATATCTTCAATTTCAATATTTCCCCGGGCTCCTTTATAGGAAAGCAGTTTTTGCAATTCCCGTTCCATCGACTCCATATCGTCTTCTACTGTTTGGAGAAAAAATTGTATCACACTACCTTCCATGTTATTGCCATTTCTCCCACACTCTTTTTTGATCCATATCGCCAATTCCTTTTCCCCTGGCGTTTTAAACTCAATGGCCTGGCCATTTTTCACCAATGCTTTGTAAAGGCGATTGTTCTTTTCCACCTTTTCTTCAATAAAGAGAAGGCAAATGTACTCGGGTAAGTGTTTGAAATACTCAATCAACTTTTCCCCTTCCTCCTTTGCATTGCCTTTCTGAAAAAAACCACTGTTACGCACTGTAACCAAGCGCCTTTCATTTAAAAACGGAAGGGTTTCCGCAGCATCCATAATCACTCCCGCATTAGCCCTTTTTTCTTCAAAAATATCGTGATTCATCATTTCCGAGCCGGATGACAAAATAGCATCCGTAAGTGCTTTTTCATAATTTTTTATCAGATAGGTTTCAGCGCCATAAAACAGGTAACAGGGCTTAAAATCACCATTCTTCCATTGTTTTTTTAATTCTTTCATATACTGATTCCCTTTCCGCAACAGCTTCCAGCGTATAGCTGTCCTTTGGAGATATTTTCGCTAAAATTGTACCCTGAGCATCTGTTCTGCACACAGATACCCCTTGTGCATTCAGCCTTTGCAACGTTTCTTCATGGGGATGCCCATAAATATTTTCCGCCCCACAAGATATAATACCAACCCTAGGGGAAACTGCCGACAAAAAAGCTTCACTACTAGAATATTTTGAACCATGATGTCCAAGCTTTAAAATTTCCGCTGAAACATCTGAGCCTTTGGATAGCATAATCCGTTCATCTTCAACTGCGGCATCTCCTGTCAATAAAACCTTTGTTCCACCATATTCATATTTTAAAACCAAAGAACCATGGTTATCGTCATCCCCCAAGAACTTTATACCCCCCAAAGGATAGAGACAATCAAACTTCCCGTCCTTCCCCCAGTTTGCAGCATTGCCCTCTTCCACAGTATACAGCATAATGTTCTGTTTATCCAATACTTCTTTCAATGACTGCCAATTTGGGGAATCCCCAAAGGGATATGAGGATATATATAATGCCTTTAAAGGTACATTCTCACAAAGCTCAATAACACCAATCATGTGGTCAGAATCAAAATGAGTCAAAAAAATTCCGTCCAAGTCTTTTATCCCCAAATATTCCAAATAGGGTTCTACTACTTTTACTCCGGTATTCTTTCCCACTTCTGTACCATACCATCCACCACCATCTATTACCACCGCCCTGCCGTCAAACGTAGAAATAACGGTAGAATCTCCTTGCCCAATATCCAAAAAGGCAACGGTGTTTTTATGGAAAATCAACCGATTCCCAAAAACCGAAAATCCCAAAACAATCATAACAAAAAAAATTCCCTTTTCATTGCAAAAGCGTTTTCCATAAAAGCTGCTCATGCATAACACCAAGTAATAAAGGGCAATTGACGTAATGGCTGGAGCACCCACCAATAAATAGCCCTTTGGAATAGAAACCGCAGCCTCACATACTATTTCATAAAATTGTAATATTCCATAAATTCCCCCTGCTGAAATTGCAGCCAAAGGTGGGAATAACAATCCCGTTACCGCTGTAACAAAAATAAATAACAACAAGATTCCGCAAAAAGGAAGAATCAATAAATTTACGAAAACCCCTACCAAGGAAATATTGAAAAAATGATACGCCACAATAGGATAGCTAAATAGGGATGCATAGAGGGAAAGAATAAAGGACCGCTTTAGTTTTCCCCATGGCTTATCCTTTTTAGATATAACCTGTAAGCCCAGCCAAATACCAAACGCTGTAATAAAGGACAACTGAAATCCCGCATTCCACAAATAAAGGGGCTGAAACAATAGAATCAGTAAAGCAGCAATTGCCAGGTTATTCAACCAGTCACTTTTTCTGAAAAGAACTCGACCAAACAATGCTACTGCAATCATAATAACAGCCCTTACCGATGAAGGGGAAAACCCTGTGAACATCAAAAATCCTACGCAACAGAGAATAGTAACTATTGCAGCCATACGTTTGCTTTGCCTCAAACATTTTTCCACAAAAAAATGAAGGAATAATGCAAAAAAAGAAACATGAAGCCCCGAAACACAAAGGATATGGTTAATTCCTGCTTTTATGTATAAATCCCTTGTTTCTTGATCAATATCATCTTTTTCTCCCGTGACCATGGCCTTTACAATGCCGCTTTCCTTTTGAGACAACACTGTGTCAAATACTGCAAATACTCTCTCCTTCTGTTTTTGCAGTACAACAGCAAAACCATTGGTTTTTCCCACTTTTTGAATTTTTTCAGGATAAATTTTGTAGTCTATCCCCTTAGTTTTCAAATATAATTTCTCATCGTAGCCCCCCGGAACCGTTCTCCCCTCTAATGGTAACACCTCACCAGAAAGCAAAACTTCATCGCCTATTTCATAAATGCCTTCTCCTGAATAAACAGCATATAGTTCTATATTTTTCCCATACTTTTGCTGAAATGCTTGATCCATTCTAATTAATAACTTTTGATTGCCAGAAGAGGTTATTCCTTGCTCCCGAATTACACCCGGACTATCTGATAGCATTTCTCCTTCTAAAGTGGGAATAGATATCTTAACAGACTGCCCTGCTAAAATAAAAGCCAAACACAACATTGCCATTAAGCTTATAGCTAGTTTTACATATCTTTTCATCACGAAACGTGAAATGCAAAAAAATATAAAAATAAAAAAGGCTAAGCATACCTGTTTCGATATGCCTAGCCGGAAATAAATTCCACATATGGTGAATATTAAAGCCCAAAGGGCCGGTCTTTTTATTTTCATGGCTCTTCATTCTGCGTTGTAGTTTGTGGCGTATTTTGTGCCACATTTTGCGTCGTGTTTACAGTTTTTAAGCTTTTTACAGGTACAAAAGGTGTACTAAAATCAACATGTCCTTTAAAGGCATCCATCTTTTCCCCTTCGATTAAAAACTGGACTTTATTAACATTTTCCATTTCTGCCAGAGAATTCACAATGGAATAGATGGTAAGTAATTCTCCCGTGGAACCGCCATTATGCTTTGTTACAAACTCTTGACTTAAGTTTACATAACAAACACCATCGCTGGTTGTGGTGATATCCATGATTTTTGTTTCCGCAGGTATGGTTGCATAATGACCTGCTTCCTTAGGTCCCGAAATCAGTTGCTCCAATATGGTTCTTTCTCTGGGTTGATTTGCATTAACCTCAACCACACGGTCTTCCACCACCAAATCAGATGCATCTGCATTGGAAAAATACAATTTTAAAATAGCATATTCCGTTGTCGTAGATGAAACTACCGGATCTATTAATACATTTTGCCGGCTCATTACTCCATAGGCTTCTCCATCCTTTGACTGCAAAGGCATGCCTTCCACAGTAAATACAACAGAATCCAAAAAGTCCAAGGAGGTTAACGACCATACAATAGAGGAACGACAAATCACTTCCTCCACACTGCTTAGTCCATAATATCTGGAACTAAAATCTATGGTAACGATATTATCCATTGTTTCAACAGTATTAATCTTAATATTTTCAGGAATCGTGGGCTTTATTCCATCCGCCTTCATTCCCGATTGCAATTCTTCCAAAATAGAGTTTATCATATCCAACTGGGAATCTGGCTGAACCTCCAACTGAATGGCTTTCATTTTTCCATTAGCGCCCATAAAATAAAGTTCAGCAGCACTTTTACCACCATCTAAAAAATGATCCTTTAAGAAAAACCCTCCCGGAATTATTATCAACAACGTGAATATAATTAAAATAAAACTCACAAAAATTTTCTTTTTTCTTGCCAAAAGACAACCTCCTTTCTTTTGTTTTGATGATTGTAAAAGAGGATCACGCTTGACATATTTATAAGATATTTTGACGTATAGGAATACGCACCAAAATGGTCGTTCCCTCGTCCTCCTTACTGTAAACCTTAATGCTTCCATTGTGCATCATAATGGTACTATGGGTAATCGAAAGTCCAAGCCCCGTACCACCTGTTTCTCTATCCCTTGTTTTGTCTACACGATAAAACCGTTCAAAAATC
Organism: Anaerotignum sp.; assembly: GCF_030625865.1. GTDB lineage: Bacteria > Bacillota > Clostridia > Lachnospirales > Anaerotignaceae > Chakrabartyella. Next base: position 56,466 of record NZ_DAOUQB010000011.1, on the reverse strand, counting down.
CGGGCAACCTCGTTATCAGGAATCCCAATCCCCGTATCCGCAACACTGATAAAAGCATTTTGATGATCCGCGTCCAAATTAATCTCTACCTTGCCATCTTCTGGCGTGTATTTTATTGCATTGTCCACCAAATTTGCAATGGCTAATGTCAATTTCATTTCATCAGCCATAGCCGTAACATCTTTTCCCTTTTCATACTGAATACTGATATTTTTTGCTTGAGCCAAAGGAAGCAATCTTTTTATGATACCTTCCACTACACCATTTAAATCTGTTTCTTTGAAATTCAAAGGTATCTCTTTTTGATCTAGTTTAACCAATGTTAAAAGGTCATTGATGATGGCCGCCATTCTATCGACCTCAGAATTAATATCGTGGAGAAACTCCACATACATTTCTTTCGGCACATCTTCCTGAAGCAAAATAGATTCACTTAATACCTTGATAGAACTTAACGGTGTTTTTAACTCATGGGAAACATTGGAAACAAATTGCTGCCTAGTTGACTCCACTTTTTCCAACTGATCCGCCATATGATTACACGCCAATGCCAAATCCACTATCTCATTATGGATTTGAGAATGAACCTGCACCCTTTGCTCAAAATGCCCCTCGGACATTTTTTGAATTACCTTAATCATTTTTTTGATAGGCTCAGTAAAAATTTGAGAAATAATAATCATCATAATTATAACGATGATGGCCAGACCTGCCAAAAGCAAATTACCTTTTCTTGCAATATCAACAACGGTATCTGCAATATCCTGCATATCATCAGAAACTAAAACAACCCCAACACGAGTATTGCTACTTCCGGAAATGGATACGGCTGCATAAACCATGCCGTCTTCCTGCGTTCTTGCAATATCTTTATTCTCCAAAGCTTCAAAAACCTCAGGGATTAAAACTGTTTTTCCAACATCGCTATAACCTGTATCGTATACAACCAAACAGGAAGAATCCAAAACCAAAACACGAAAATCATGTTCCTGGCTCATCTCCAGCATTGTTTCTTCTAACGCATCTCTATTTGCTTTGTCACTCATATACTCATGAGAAGTGATCTGCCCGGAAATTACATTTGCCTGACTTAACAATTCTTTTTTTCGTTCCTCAATAAAGTAGTCCTGTACAGAGTGCAAAATAGTACTGGCAATTAAAAGCAGAGGAACAATCCCTACCACAACATAAGTTGCCAAAAGAATCCATCTTAAGCTAAGAAAATGGGAGCCCTTTTTTTTGATTGTTGGCTTTTCGCTTTTAATTAAAATAATAACCAACTCCCCATTTTGTAAAAATATATTTGGGCTCACTGGGATTAGCTTCAATTTTTTCTCTCAAGCGGCGCACATGAACATCAACCGTACGCACATCCCCCGGATAGTCATAGCCCCACACAGTATCAAGTAATTTTTCACGACTGTAAACCTTCCCCGGGTTCTCCATCAAAAGCTCTAATAAATCAAACTCTTTTGCGGTTAAATTCACTTCTTTTTCCTGAACAAACACACGTCTGCTGTCATAGGAAAGTTCTAAATCTCTTGCTTTCAAAACATTTTTGTTTGCGCCCTCTGCAGGGACCTTTTTCACGCTGCGACGCAAAATCGCCTTGATTCTGGCTTTCAGTTCCAATATATTGAAAGGTTTTGTAATATAATCATCTGCACCATATTCCAATCCCATAATTTTATCCATATCTTCCCCTTTTGCGGTAACCATGATAATAGGTATTTGCGAAAACTCTCGTACCTGTTGGCAAACCTGTAAACCGTCCATCTTGGGTAGCATGACATCTAAAACAACTAAATCGAAATTAGAATTTTTAATCTGCTGCAATGCCTCTTCCCCATCATATGCAGGGGTAACCTCCATACCATCCTGCTCTAAAGAAAACTTAATCCCTTTTACAATAAGTTTTTCATCATCTACTACCAAAACCTGAAATGCCATATTTTCCTCCTATATTATTCCACTCTAATAAACTCTTTCATCTGATTTAATTTCTTAATACCAATGCCGGAAACTTTTACAATTTCATCTGTTGTTTGAAAAAGACCATGTTTCTCCCGATAAAAAATGATTTCCTGCGCAATTTTTTCTCCCACACCAGGCAAAGCCTCTAAATCTTTTTGGTCTGCCGTATTTATGTTTAACTTATCTACCATACCAGGTAAACATAATTTATACTCCTGGGACCATCTTGTTTCCAACATTTCTGGACTAACAGCTGTACCCATCTGTAAAGAATTGTTCTCCTTCACAGATGCAAAAGCTAGTCCCAAAATGAAAAAAAATACGATTACTAACATAATTTTCAGTGTTTTTCTTTCATTCCACAAATTTTCCCGTTTTCCATTCAAGTTGATTGAAACCCCTTTTGTTTTACGTCCATATTTGCTATAATCAGAAAGTATGCAAAAACCAATTACATAACTTTGTAAGATTTTTTCTTATCTTACGTCAGAACGCTTTCATTTATTTCTATTTTATCACAAAAATAGGGAGTAGGATACAAATTCCAGTTGGCATTTTAGCCTTGCTGGAACAAGAAATGTTGTAGCCTAAACTCATTTTCTTATAATGCTTAACTCCCTTGAGGCTTATTACATTTTAACACAATTTTTAGAAAAGTAAAAGTTATATAGGAGATGCCAATGAAACAAACAATTTTAGTTTTTCTCTTGTCTTTTTTCTTAACCATGCCTTGTTTTTCTGCTTTTGCCCAACCCCTTCAAGAAATGGAATCAAATAATACAACCACAAATAATATTCCTCCTGAAATTTGTGCCGAGGCTGCCATTCTCATGGATGCAACCACCGGAGAAATACTATATGAAAAAAATAGCAGGAGTAAAATGTATCCTGCCAGCATAACAAAGTTAATGACAGTTCTTTTAGCCTTGGAAAATGGAAAATTGGATGATACCATTACCTTTTCCCACGAGGCAGTTTACAGCATTGAGCCAAACAGCGCTCATATCGCTATGCAGGAGGGGGAGCAAATCACGCTTGAACAGGCATTATATGGTATTATGCTCCGTTCTGCCAACGAAGTTGCCAATGCCGTTGCTGAATATGTTGACGGTTCCGTTACTGCATTTGCACAACATATGACCAAAAGAGCGAAGGAATTGGGTTGCGAAACAACAAATTTTGTAAATGCCAATGGACTTTTTCACGAAAATCATTATACTTCAGCCTATGATATGGCTTTAATCGCCAAGGAATTATACAAACAAGAGGCATACCGTAATATGATGAGTACGACATATTACGAAATTCCTCCCACAAACAAACAGACTGAAATTCGTTATTTACATGGACAGCATCAGATGCTAAATCAAAACTCCATTTATTACTATGAGTATGCTACCGGAGGAAAGACAGGCTATGTGACCGAGGCACTAAACACACTTGTCACCTTTGCAAAAAAAGGAGATACTCAACTCATTGCTGTTGTTTTGAAATGCAATGGTGCGCAACACTATATTGATTCAAAAGCATTATTTGAATATGGCTTTCAAAATTATCAGACAGTAAAAGTTTTTTCTGCCAAGGATTACACAAAAGACGTTGAGGTAGAAGAAACCTATAAAAATAAAACATCACCCTTAGGAAGCGTTACCATTGTACCAGAGGAAGATATCTACAAAACGATGCCTATTGATACAAACTTAGCCGATATTAAAATTGATGCGGACTATCCAGAGACAGTCACCGCACCCGTTACACAAGGTCAGGAAATTGGTACCCTCACAGTGAAATCTGGAGATGAAACGATTTCCACGGTTTCCCTTTTGGCTAATTCCGCCGTAGAAGAAACCTCCCAAGAGGCTCACTTAGCCCAAGAAAAAGAAGCCCGAATAAAGCTACTGAAAACCGTAGGTACAATTTTTATAGGTATTATCCTTGCTTTCCTGCTTCTTCTTTTTGTCACCCGTACCATAGGCTATATCAAAAGAAAAAAGCGAAGAAAACAAAGACTTTTGCGCAGAAAAAAACATAGAAGATACTAAAATAAAAGCTGATTAACATGCACTTTCCCTTAATACATGCTCACTAATCTTCAAAATAATACATTTAATTTATTCCCAAACCCTTATACAAGTTCAAAAGGTTTTTCCACAAGCTAAGAGGTTATTGAAGATATTTGATGCCTCTTTTTTATTTATAACAAAGAGATTTCCTCCTAATCTACATCGTATAAATTTTAAAACACTTATCATTTGCAAAACAACACTATGCTTCTGTTTTTGCAACATAAAAAAGGACAGATCACAAAATATAAATCTGTCCTAAAATTCTTTATTCATTTAATTCTTTCTATCTTAATACTCGCCGTGCTGTTACATAAGTTCTTGCGCTATAACTGCTACTTAAAGAAGTGATCGTAACACCATAAGCCGCGCCATCTGTAGAATGAATGTAATCACCATCACCCATATAAATACCTACATGGCAAATACCACTATTTCCACCGCTGTTAAAGAAAACCAAATCTCCAGCCTGTAATTCCGCCTTAGAAACTTCTATGCCATTAGCCACCATAGAAGAGGAAGATCTATTCAAATTAACACCGAAATTTTTCATAACAGAATAAACAAACCCAGAGCAATCTACGCCTTTTGATAGATTAGTTCCACCCCAAACATAAGGGGTTCCAATAAATTGTTTTGCATAATCAATTACCTCTGCGCCTTTTGAAGAAGCATTGGATCTGTTGGTACGTTCTCCTTTACGGACGGAAAGAAACTCTGCACTTACATATCCCTTCACACCATCATCGGTGATAATTCTTACCCATTCTTGACCAACACGATCAATGTTAACTTCTGTACCATAGGGTAAAACTGTTAAAACAACGGAAATCATAGATGCTTCCTTACGAAGCTTTAAACCTGTAGTTGCAGTAACTACACCATATGTATTTTCAATATCCTGTCCCGCATTCTCCGCCGCCACAGAAGCAACCGCAGTCAGAAGTTCCCCTGAAATAAAATCCTTACTTACATAAGCCACTTCTCCGTTATAAGAAATACGATACCAATTTCCATTCTGCCCTGTTACAACAACAGCTTCTCCTTCTTTTAACTGACCCAAAGAATCCCCATCAGTGGAAGGAACTTTTCTCACATTCACATCGTTGCCTATCGCCACTGCATCCGTTTTTGTTAATTCAAAAAAATCAGCAGAAACAAAAGCATTTTCACCTTCGTAAGAAATTTGATACCAATCTCCGTTTTTTCCTACTACCGTATATTCAGATCCTTTATCAATTTTGCCAACTACATCGGCACCCGCACCGGCTTTTCCTCTAATATTAACGTTTGACCCAGTAGCCTGTCCCGCATCCGCAGCAAAAGCAAGGCTGGAAGCAGCCATTACCATTGTTGTTGTGATACAAACCTGTCTCAGCGCTTTGGAAATCATCATTACAAAATCTCCTCCGTAACTTTTTAAATAAAATTGTTACATAATTGTTAACTTAAGTATAAATAAAATTAACAATTTTGTCAACTCAAATCTTTCAAAAATACGCATATTTTTTATAAAAAAACATAGAATAGATGTGTTTTTTCTTTTTTCTGCAGGAATTCAAATAACACTGCATCCTTCTATAAAAATGTACATTATTTCGTACAAAATTATTAAGAAATGAAATTGTTTTTAAGCCTTCTTGTGGAAAACTTCCGGTCTTCTCTACCTATTTTAACCTAATTCTGTTCATGATATTGAATCAAGACAACAAAAAAAGACTGGATACAACCAATCTTTGTTCGTAAGTTCAAGTCCCCGCATACGTAATAGCTATTTTGTACAAGAAATATTCTACTCTAGCATGCATTGGCTATTTTCTTTTTATTTTAACAAGTTTTTTTTGCCACAAAACGATTCCCTCAAAGCAACGTCCAATTTTGCACCTCATTCTGAACACAAAGATTGTATAATTGAAATAGCGTGCCAGGAATGATGTAATATGTACATAATCTACATTTTATAATTCATACTCAAACAATAAATTCTTCCTGGGGAATAACCGTCTGATTTTCCTTTATAAGTTGTTGTATGATTTTCAAACCGCTTTCCAGTTCGGCCATTGTATGAGGGGAACAGGTAGCTATACGGATTGCAGAAAGTTGTGACGAATTTCCCACAGCAAATCGGTCTGAACATAGTACCTTTACGCCATGATTTTTTGCCTGCACTTCAAACCGGTAGCCGTTACAGCCTGCGGGGAGCAATAGCCACTGAAAAAAGCTGTATGGATTTTGTGCTGTATTGTCTGGAAAATACTTTTGATACAATCGATTCCGTTCTTCCGACAGCATACATTTCTTTTTTATGATTTCCCTTGCAGTTCCTCCCCCTATCAGCTCACTTGCAATCTCTGCATTGAGCAGCGGAATTTTCAAGTTAACGTTGTTCGCTGTGTTCATAAAAGCTTGCTGTAAATGGTGTGGAAAAACCAAATATGCAATGCGTAATCCGGCAGACAGGGATTTTGACATACCATGCAGGTAAACGGTATGTGCAGGTATCATTGCAGCCATAGGGGGAACCTTATTGTCCGCAATAAAACCATAGGTATCATCTTCAATTAAAATCAAGTCTTGTTTTTTTACAATATCACTGATTGCTTTCCTGCGATTTAATGGCATTGCAATTCCCGTTGGATTGGTGCAGGACGGCATTAAATAAACCCCTTTCAAGTCAAGCAGTTTGCATTGTTTTCCCAACTCTTCCGGCAATATACCCTGTTCATCGGTTCCTATGGGAATTAACTGAATGTGAAGCTGTTTGGCAAGACTAATAAAATTTGAATAGGTAAAGGTGTCCGTAGCAATCTTATCCCCACCTCTGAACAATGACACTAATGTAATGGCAAGGGCATTCTGTGTGCCGGAAGTCAAAATAATATCCTCAACCGCAGCCTGAATATGAAACTCCCAAAGCCACTTCTGCGCTATTTGTCTGTGCCTGCGATTTCCCAAAGTGTAACTGAACTCAAACAACTTATCAGCATTGGGGCCTTGCAAAATAGCCCTCGCCGTGTCCGATACAATAGAATTAAACTGATAGTAGGGCCGAATTGGACCAAGCTCTATGAAAGCATCCGTGTCAGGTGTGCCGGGATTTGGCAGAGCGGCATTGGGTGAAACAAACGTCCCTTTTCCGATTGTTGCATATATCAATCCCTTTGTTTCGCACAGCTTAAGGGCGCGGGTAATTGTGCTTAGATTTACGTCCAAATAGTCCGCCAACTCACGCTGAGGCGGCAACTTTGTATTTGCTGGCAATCTGCCGCTTACTATATCCTGCTCCAACAACTTCGACAGAGAAATATAGATAGGAAACTTTAACAGCGCCTTACTCGGTTTCCATGACATCGGATAATCTTCAAAAGAATTTACCGGCATGATGTACCTCCTTAAAACATTGTCTTGCATACAATATTAGCATTGAAAGCACACAAAGTCAATGCTATTGTAATGATTGTATTAGAGCAAGAAGTCAAACATATCGGAATATGCTCCATATGTTATATCTGTGCCCCTTATATTGCATCCATGACTCCATCTGTAAAGTATTAAGTACCGTCAAAAACACATCGTAGCAGAGTACAAAAATCAATCTGCTATTACGTTCCACCCAGCGCTTACAGATAATTTAGAAATCCATAATTTTTTTGTCAAAAATGCTGGAAAATATAGCCAATTGGGAGGTTAACAATGAAAGATTTAACGCAGGGGAATGAACTGAAAACTATATTTTTCTTTTCACTTCCAATATTGGTAGGAAATTTGTTTCAACAGCTTTACAACGTGGCAGACAGTATAATTGTGGGGAATTTTTTGGGGAAAGAAAGTCTGGCAGCGGTAGGGTTCAGCTATCAGATTAATTTCCTGCTGATTGCCCTTTCCACTGGAATTTCTTTAGGTTCAAGCGTTCTGATTTCCCGTTATTTTGGGGAAAAGGATATGTGTCTGGTAAAAAAAGTGATCGACACCGGCTTTCTTTTTTCGGCAATGCTGTCCATTCTCATAGCGATTGCCGGCGTGTACTTCTCGTACAATATTTTAGTGTTATTTCGTGTGCCGGGCAATGTACTCACCATAGCGAGTACATATCTACGGATTATATTCATCGGTGTAGTACCCACCTTTGCGTACAATGCCCTGACAAATATTCTGCGGGGCGTCGGAGATTCCAAGACGCCAACCTATATTCTGATAGCGGCCACGCTTATGAATATCGTTCTGGATATTTTCTTTGTAACAGGTATTAAGCTGGGCGTCGCTGGAGCAGCAATCGCAACGGTCATTTCCCAGACCTTTTCCTTTGTAACCTGTATGATTTACATGAGGCAGCACTATCCTGACTTGTTCATCAATTTTGGACATTTAAAGCTCGACCGACACGAGCTAAACAAAAGCCTTGTGATCGGCACACCCGCCATGCTCCAGCAGGTATTTGTCAGTGTGGGATTTATGTCCATTCAGTTTTTAATCAATGGCTTTGGAACCGACTGCATGGCCGCCTATACCGCTGCGTCAAAAGTGGATTCCTTTGCAGTAATGCCCGCTCTGAATTTGGGGCAGGCCATGACAAATTTTACAGCGCAAAATTACGGAGGGAAAAAATTAGATCGGGTTGTAAAAGGCGGAAAATCGGCTCTGATGATGGGCATAGGCGTTTCTGTACCGATTTCCGTCGTAATTTGCCTATTTCCCGCGTTCTTTATTTCCCTGTTTAACCGCGACCCCGCCGTTGTCCTAATCGGCAACAGCTATTTGCGTACTGTATCAGTTTTTTACTTGATTTTTGCCGCTATGCAGATATTAAATGGCCTGTTGCTGGGATATGGAAAAGCTTTTGTTCCTATGATAGCGTCTATTGCTTCCCTTTGTCTTTTACAGGTACCAACCGCCATATTGCTTTCACATACGAGTTTAGGCTATAACGGCATTTGGATTGCCGCGCCGATTGGCTGGTTTGGGGGCCTGCTGATACGATTCTTATATTTCAAAAAAATTGCAAGGAAACAACGCACATTAACAAAACATAATGAGGAAAATCATGCAGCAAAATATGACACACAGAAAACCCCTGACAATATTGATGAGATTTCCCCTGCTGTTGCTCATGGGGAGCCTGATACAGAATCTTAATATAATTTTGATACTGCTATCGTTTGGAATGTTTTAGGAAAATACACGCTGGCGGCAATAGGAAATTCCTATGTACCAACGCTCATTATCAAAAGTATTATTATTCCCTTTACCCATAAAGGCACCACCTCCATAAAAAAGAGATTCTTCTGGAAATAAAAAAAATCAGTACAAAAAGGATATCCTTCTGTACTGAAAATTAAAGTGCGGATGGTGGGACTCGAACCCACACGATATCACTACCGCCAGATTTTGAGTCTGGTGCGTCTGCCAGTTCCGCCACATCCGCAAGGAAAACTGCTTGACTATATTAACATGTTTTCCACTTAAATGCAAGTATTTCTTTAAAAAATTCTTATTTTTTTACAAATTTTTAAATTACAGACAATGACTGAAGCTAATGAAATCAGTCCACAATGCAATAATTGTTCTTGCCTGTTCCTTTCACTTTATATAAGCCTCGGTCTGCACGCTGATAAAGCTCATTAAAATCGATCCCATCCTTAGGAAAACAGGCTATACCAATACTGCAGGTTACCATAGCCTCATTAGATTTCATTTCGGCTCGTTCAAGAGCTTCACAGATTTCTCCTGCTTTTTTTGCAGCCTGCTCTTGACTTACACTCTTCAAAAACACTGCAAATTCATCCCCGCCCAAACGTCCTACATAATCACTGTTTCGCACACAGGTCTTCAAAATCGCAGCTGTTGTAATAAGCGCATGATCCCCTAATACATGCCCATATCCATCATTTATCTGCTTAAAATCATCCAAATCCAATAATAACAAAGCATGGCAGTCCCCTTCCAATTCTCCGCTAAAACAATGATTCGCGTAAATCTCAAATGCCATTCGGTTCAGTACACCGGTCAAAGGATCTTTCTCTACCTGCATTTGCAATTTTGAAATTTCTTTCATTTGCTGATCAATGGGAATAATCATCCCATAACATTCCTTAGGTAACCCATGTCTATCAAACCATACACGATATACAAACTGATGCCAGTGGATACTTCCATCCATAGCAACGAACCGATATTGTGCATTGCCCTTTTCTTTCCCCGCAATTAATTCTCCGCCCATCTTTAAAAAGACCTCTTGATCTTCCTGTAAAATAAAAGGATGCGGTTTGCCTAAATCACTTATTTTCGCTGCAAATGGATCTCTTCCAAACAGTTCGAAATAATTACCGTTAATCACAAAGGTATCTTTTTTGTAATCCCCCCTAAATGATATTGCCCCCGCAACATCCTGGGCCATTCTTAAAAACTCATTTTCCTTTTTAAGTGCTGCTGCATTTCGAAAAAATAAATAAACAAAAATAACCCCTGCAGCAAAAACAAGGAGCATTTTCACAAGAAAATCAGTCCCGAAAGAATCAAGTTCACCTTGAGCACTTCCTATTGCGTTATTGGGTGTCATACAAAATACATACCAGTCATTTATTCCAAGGGGCATGTATGTAGTGTTCCAGTTTTTTTCTCCGTCATAATAAGTAAATGAATTATTCACATGATTGTTCATGTTCTCCATGATTTGCGCTGCGTTTACATTCTGTGCATTAAAATATACAAAAATATTATTTTCGGCTAAAAAATCATCATACCGATAGCTTAAAATATTCCCTTGATTATCTGTTAAAAAAACAAAATCGTTTTCCCCATGAGAATTAAAATTGATTTGTTCTTCCAAAAAATTCCCACTAACCGTGGCAATTAATACATCCTCTATATCCCCGTCATTAAAAATAGGTGTTGCAAATATCAAGGTGCTGGTTGTGTCCATGTCCTCTAAAAAATAATCAATGCTGGGATTTCCTTGCAAGGCATTTTGATAATACTTTTTATTTGAAATATTGATGCTACTGCCATCACTAAATTTCACTATTCCCGTTTTGTTATTAGCAATGCCCATTTGCTCAAAATCGTGTGTTAAATTAACATCTTCTCTGAAGTCAGAATCCAACTCTATTGAAACTTCATCTTCTTTTGCGACGTATTCTGCGAAAGAATCCAATAATAGCAATCGCTCTTCCAATCGTTGACGAAAATCGTTGCGCACCATTTTTGCCTGCTCCTCAAGGGATACATAAGTTTGCTCTTGAATGAAACTTTTACTATGCCCAGTATAGTCAACCACCAGAAAAAAGGTTGTCACAAAAAAAACAATTATAATGAAGAAAGTTTTCCAAAAAATCTTGTTGCCCTGCATATGCTGTCCTCGCTAACTAGTGTTTTGAAATAAGCTATTTGTATCTAATATAATATACCTTCTTTTTGCTTTGAAAACAAGGAAATGTTAACAGAAAACACAAAGTAAATTTTCAATGCTTTTACAATTACTTTTATTGGAAATTCAGTGAACCAGATTTTCTCATCGCTGTTTCTCATGAATCATTTCATTGTAAAAAAATCCCTTCCGAGTCAGCTTAATCTGCCGCTATTTGTTCATCGCCACAAAAGCAGTGATTTTTAAGCTAACTTCGAAAGGGTACAAAGGAGTTTTTCTTATAGGCAATTATTCTTTTTGTTAAGCCCCTACCAAACTTACAAGAAATTTCTACTTTTATTCTGTTTTGTCTTTTTCCTTCCTTTCTTCTGTACTTACTTCATAATATGCTTATCCAAGAATATCCGTTCATTCTTGTCCTATAAAATACAATTTTTTTCAGAAAATGAGTAAAGTAATTGAACTATTAAGAAAAAAATCTAAACATACGGAAATCTTTTTCTGCCATGTGTAAAATTTAATTATTACTTTTGCATACAAAAACAAGTGGTTTGTGGATAGTTCAAATCATTGATTCCGGCTAAAAAACCACGCGTCTAACGCGTGGTTTTCTTTTCCACAACAAAGCCTTATCTTACGGATAAGACTTCACAAATACAATTTACTTTTCCTTAGGATTTGCAACCAGCGCAACAAGGAAGGCAAACACCACTGCCGCCGTTACGCCACCCGCTGCTGCTTTCATTCCTCCTGTAAAAATCCCCAAAACACCCGAAGAGTCGACTTCTTTCATAACTCCATCTGCCAAGCGATAACCAAAACCAGTCAAAGGTACTGTAGCTCCGGCACCTGCAAAATCTTTCAGAGGCTGATAAATACCAAAGCCGCCTAAAATACATCCCAAGCAAACATATATCACTAAAATTCTTCCGGAAGTCAACTTTGTTTTATCAATTAAAATTTGTCCAATCACACAAAGAAGTCCGCCTACAAGAAAGGCTTTTAAAAAAGAAACCATTATTTATCCTCCTTTTCGCCACACCCCTCAATAACAACGCCATGGGCAATCCCCGGAATATTTTGCCCTTGCTGTGAGGAAGTTGTGCTAAGCAAGGCTCCAGTAGGAATAAAAAGCATACTGCCAATTTCTCCCGACATTAACCTGGGATAGAAATGTGCACAAAATGTAACTGCGGAGCATGCGCATCCACTTCCACCACTATGCGTATCCTGAGTGTTTTTATCAAAAATCTCAATACCACAGTCGGTAAACCGCCCATCCATGGTAAATCCTTCTTTTTTCATCAAATCTACTACCAAACCACGGCCAATCTCTCCCAAATCTCCCGTGGCAATTACATCATAATCTTGAGGTTTTCTTCCTGTATCCTGAAAATTATTTATCAATACATCAACAGCCGCTGGTGCCATGGCAGCTCCCATGTTGTTTGCATCGGTAACTCCCATATCCATAATTTTCCCTGTGGTGATTTCTGTGATACAAGGGAAGTTCCCCTTCTTTCCTAAAACAACCGCCCCGTCTCCCGTTACTGTCCATGTAGCAGAAGGCGGCCTTTGATTTCCCAAAGATAAGGGAGCGCGAAACTGTTTCTCTGCACCACAAAAATGGCTGGAGGCTCCCACTAACGTATGGTTTGCAAACCCACCATCAATTAGCATGGCTCCTAAACACATGGACTCACCCATTGTTGAGCAAGCGCCATATAGACCAAAAAAAGGAATTTGAAAATCCATAATACCAAAGGTCGAAGCAGTACATTGGTTTAACAGATCTCCGCAAAGCAGGTAATCCATATCGTTCATCTTTAAACCTGCTTTTTGCACCACAAGCTCCATATTCTCTCGAATAAAACGACTCTCTGCCAGTTCCCAGCTTTTCTCACCAAACGTAGAATCCTCGACGATTTTGTCGAAATATTTACCCAAAGGACCCTCGCCCTCTTTTTTGCTAACAGTAGATGCTGCCGCCAAAATACGAACACCTTCACTCAAGCGAACCGTTTGTTTTCCAATTTTTTTTACACCCATTCTTTCATCACCTGCCCACAAAATAATATATTAAACCTACAATCATAGATGTAAACGTTCCATAAACAATAACCGGCCCTGCTAATATAAACATCTTTGCCCCAGTACCAAAAATCAAACCCTCTTTCTTAAATTCAATTGCTGGTGAAACAACAGAATTTGCAAAGCCTGTTATGGGAATAATCGTACCTGCACCGCAATGCTTACCCAATTTTTCATATAAACCAAAGCCAGTTAAAATAGCTGAAATGGCAATCAGGGTTACAGATACCAGCAATGCCGCATCCTCCTGAGAATTTGTTTTGCTAAAGTAATCTAACAATAACTGACCAAAACCACAAATGAGACCTCCGGAAAAAAAAGCCTTTAAACAATTCGTAAAAATCGGACTGTTTGGTGATGCTTTTTTTACCATTTGGTCGTATTCCTGTTTGGCACGTTTACTTGTGTCCATCTAACGACCTCCTTCATAAAATCTTGCCTAACTATATCAAAACTTAGTATTTTCAAGTATATAAAAAAAATACTTTTTCATTGCAGCTCCCCCTTTCTGGGGGGAAATATACAATTACTGCGTTTTATAATTACCTTATAATAAAAATAAAAGCCTACAGAGAACTTTCTAAGAATTTTTATTCCCAACGGTTTTCACAGCCTATCGTTTTAAACTACATAAAATCCATCTACGTAAAAATATATTAAAGATCCCACTACCTTGCCCAACACAAAACTTAGCAATAGCCAAGGAAGTCCTTTTGTAATTCTGCCTCTTCGCAACAAAATTGGCATTACGTTTAAAACTTCCGCCAGCGCCACTGCCAAGACACCCACAAAGATTCCAATGCAAAGGGCATATCCCCCCGCCAATATGGGAATTCGAGGAAGGCGATAGTCAACAAACATGGCTGTAGCAGCAAAAAGTCCACCCAATAAAATCATATCTTCATATAGGGGAATATACTTTTCCGTCTTACTTCTTTGTGCCATGCGAGGCACAATGCCAATGGCTGCAATGAAAGCAAAAACACCTGCCGCAATTCCTGCCCCTGAGGAAAAACCAATGATAATCATTAATGCCTTGGCCATCATTTTTCTTTTCCCTCCTTAGCATTTTTCTTGTTCAGTTTATCCACAACACTTGCATTTGTTTCTTTTTCATAGGTAGTCATTTCAACCTCAATGGGTGTGGGATCATCGGTAACTTTAAATTTGGAAAAATGATTAAAGAATACTAAAACGCCAACAGCCAACCCAACGGAATACGGTATGGATAAAATGGCCGGCATATCCACATTTTCACCAAAAAACATATAATAGTAATTTTGAAAAATTAACGGTACCTGTGTATCAGTATGAAAACACATAATCGTAGTTGATGCCCCCGCAAACAAAACGACGCAAACGAAAAATACCTTTAATAACTCAACACCTTTATTTTCTTTCTTTTCCTTTTGATGATACTCCACCAAAATATCCATCTCTCCAACATTTGTAACAGTAGCATCGGGGTATTGATGATTAATGGCACGTATAATATCCAAAACCGAGATAAGATAGGTTTCATCTTTATCCTCAGGTATTTGAAAAACAACAATTGATTCAATTTCCCCCTTTGTTTGTCCGCCAATATAGACCTCTCCCACATCTTTTAAATAAACGAGCTTCCTACCGATCACCTGCGCCTTTTCCATAGGCTTGATATAAATATCCATTTTCACACCTCCTAAAGGAACCTATTTTATACAAAAAAAGAAACCCAAAACAGATTTCTCCTGTCTTGGGTTATTATGCAGTCTTTTAGAAAATTCATTCTCTAATTTCTTATATTTTAAAACTCTTTACCAATGGGTTATCTGACAAAATACTAGTCAAATCTGTACAAGTAACCATAGTGTCCCTTGTTACATCCAAAACAACGGTAGCCGTACCATCCGGATTTTTTTCCAACTCCATATGCATAATTTCAATCTTTTTGTCTTTTAATGCCTTTTTAATAGAATCAATTTCCGAAGGAATATGATAAAAAGTAATTAAAACTGTATCATCATAATTAGGCTCTTGTTTATTTAAACTGCTATGAAGCAAAATTTGAATAACGGGAATAAATATCGTAGTAAAAATGCCTATGGAATACATACCGGCACCAATGGCTAAGCCTATGCCCGCCATTGCCCAAAGCCCAGCAGCAGTAGTTAATCCTTTAATAGAAATATTTTTTACAAAAATAACCCCTGCTCCAAGAAAAGATATCCCCGTAATAACATTGGATGCAATTCTTGATACATCTACCCCTATACCTGAGGTGGAAAGCACATCATAAAAGCCATATTTTGAAACAATCATCATTAATGTTGCACCTACTGCAACAATAACATGGGTACGAATCCCCGCTTCTTTACGGCGTCTTGTTCTTTCATAGCCAACAATACCCCCACAAATACAAGCCACAATTATGCGAAATATAAATTCCACATTTCCCTGAAGCCCAAGTATAGATTCTTCCAGAAAAATTTGTTTCAGGATCATATGCCCCCCTCCTTCTACTGTTCAATAATACTATTAAATATATCAAAATATCACGTTGTTTACAATTATATTGCCCTCCGCTAATTAAATCACTTTTTTCTGGTTTCAAAAAAAACAAATCACTTTACAATCATATGTAAAAACAACTGATCTGTAATTAATATACCACCTAAAATAAAAACGTAAACGGAAAACCATTTCAGCTTACCTTTTTTAATAATGTCTACCATAAAACGAATAGCAAAATAACCGGAAACCGCTGCCGCAATAAATCCTGCTATCATAGGCAATATACCAAAAGCCTCCGTTAAAGCAACTTCACCAGTTATCATATCCTTCACCGTAAGCACCATACCGCCTAATATCGCAGGTATAGAAAGTAAAAAAGAAAATCTTGCGGCATTTTCACGGTCTACATTTCTAGCCAAGGACGCACTGATGGTCATACCCGAGCGGGAGATTGCCGGTAAAATAGCAACACCTTGCATCGTCCCTACAATCAAAGAATCAAAAATAGACATATTGCGAATTTTCTTTCTTCCACCTTTGCAACTATCTGCATAAAGAAGAATTAATCCGGTAAAAATGAAGTTGAAACCAATAAATTTTCCAGCGCCGAAAATAGCATCAAAAGTATCATTAAATAACAATGCTATAATCACAGTAGGAATTGTACCGGCAATCAAAAGTGCTGTTGTACGCTGAAAAGGATGGCATATCAACGCCCAAATATCTTTCCAGTAATAGACAAATACCGCAACCAATGTTGCTACATGCAGTAAAATAGAGAACGCCTGTGTTGCTTCATGTATGCCAAAAAGGTTCTCAAAGAGCACCAAATGTCCGGAACTGCTAACCGGCAAAAACTCTGTCAGCCCTTGGACTAAGCCCAAAATAATAGCTTCAAATATCTGCATTATCAAAATTCCTCCTATTTCTGAGTATTTCTTGTATATTAGTAACAATTCATTATATAACAGACAATTGCCCCTTGCAATTACTATTTTTCCTTGTTAATATATAGCGTATGGTTTTTGTTGAACCCTATTGGAAAAACAGTGCTTTAAAAGGGATATAAACAGGTATATTTAAAAAATCTTAAGAATATGCCATTTGCGAAAGCACTTAAAGTTAATTAAGCAGTCGAAAGAAAACGTGGAGGATTTCCTCTGACAAGCAATTTCCTTTTTTGTAGTTCTCTTCGGCTCAGGAAAGAAGAAAGGAAACAAAGAATGGAACATTTAAAATTTCAAGACATGGACTTATCCCCAGAAATCTGTCAAGCTGTATTGGATATGGGGTTTGAAGAAGCAACACCCATTCAGTCTATGGCAATTAGTGTAGTAAAAGAAGGCAGGGACGTAATCGGTCAATCTCAAACAGGTACCGGCAAAACAGCAGCCTTTGGTATCCCCTGCTTAGAACGTGTAAACCCAAATGATAAGCGTTTACAGGCATTGATTCTCTGCCCAACCAGAGAATTAGCAATACAGGTTAGTGAAGAATTCAGAAAACTTTTGAAATATAAAGAGAATATTCGTGTTTTACCAATCTACGGCGGACAACCTATCGACAGACAGATTGCTGCATTAAAAAAAGGTGCCCAGGTAGTGATCGGTACACCCGGCCGCGTCATGGATCATATGCGTCGTCGTACTTTAAAAATGGAAACAGTACAAATGATGGTTTTAGACGAAGCCGATGAAATGCTGGATATGGGCTTTCGGGAGGATATCGAATTAATCTTGACCAAAATCCCCGAAGAACATCAGACCCTACTGTTCTCAGCCACCTTATCTCCCGAAATTCTGGATATTACCAGAAGATTCTTAAAAAATCCGGAGTTTGTTAAGGTAGTGCGTAAAGAATTAACAGTTCCAAATATTGAACAAGCATACTTCGATGTAAAGGAAAAAACAAAGCTCGACGCTTTGACCCGTATCATTGATGTATATGATCCCCATTTGGCAATGGTATTTTGTAATACAAAAAAACGTGTTGACGATTTAGTAGAACTTCTTCAAGGTCGTGGCTACTTTGCAGAAGGCCTTCATGGGGATTTAAAACAGCCTCAGCGTGATAAAGTTATGCAAAAATTCCGTAATGGAACCATTGAAATCCTGGTTGCAACTGACGTTGCGGCAAGAGGGATTGACGTTGATGACATTGATGTTGTTTTCAACTATGACGTTCCTCAAGATGAAGAATATTATGTACACCGTATCGGACGTACAGGCCGCGCAGGAAAAGCGGGAAAAGCATTCACATTCTGCGTTGGCAAAGAAATTTATAAGCTGCGGGATATCATGCGCTATACAAAAACAAAAATTGCCCAGCAAAAACTGCCTACATTAAGCGATGTAGAAGAAATGAAAACCAACATCTTCTTAGAAAAATTAAAAGAAATTATAAACGACGGACATTTAACAAAATATGTTAATCTAGTAGATCGTCTTATGGAAGAGGATTATACTGCCATTGATATTGCAGCAGCATTATTGAAAAATCACCTTGCTGATGTTAATGTAGACGAATTGGATGTTTTGGATGACATAAATTTAGGCGGAACAGAATTCTACGGCGGCGATCATGAAAAAATGGTGCGTATGTTTATTAACGCTGGTAAGAAAAACAAAATTCGCGCCAAGGATATCGTTGGTGCCATTGCAAATGAATCCGGCGTGCCCGGTAAAGTCTTAGGCGCCATTGACCTTTATGATGACTATACCTTTGTGGATATTCCAAAGGATTATGTAAAAGATGTCCTTGTGGGTATGAAAAACGCAAAAATTAAAAACAAACGAATTCATATGGAAATCGCAAAAAAAGAAAAAGGAAAAAGAAAATAATCTCTGATTTTCAAAACGGATTACAACCTAGACGTTGTAATCCGTTTTTTATCCATTATTTGACTATATCATGTTGGCTAAATTTATTTTAAAGGGTAACATTGTTTTTTAAGTTCTATTAAAAAGAATGAGTCTAATAATTCAATATTATCATATGAGACCAAAGAGAAAATTTTCTAAGAATAAATGTGGGAAGCCTTTGGTTTCAATTTAAAGACCGCATATCTCTATGCGGCCTTTATTAATATGGGAGTATGTTGATTATTTGCCGTAGTAAGCGGACAAATACATTTCTCTGATTTCGCTCATCAAAGGATATCTAGGGTTGCTTCCTGTACACTGGTCATCGAATGCTTCTTCACACATAACATCCAGTTTATCCAAGAATGCTTTTTCGTCAACGCCATGTTCTTTGATAGAACTTGCGATACCAACAGTCGCCTTCAATTCTTCAATTTTAGCAATCAGGCTATCCACTTTTTCTTCATCTGTCTTGCCGGGAAGTCCCAAGTATGTAGCAACCTCAGCATAACGAGCACGAGCATGAGGATACTGATATTGAGGGAATGTACCCATCTTTTTAGGAACTTCAGCCGAGTTATATTTAATTACTTCAGTGATCAACAATGCATTGGCAACACCGTGCTGTACATGGTGATGTGCACCAAGCTTATGTGCCATGGAGTGGCAAACACCCAAGAACGCATTCGCAAATGCCATACCAGCGATTGTGGAAGCATTCGCCATTCTTTCACGTGCTTCTATATCATCACGGCCGAATTTGTAAGCTCTAGGCAAGAAATCAAATACCAGCTTCGCAGCTTTTAAAGCTAAACCATCTGTATAATCCGTAGCAAGCATAGATACATATGCTTCAAGTGCATGAGTCAATACATCGATACCGGAAGAAGATGTTAAGCCTTTAGGCTGATCCATCATCATATCTGCATCACTGATTGCCATTGTAGGCAACAATGCATAGTCAGCGATAGAGTATTTTGTCTGTGTGGAAGGATCTGTAATGATGGCAAAAGGTGTAACCTCGGAACCAGTACCGGAAGATGTTGCGATACATACCATCATTGCCTTTACGCCCATCTTAGGGAATACGAATACTCTCTTTCTAATATCCATGAAACGCATTGCCAAATCAGCAAAGTCAGCTTCGGGATGTTCATACATGATCCACATGATTTTCGCAGCATCCATTGCGGAACCGCCGCCGATTGCGATGATTACGTCAGGCTCAAATTCCTTCAGTGCAGCAGCACCGGCTTGTGCACAAGGCAAAGTAGGATCGGGAGTTACCTCGAAGAATACATGGTGCTGAATACCCATTTCATCCAACTGATCTGTTACAGATTTTGTGTATCCATTTTTGTATAAGAAACTATCAGTTACAATAAATGCTTTCTTTTTGTTATATACTTCCTTTAATTCTTTTAATGCAACAGGTGTGCATCCTTTCTTAAAGTATACCTTCTCAGGAGTTCTAAGCCACAGCATGTTTTCTCTCCTCTCAGCTACAGTTTTGATATTGACTAATTCCGAAATACCAACGTTGTGAGATACAGCGTTGCCTGCCCAAGAACCACAACCCAAAGTAAGAGAAGGAAGAAGTCTAAAGTTATAAAGATCGCCGATACCACCCTGAGATGATGGAGTATTGATTAAGATACGGCAAGTTTTCATTCTTTCTTCAAATTTTTTGATTTTATCAGGAACCTTAACCGGATCAGCATATAGTACGGATGTATGCCCAACACCACCATCAAGAATCAATCTGTCTGCGATATCCAAAGCTTCTTCAAATGTATTACCACGATACATAGCAAGAATTGTAGAAAGTTTTTCATGAGCAAAAGGCTCTTTTGAAACATCAACCTCTGTAACTTCACCAATGAGAACTTTAGCATCTTTAGGACACTCAAATCCTGCCAATTGAGCAATCTGAATAGGACTACGCCCAACGATTTGAGCATTGATATTTCCAGCTGCATTTAAAATAACTCTACGAACTTTTTCTTTTTCTTCCTCATTCAAGAAATAGCAGCCTCTTTCAAGAAATTCTTTTTTACACTTTTCATATACTTTATCCACAATAACTACAGACTGTTCGCAAGCACAAATTGTACCATTATCAAATGTCTTGGAGTGTATTACAGAGTTAACCGCCATTATGATATCTGCTGATTCATCAATCAATGCAGGTGTATTACCATTACCTACACCAACAGCAGGTTTTCCTGAGGAGTAAGCAGATTTAACCATTCCAGGACCACCAGTAGCCAATACCATATCTGCATCCTTCATTACCTCAACAGACAATTCAATGGAGGGCTCATCAATCCAAGCAAGGATTCCTTCAGGTGCACCAGCCGCAACAGCTGCATCCAATACCGTCTTAACTGCAGCAATTGTACATTTCTTTGCTGAAGGGTGAGGGGAAAAGATCATACCATTTCTTGTTTTTAAACAGATCAAGCATTTAAAAATTGCAGTGGATGTAGGGTTTGTTGTAGGAACAACTGCCGCAATAACACCGATAGGTTCATAAATTTTCTTAATGCCAAAAGCAGGATCTTCTTCTAAGACACCACATGTCTGAGAATTTTTGTATGCATTATAAATATATTCGGAAGCAAAGTGGTTTTTAATAACCTTATCCTCAACGACACCCATTTTTGTTTCTTCTACCGCCAAACGTGCCAAAGGAATTCTGTTCTTGTTAGCTGCAGTACACGCTGCCAAGAATATTTTGTCTACCTGTTCTTGTGTATAGGTAGCAAATTTTTTCTGTGCCTCTTTTACCTCAGCAATTCTGTGCTTTAAGGTTTCGACGTTGTTTACAACTTCAGGTCTTTTTGTTACAGTGGCTGCATCTTTTTTCTTTTCAGCTGACATTTAAAGTCCCCCTTACAATAGTTTAGTGTTAGTTTCTAGTATCCTTTATTTTAAAGTGCAGGAACGGTACTGCACAAACTGCCGTTTACCCCATCTGTTTTACATATATAAAATATGAAATTGAGATGGGGCATTAAATTGACACAGAGAGCAAATAAAAAGAAAAAATTACCACTATTGTGCATATTATATACTTGACAAATGAATACACAACCAATATTGTGCGTTTTTTCTTCTTGGTGCTAATGTTAGCACCTTAAATCCATTTAATCAATAAAAAAATCCAAAAATATATATACCAGTTTAGCGAATAGCCTATATCATTTTTTATATGGACATAAATTATGGTCATATTTTGCTACCACTCAAAAGAATGAATAAAACCTATGTTTTTTCCATCAAAATTGGTCTATTTGTACATTTATATGTACAAGCAAACACATTTTATAAAAATGTGCTTAAAAACTCCCCCACAAACCTCTGAATCAACTTGTATATTTTTTTGTTTTTCTTGCTTTGAGAGAACATTGGCATCCACCAGAAAAAAAATATAAAACTCGATTTTAATTTAATTTTCAAATTCAAACATGCATTCCCCTAAATTTCGACAATCACTAAATCAAAAAAAGATTCACACTTTATTCAAAATGTGAATCTTTTTACTGTATTAAACAGATTAACTCTTTATATAATTTAATAAACATGTCTTTCTTTTTCGCCTTGGCACAAATAATTCGTCAAATTAAAAGTAACACCCAAATTCACGAGCCTTGTCCCTTAACATATCTACAAGTTGCTTTTCATATTTCTTTGGTACATGATTTTCCTTGAATACCATAACATCTTTCATATATTTAGCATATGCACCACAGCGCAATTGTACCAAGCCATATTTTTCAAGGATGTCATCAGGTACAGGAGATACCCACATATAGGTATTGGGTACAGTGGAAAGAATTTCATATTGACTGCCCCGCTCATAAATATAAAGAACCTTTTTCTGATAGCGTTCCTCTCTTTCATTATCCGTGAGATCAATGTATCCCCCCGTTGGGAGCCTTTCATCTCCATGAACCACCTCAATACAGCCCTCTAAATCCGAATCGGAGCGAATATATTTATCAGCAATAATACTATCTTTTGAGGTTAACAGCAAATAGTCAAACTCTAAAATTAGTCTGTACGCCAGATCTTTCAGTTTAAATAAAGACAAATAATAACCCTCATGCATAACATTATAACGAATAATACCAATATCATAATGATAATCTAATACATTTTGAATTGTTCTACTGGAATTTGTTTCACAATAGTGAATCCTCAAATTTTCTTCATCAATCAGTGTCATCAAAAAATTAGAGACCACCTCAGAAATATAACTGGCCCTTGGCACAGAAATCTTCAAAGCCACACCACGATCGTTAAAATCAGAATATGCATTTGTCAAATTGTTTACTTGATATTGTATTTCCTTTGCATGGCGCAAAAAACGCTGGCCTTCTCGGGTAGTGATTACTCCTTTTGGCGTACGCTTAAAAATAACAATATCAAATTCTTGTTCCAGTTCTTTTACCGCACGGCTTAAATTTGACTGGGCAACGTATAAATTTTTTGCTGCCAACGATATAGAGCCGCACTTATCAATTTCAATGACATATTTCAAATCAGTAAAATTCATCAAAGCCCCCCTCAATATGATTCATAGGTATTATCTCAAAAAAGTACAAAAAAATCTATAAAAAAACATATTATTTATTATAAAAGAAACTTGTTTAAAAATCTACACAATCCACTATTCTTATTACTTTTTCTATAAAAACCCAAAACTTGCACAACCTATTGTGTTTTTCTCCTTAAAAAACAGTCACCCTCCACTACCCCTAGCACATTTTTAATGAAAATGAATATTGTATTTTATATCATTTAACAGGGGGTATCGCATATGCCAAGCTTATCGGTTCACCTTACACCTATTCATTTTATCTATCTCATAGGCGTAATAAGCATTCTAGCAACAATGATACTCAGAAAAGATACACCCATAGTCTGTATCATTTTTATATTTATATTGGGACTGGTAAGCAGCCATAACTTAGCAGGCGGTATCCAATCCGTTTTTCATGCCGTATTATATGCCTCAAAGGAATTCATGGAAATCATTGCTACCATTGCCCTAGTTACTTCTTTATCCAAATGTCTGTCTGATTTAGGCAGCGACTATCTGATGATGCGTTCCATGTCTAAGATTATGAAAAACACCTATATTACTTGGTGGATTTTGGGGATTACCATGATGATTTTCTCTCTGTTTCTGTGGCCATCCCCTGCCGTTGCGTTGGTAGGCGCCATTTTAGTTCCTTTGGCTGTAAAAAAAGGATTGACTCCTTTGGCTGCCGCAATTGCCATGAATCTATTTGGTCACGGCATTGCTCTTAGTTCGGACATTGTAATTCAAGGAGCCCCTGCAATTACCGCTTCCTCAGCAGGAATAGAGCCACAAAATATTCTACAAACCGGAATGCCTCTTTTTCTTACCATGAGCATTGTTACCGTAGTTTCCGCTTTTATTTTGAACCGAAAAAATATGGTGGGTAAAAGCGGCAGCACCTTATATATGCAGAGCAACGAAGAAGTCCCGCTGAATAAACCAACAAAAGGGGCAATTTTTATTGCTATTTTTACCCCGCTGGCCTTTGTAATAGATATTATTCTAATGTTTGTGTACGATCTAAAAGGTGGAGATGCCACAAGTTTAGTTTCCGGAACAGCGATGATGGTCATGATTATCGCCTCCATTGTAGGCTTTAAGAAAAAAAGCCTTGAAAAGGTTACGGAATATATTAAAGATGGATTTTTGTTTGCTATAAAAATCTTTGCTCCCGTTATTATTATTGGCGGGTTTTTCTTCTTAGGCGGAACGGGTATTACCTATATTTTAGGGGAACAATATCAAAGCGGCATTTTAAACGACTGGGCAATTTGGCTTGCAGGTGTAACGCCGTTAAATAAATACGTTGTTGTTTTCATACAAATGTTTATAGGGGCATTAACAGGTCTGGATGGCTCAGGGTTCTCCGGTCTGCCTTTAGTAGGCGTATTGGCAAATACCTTTGGCACCACCATCAATTGCTCTATTCCTATTTTGGCAACCCTTGGTCAAATTTCAGCAATTTTTGTAGGTGGCGGTACCATTGTTCCGTGGGGGTTAATTCCCGTTGCCGCAATTTGCAATGTGAATCCCTTAGAATTAGCTAGAAAAAATCTACTTCCTGTGGGGATTGGATTTTTATTTACCTTTATCTTAGCTTGTATATTAATTTAGCATTTAGGAGGCGTATACTATGTGCGGCATTGCCGGATTTTTTAATCCTCAAAAGAACTATCTAGAACAAAAAGACTATTATACAAAAATACTGGAAGAAATGTACACGGTACAGCGTCATAGAGGCCCTGATGACTGTGGCACATTCTTAACGGCAAATCTTGGTTTTTCCCACGCAAGGCTTTCCATTATTGACTTAAAAACCGGTCATCAGCCAATCACAAAAACTGTGGGCAGCAAAACTTGGGCTATTGTTTACAATGGAGAGCTTTATAATACCCAAGAACTACGCGGCGGACTTTTGGCAAAAGGCTGGACTTTTGAAACGAATTCTGATACCGAAGTCATTTTAGTTAGCTATATGGAATATGGCGCTGATTTTGTAAAACAGCTCAACGGAATTTTTGCCTTTGCCATTTATGATCCAACTAAAAATATGATGCTCCTCTACCGAGATCGTTCCGGAATAAAACCGCTGTTTTACTCTATTTTTGATAAAGAAGTTGTATTTTCTTCTGAAATCAAAGGCTTGTTTGCCTACCCGGGTATCGTACCCCAATTGGATAAAGAAGGGCTCAACGAGGTATTTAGCATTGGCCCGGCAAAAACCTATGGGAAAGGTGTGTTTAAGGGCATTGATGAAGTGCTTCCCGGCCATTATATGACATTTTCTCCCTCAGAAATCCAAACAAACTGCTATTGGAAGCTGGAGAGCCATGTCCATGAGGATGATTATGAAACAACCGTTGAAACAACAAAAGAGTTGCTGATTGATTCCATCAAACGGCAAATGGTATCCCATGTACCCATCTGTACTTTTTTATCCGGCGGCGTAGATAGTAGCCTTGTTACTGCCGTATGCGCTAAGGAATTGGCAAAAAAAGGCGAGCAGCTTAACACTTTTTCTTTTGATTTTGTTGGTAATGATAAATTTTTTAAAGCCTCATCCTTTCAACCATCGCAGGATAGACCTTTTGTAGATATTATGGTGAAATATTTAAACACCAACCACCGCTATTTGAATTGCAGTATTCAAGATCAAACCAATTGTCTAAAAGATTCCGTGGATGCCAGAGATTTGCCTGCAATGGCAGACATAGATTCTTCCATACTTTATTTTTGCTCAAAAGTAAAAAAATATAATAAAGTTACTTTAACCGGGGAATGTGCCGATGAAATTTTTGGCGGTTACCCTTGGTTTCATAAAAAAGAATGCTTTGAAGCAAATACCTTTCCTTGGACCATGGACTTGGAAGCACGAAAAGTATTGTTGAAAGATGATTTTATTGAGTATCTTGATATGGATGATTATGTTGCCAAAACCTATGCAAAATCTGTAGGTGAAACCCCAAAATTGGCAGAAGATACCCCAGAAGAAGCCCGCAGACGGGAGATTGCATACTTGAATCAAAAATGGTTTATGCAAACGCTATTGGATCGTATGGATCGAACCAGTATGTATAGCGGCCTGGAAGCAAGAGTTCCCTTTGCAGACCATAGACTGATTGAATATGTTTGGAACGTCCCATGGGATATGAAAACAAGAAATGGTGTGGTAAAGTCATTATTAAGAGAATGTGGCATAGGGCTGATTCCTGATGAAGTATTATTTAGACGAAAATCACCTTATCCCAAAATTTACGACAAAAACTATGAAAACCTTTTGTCATCCATGGTATTGGAAATTATGAAAGACTCTACTTCCCCCGTATTACAATTTTTAGACCGCAAAAAGGTGGAAACCTTCATCACAAGCCCATCTGATTATGGAAAACCATGGTATGGTCAGTTGATGGCCGGCCCACAAATGTTAGCCTATGTTGTTCAAATTAATTATTGGATGAAAAAATGGAACATCAAGGTCGTGTAAATCTTTTATTGTTTCATTAATTGGGAAATATAATTGCAGCTATGCCTCTCTATATTTAAAAAATACGGCACAAAACGGATTTTCTACCATCTTGTGCCGTATTTTATCTTTCCGTCATTCCATTATTGAAGCCCTTGCCTTGATTTCTTCTTCTTATCCCAATTTCTTGATAATCTATAAGACATTCCAGATAAAGTTGGTTTGCCTTTTCCCAATTAACTACCCTAAACCAATCATCAATATAGTTCCCTCTTAAATTATAATGTTGTAAATAATAGGCATGCTCCCATACATCTAAGGCAAAAATGATACAATATCCTTGCGCAATGGGACAATTCTGATTTGGTGTTGTTATTACTTTCACTTTTTCTTTATCAAAGACCAACCATGTATAACCGGAACCAAATACACCCATCCCTGCTTTTTTAACAACATCCTGAAAATTATAAAAATTTCCAAACTGGCCATTAATTACTTCCAATAACGTATTCTTTGGTGTTAAATCCGAAGGCCTTTGCAGCCCATCAAAGTAGAAGCGATGATTGTATACTCCGCCAGCATAGTTTCTTATCGGTATTCTTAGTCCTTCCGATAGGTTATCGGCATTTATAATTAATTCTTCCAGTGTCATTTGTTGCAAAACAGGATAATCCTTCAAGATCAAATTTAGTCTGTCGATATAGCTTTGTAACTGTCGATCATGATGTATTTCCATGGTTCTTGTATCAATATATGGCTCAAGTGCATCATAATCATAGGGTAATGGTAAATTAACAAAGGGATACATATTATTTTCCATATCTTATCCTCCCTATTCTCATATTACTCTAAAACTATTCATAAAAAACCTATCCTATGCCGGAATTTAGTTATTAATTCGCACAATAAAAAACCTGTTCAGACCAATGTCAAAACAGGTTTTATTCTTTCAAATTTTCTGTTATTTAAATAATTATCCTTTGGTTCGTTCAGCATACACTTGATAATCCTCTAGCCATCTTTGAAAAGCATTGTCATTTCTATGATCAGGCAAGTCATAAGTGTTATCCAAATAGGCTCCAAACCATTGTGAAAGCTTTATAGAGCCCGATAAATTCATATGTCCTTGGTCATAATAGTCCTTTGCAAGGTCTAAATTTAATTGACTTCGGATTTCCTCTGTGTCACAATCCAAATATTCTACACCCATTTCTTTTGCAAACCCCTCCACTGCCGCACTTTGTTCATAACTCCATGACATTTTGGGCAAATGAAGGATCATAACGGGTATATTTTTTTCCTTGCAAAGATTGATGGTTTTTTCTATATAGCCTTTCGCAGCTTCATTAAAAGCAGGTGCAGCTACACCGGAAGGCTCCATAAAATTTTCCGGATATGCCAAGGGATCACCGCCACGAAGATAAACATTTCCTTTTTTAAAAGAATGCTCCATTAAAGGTGTTGGCTCTGCCTCAGCCCAATCAACCTCTTTCCATCTTTCATGGTAACGAAACAACGGGAACATATAGGACAACAAGGTTTGCCTGTCATCCGCTGCCGTAACCTCTTGAATGATTTGAAATTTATACTTGGACATTTTCATACCATCCAATGACCGTCGCAAATCCCCTTCTCGTTCCGCATAATCATAATCCAGAAAAATATTGTCGCATAAAAGCACAACTAATTCTGGGGTTTGATATTCTAAAGATTCCTCCAAAAGCCCATAAGTAACAGATGGCGCCTGTAGCGCAGATGCCCGAACATAGCTGGTAAACCCATCCTGCTCCCACATGACCATAGGAGACACCCCTCTTAAAATAGGACTGCTTCCCATAAATAATACATCAATGGAATCCTTGGGTTCATCATAAAAAGCATGAATTTCGTCAGACTCATCATCCGGGCGACGCAAATAATCTGACATATTGGAAAATAGCATAGAAAATATTACAAAAAAGGCAACACACCTTGTCACAATTTTTAAACATCCTTTCATACTAAAACCCCCTATAAATAAAGTCGGAGGCGTTATAATTCAAACCATATACGCCAAACAAAATTAATGAGAAAATTGCTGCCAAATAAATGATCCAACGAAATAACAAATTTTGTTTGGATAGCGCTTCTCGAATTTGTATTC
This sequence comes from Anaerotignum sp., assembly GCF_030625865.1. Taxonomy (GTDB): domain Bacteria; phylum Bacillota; class Clostridia; order Lachnospirales; family Anaerotignaceae; genus Chakrabartyella. Next base: position 27,424 of record NZ_DAOUQB010000011.1, on the reverse strand, counting down.
CAGACTCTTGCAGCAAGCTGATGCACAAAAGAACAAGGGTTGAAAATAGCAGCACCCACAAATCTTGTGTATCAAGCCCCAGCTTTAAAAGTCCACCATTGGTCAAAATATCGGCATCCCAATTACGCACCATGGAATGCATCAAATAGGCAGAAGCACTGACTCCGGGCGCTCTTGTAATAATTTTACCCAAGGCTACTAAAATAAACGTTCTCAGCACTTGAAAAAAATGCCAGCTGAAGCATTCTGTCTTGATTTGGAGTTTTTCCATGAGCTTTTTTAAAGGCTGATCAAACAAAATTCCCAAAACAATTAACGTACCGTTGTAAAAGCCAAAAGCAATATACTTCCATTCTGCCCCATGCCAAATACCAATTAGAAAGAATACGATAAACTGAGGAATTAATACGGGCAACAACTTCCCTATGTAATTCCCAAAAACCTTACGTCCTTTTTTGCCTACCTTCATAAAAAACTTGGACAAAGACAGCGGGTAAAACACATAATCTCGGAACCACGCACCCAAAGTAATATGCCATCTACGCCAAAAATCCGGGATACTGGTAGCCAAATAAGGTCGCTCGAAGTTTTTTTCCAATTGGATTCCTAAAATCTGTGCCGCACCCGTGGCAATATCAATCCCCCCGGAAAAATCTCCATAAAGCTGTATACAATAAATCACAGCCGCTACTGCAACATAAGTACCCCCAAAAGTTTCGGGAAAACCAAAAACCGTATCCACAATAACTTTGGCCCGATCTGCAATCACAAGCTTCTTAAAAGCCCCCCAAAGCATGAGCTGTACACCGAACTTTACCCGTTCAAAGGAAAAAGAATTGGGACGATACAGCTGTTCCGCTAAATCGTTAAATCTGCCAATTGGTCCCTGAACAATCTGAGGAAAAAAAGAAATAAATAAAGCAAACTTCGCCAAATTACGTTCAGGCTCATATTTTTCTCTATAAACATCAATCAAATAGGCTACCGACTGAAAGGTATAAAAAGAAATACCCAAAGGCAATAAAAAACTTCGTATGGGAATCTCAACACCCATGGATAATTTTGCAAACAAAGCGTTCAAATTTATTCCCACAAAACCCGAATATTTTAAAACTGCCAAAATACCAAAGTTAAAAAGCAATGCAGGAATTAAAACTCTGCGTTTCTTTTTTGTAAAGTTGGACTTCCAAGCTTTTTTTTGCTCTTTATCCAAGTCTTTCTTTGCAACGGCAAAGGCCGCCTTGTTTTTTGCAGCCATATTTCCCAACTTAAGTCCTGCAAAATAAATTGTTATTGTCGTTGCCAGTAAGTATATAAAATACCATGCCCCCGCCATAAAATAAAAGATATAATTAACGATCAAAAGCGTTACCCAACGGTAACGCTTCGGGGTCAGGAAATATGAAGTGGCCGCCAGCAACAGAAAAACCACAAATTGTACCGAAGTAAACGCCATAACCCAATCTCCTTAAAAAATCAATCTTCCTGTAGTCTTTCCACCAAAGCCATAATCGCCTCAACAGAATTAAAATTTTCGGGAACAATGTCCTCTGCGCCTACTTCAATATCATAAGCATCACACAATTCCCCAACCAAAGATACAATGTCAAAGGAGTCCAACTCACCGCTGTCCACCAATTCTTTGTTCTCCTCAAAATCTACATCTGGTCTTAATTCTACTAAAATTTTCATTAATGTTTCCATGTCCTCATTATCCTTTCTATTATGTGGTTTTTATCATTACGGGTGCTACCCTACCATCAGGCAGAAACCCAAGTTTCTCATACATTTGCAGAGCCGGAGGATTATCCGTTCTTACCCAAAGAAGGAATTTTTTTGCTATGTCCCTTTGGGCTGTAAACCAATCTTTTACCAGTCCTTCTCCAATTCCCAGGCCTCGTGCCTGGGGCATGACCGCAATATGCCAAAGCATACTCCCTTGTTTTATATCACCAAAATGTAAAAATCCTAGAAGTTTTTGATCTTTACATGAAATCAACACATTTTGCTTTTGAATATCCAAAAGCAGCTCCTCTTTTGTAGGCAATGCAGATGAATAAGGCTCAAAACTATCCTGCATCAACTGAAAAATTTCTTCAAGCATCTCCTCAGATGCAAAAGTAACCTTTCGTTCTTCAAAAGTAATATTTTTCGACGCCAGATACATTCGTTTCCGCTGCAAATAAGGCTTAAATCCAATCCTTTGCCAGCTATCCTCGGAAGGAACACGTTCCTTGGCAGCCAAAAGCACTTCTTCCAGTATCATTGGTTTCCCATACTCAGGCAGTACCTCTGGAATTTTTCCCTTTTCCAAAAAGTAATATAACCGATAGAAGGATTCTTCTTCTATAAAAAAATACACGCCACCCGTAAAGTCCACCCGACTGATCTTCTTATTTCCAACGAAAAAAAGCGCTTCCTCCTCAGAAAAAAAGAAGTTTGTTCGTTCTCCCTTTGAAATCCTGTTGATAATTTCTTGCCAAAAAGCCTGTCCATCAATCATCTTTTTTATCATAATACTCCTTAAGGCGCAACCTGTCTATCTTTCCATTTAAAGTATGAGGCATTTCCTCCAACAAAATCATAATGTTGGGAAACATATATTTGGGCACCTTATCCCGTAATTTGCCAAGAATATAGCGTTGTGTTGCCTCCTGACCACAATAGAACAATACAATTTTCTGGCTATCCGTATCATAAATACATGCACCGCTTGCCACCAAATCAATGGAATTCACTGCCGCTTCAACTTCTCCCAACTCAATGCGATGGCCCATATGTTTAATTTGATGGTCTTTTCTTGCCAAAAAAACAATTTCCCCATATTCGTTATACTTTGCCACATCCCCAGTTTTATATATCTTTTCCGGATAATGGGGATTCAAGGGATTTTGAATGAAAGCTTCATCTGTTTTCTCTGGGTTATTATAATACCCAGGTGCAAGACATCTACCACGGACGCAAAGTTCCCCCGTTTCTCCCTCTCTTGCCAAATGATCCCCATTTAATATAAAAATATCCGTATTTCTGCAAGGGAATCCAATGGGCAAAGGTTCATCGTCTGCAAATTCCCTGTCAACAATATAATACGTGCAATCCACAGTCGTCTCTGTAGGACCATAAATATTTGCAAAAAGAGCATTCGGATATTTTGCCCGCCACATATTATACTGCTTTGTGGGCATAATTTCACCACAAAAAGCAATTTTTTTCAAAGATTCTGGGGCGACTTTTTCTAATGCCCCTGTGTTTGCAACAATACAGAAGGCGGAAGGTACCCAATCTACATAATTCACTTTTTTTTCTGCCACATATTCCATCAGCTTCATGGGAAACGAAAACAACTGCTTCGGAATAATTTCCATAGTGGCACCTGTTTTTAAAACAGCATAAATATCTTTGACAGAAGAATCAAAATAAAAAGGTGCTTGATTCCCTATAATTTCTTTATCTGAAATATCAAAAGTTTCCGTATACCATTCTGTTAAGTTGATGACAGATTGGTGAGTAATAACCACCCCTTTTGGTATCCCCGTGGAACCCGATGTAAATAAAGCATACAGAGGATCCGCATCGATAGCAGTTTTGCGAACCTTTTCTAAGGCTTCTTCATCCACCTTGGTTTCCACGATTTCTTCAAATACAATCATTTCCCCCTCGTATCCCAAGTAAGTTGCTGCCTTTTTGCTCTTCTCATCTATCAGAAGCACTTGGGGATGTAAAGTCTGAAATATGGAAAGAACTCGCTCCTTTGGCATCAAAGAATCAATAGGCGTGTAAAAATTACCGCTGTACGCACAGCCCAGAAAAGCAGCCACGGAGGAAGGTGTTTTTTCCATCATAACTGCCACCGGCGCATTTCTTTTTCCATATTTCAATAAAAAAGTTCCTATCTTCTTGCTAAGAGTCAATAGTTCTTGAAAAGAAAGGGATTCTTCCTTACCGGAAAAGGCTATTTTTCCAGGAAATTTTGCGGCTATTGCCTCTAAATATTCCAAAACATTTCTAATCATATTTTCTCCTCGATCCATAAAAGGTGTTCCACTGTAAATAACAGGAATAACTCGATTTTGAGTATAGCATTTTGATTATTCCTCGTCAAGACAAGAGAGCAAAACGGCGTAATCTTTCAAAAATCCAAACAAATGAAAAATCCCGGGGACGAGAAAAATCAAATGCTAACCGACTTATTTTAAAAAAATGAAGCGCTACACACGGGGAGTGTATACGCTTCAATATTCGTATTATTGCTCTGTCTCTCGCATGGTAAAACAAGACTTTGCATAAATAATACCTTTTCAAATCACAAATTTTTGTAGTGATATTATTAGATTTATTGGGGTTTGTCATATTGTAGGAAGCTCATTTTTTCCATAATCAAATGAAATGAGTCTCCCCTAAAAATCCACAAAAACGCAATAAAACTGCTCAATTACATACTTTTTATTTTGCACGTTGAAAAGTATATCATATGGCTCCTTACATGACAATAGTTTTTTCCCTCCCATTTCCTTGCAAAATCCCCTGCTTTCTGCTATGATTTAATTGTATAATTTTATATAATGTCATAAAGGAGCTGTAATTATTATGTCCATTGATAAAGTAAGGGCATACTTTAAAGAAATGAATTGCCCTCATGAAGTATTAGAATTTACAACATCCAGCGCTACTGTTGAATTGGCAGCGCAAGCAGTTGGAGTTATTCCTGCACGCATCTCTAAAACCCTTTGTCTCATGTCAAAAGAAGGGCCTATTGTCATTGCAGTTGCAGGTGATGCCAAAATTGATAATAGAAAATTTAAAGATACCTTTGGTTTAAAGGCAAAAATGCTTACACCGGATGAAACCCTGGAAGCCACCGGACATGCTGTTGGAGGTGTTTGCCCTTTTGCTCTGCCCGAAGGCACAAAAGCATTTGCGGATGTCTCAATGAAACGTTTTGAAACCGTTTTTCCCGCTGCAGGTAGTAGCAACTCCGCCATCGAATTAACTTGTGACGAATTATTTCACTTCGGAAAATGCAATGAATGGGTAGATATCTGTAAAGGCTGGGAAGAATAGAGGTGAAAAAATGAAAATTTCAACCAAAGGGCGTTACGGTATTCGCCTAATGCTTTCGTTGGCAATTCATTACGAAAAGGGAACCCTTTCCTTAAAAACCATTGCCAACGAGCAGCAAATTTCAGAAAAATATTTAGAACAGATCATCAATCCTCTTACCAAAGCAGGGTTGGTAAAAAGCTTTCGAGGAGCACAAGGCGGGTATATCCTTTCTCGCCATCCAAAAGAAATTACAGTCGGGGAAATTTTACAGGTCTTGGAAGGCTCTCTTTCCCCTGTGTCTTGTGTAGACTCGCCCACCTGCCCTAACTCTGACAGTTGCGTATCCCTTTCTCTTTGGAAGCGAATGAAAAATGCTTTGGATGAGGTTGTAGATAATACAACGTTAGAGAGTATGGCAGAAGAATATTTGGAAAAAGAATTAGGAAACCCTAGGAACAATAAATAAGTCCATTCAAGGAAACTTTTGAGCTTTTTTTTGAAAATCCTATAAAAGTCAAGAAACAAGAAAAAACTTCTTACATTCTATCGCCTTAAGTATGAAAAACCCTTTTTTATGGCAAATCTTCTGCCAAATAAAAGGGGTTTTTTATTCTCCAGTTTCAGTAAAATTCTATGGTCTCCCAAAACATATAAACAAAACTTATTATCTTAGTAAGGGCATAAATCCCGTCAATTTATTAACCTTTTTCTTTCCTCCATAAATTGCAACTCCCAAATAAGTATGTTCTCTTTCCGGTATGCCTGCTGCTTTGGTAATATACTCACTGTACAAATTACAGCTTTGCGCCACGTCAGAAAAATCAACAACCACTAACTCATGAAACTCAGGCGCATATAACCGTTCCCTTAATTCCTTTAATATGTCCTTATTGCCTTTTAACATTGCAATTGGCGTTGTTATAATTCCTAAATGTTTTTTGCCTGTAGCATCTGTAACATCTCTTCCCACATTTTCAGGAGTATACTTCCCTAACGTTACCCCTAAAATAGCAGAGGTATTGGCTATGACACCCATTGGCAATTCTGAATCAATTATCATAACACATTTCATGGCGGAATCATTCATTTTGTAGGACTCCCTCTCTCTTTAATACAATTTTGTTCTGTGAAATAAACAGCCCAGCCAATGTAAGTAAAATTCCCAATACTGCTGTAGCAGTGACCTTTTCGTTTAAAATAATGATAGATGTAACAACCGTTACAACAGGAACTGCATAAATATATACACTTGTTTTTACTGCGCCTAATATTTTAACCGCTACGCTCCAAGTGGCAAAGCATACCGCCGAGGCACCCAATCCTAAAAATAATATATTGAATAAATTTACAGGCTGAATAAGCAAATGAATATCTGGGTTAAATTTAAAAATATATAGGGTTGGTATCATAAAAACAAGTCCGTAGAAGAAAATTCTACGAGTTGTTTGTATTGTGTTATATTGAAACTCACTGATTTTCTTAATTAAGATTGAATAGATGGCCCAGACTGCAGATGCAAAAACAGCCAAGATATCTCCATAAGGGTTTAACTTTAGAACATGAAAACCGTTAAAGCTAATCAAAAAAATCCCCACTAAAGCAACAAGGAAACCCACAAAAAATTGTATTTTCAGCTTTTCACCATCTAAAAACAAATGGGCAAACAGCGCAGTAAAAAAGGGCGCAACTGAAACAATAACGCCAACATTAGAAGCAAATGTATACGTTAATGCAATATTTTCTAATAAAAAATAAAGTGTAACGCCACATAAACCCGCAGCGGCAAAATACAGTTCTTGTTTTCTCTCACTAATTTTAAGCCTGTGAGGATAAGCCACTGACAATGCAAACAATCCAATTGTAAAGCGCAAAAAAAGTATTTCAATGGGGGTAAATGCCTTTAATAGCACCTTTGTTGATATAAAAGTAGTCCCCCAAATTAAAATGGTAATCATGGACAACACATGTCCACCAACTTCTTTATTTTTATCCATAATAATCTCCTCTGCATTCATAGTTAACTACCCCTTATCCTTAAATATGTTTCCATATTGTTTTGGAGTCAGACCTATGAATTTCTTAAAAAAATTTGAAAAATGGCTTTGATCACTAAAACCGGTTTGAAACGCCACATCAATTGGCAAAACACCTTGCTCCAAGAGCTTTTTCGCTTTGTCTATGCGAATGGTCTCCAGATAGCTATAAGGCGAAATTCCTTTTTCCTTTGTAAAAAATCGTATTAAATAATATTTACTTAGTCCGGTCAAATCACATAAATCATTTAGCATGATGTTGTTCCTATGATTTTTCTCCAAAAACTCACATATTGCTTTCACTTCCACGCTTTGCTCTGCTTTTGATGATAGCATTTTGTCAGTATACTCTTCAATCAACTGCTCTAAAAGCAAAAAAAATATTTCTTCCTTTCTGAAATCTTTCTCTTCCTGCATGATAATCAAATGCAACTCCTTTAGCATAGGAAACAATTCACTATGAAACACCACAGGTGTTGCAAAATAAGGCAAATCCTCCTGACCTGTTATCTCACAAATAATCTTTCTCATAATTTTCGGCTGAATATTGATACAGCGGTAATCTAAGGTTTTACCATCAATTTGTTCACAGGTATGGTTATCTCCGGGGTTGAACAGCAACAGATCCCCCGGCTCTATGGTATAATCCTTGTTTTTACAAAATAAATGCCTGCTTCCCCTTTCGATAAATCCAATTACATAATAATCATGAAAGTGGTTGGGAAATTTTTGCATAATTCCTTGAAAATGATAGGCTTCCACCTTGAGCTCAGTATCAAATTTAACTGTTCTTATTTCTTTCAATGGATTTCCTCCTTTCTAGTAATTTTTATGAAGTTTACCACATACCCTCGTTTTTTTCTTGCAAGATATTGCTTTTTTTGAATAACAAAATCCTCCCATGGCTTTTCTTTCCATAGAAGGATTTCCCATATGAGCTATATTTAAGATTTACTCACGATCCAAAATGCAATTTATATCTTTTTATCAGGATCCACTATCTACTCCTTCATAAGTCATAACTTTCTACAATTAACTTGTATAAAAACAAATAGGTTTCTTATTCTTATTGTAAAATTTTCATATTTTCACATAACTTTGCATGAAATTATTTATTGGCGATCTGCACTGGGTGTTATTTGCTGAATGGAATATTTTAAAACAATCTGAATATTGGGAAATTCTCTTCGAAAAGTTTTCAATAATCTCTGCGCAACCATATTTGCCGATTCACTATTGGTATTAGGCAACATAATCAAGTATTGATTTACACTGTACCTGGCAAACACATCTCCACTTCGTACGTTAAACTGAACCGTTGTTTTTAAGGCATCCATGGCTCGATTCAAAACTCTCCTGGATGGAATACTAATTAAATTTTGATCCACCACGGAAATTAAACATAACGTAGATGAATCTCCAGTTCGCCCTATACTTCGAGACTCTAAATGGTAAACAAGTTTAAAAAACTCATATTCACAAAAAACACATCCAATTTCTCCCTTGCTTTCATCCAACTTGTTTTTTATAACATTCAAATCCAACTCTGGCGTCTTTATTGTCTTCACAACGTCCTTATATAAAGCCAAAAGTTCCTCAGAAGGACTCACTCCCAGCTCCCTCATAAACAACTCAGTCACATGATGATATAAATCCAAAGCCTTCTCCAATTGTCCGGTACAAATTAACACTTGAATTAAATAAATATACAACTGTTCCTCATAGGGTTCCAATCCAATGGCTTTTTGACAAACAGAAGATATTTGATCATACTTTTTATGTTCCAAAAGGATTTTAGCCAGTTCCGTCACCACCCGATTATACAAAGAACGATAATAGGTGGCTATTGGTATAACCCAGCCTTCCGATGATTTTTTTTGCAAAAAATGACCTTGATATAAATTTTCGGCTTGTAGCAGCAAAGACATTTTCCTGGAAATATCCTCTGTTTCCTGTTCGCTTTCATAAATAAGCCTTTGAAATTCATCTGCGTCCATAATACATTTATAATCTTGATTCCATCCATAGGCTCCATTGCGATATAATATCATTTGTCGGCTATTTGCAAAATCCAAATCATCTAAAGTGTCACGAACACGATGCATCAACACCTTTAAAGTATTGATTGGATCACGAGAATTGCTCTCCGGCCAAAGTAATTCTATCAACTCATCTTGAGAAACAAAGCGCTTTCTATGCACAATAAGATATTCCAGCAGTGTCCACACCTTTTTCGAGCGGTTCGTTTGATCGGAAATAATGCTGTCACCATATTCAACTGTAAACTCTCCAAACAAAGTTACTCTAAATTCTTCGTTCACCTGTCTCCCCCTTTTTGTCCTCCACCATTTGAAAAATATCCATGCAATAAATAATATGAAAAAATACATCCCTCTCCTTGTTTACCTGGCACTTATCTAATTTAAATCGTTTAAATATTGTAGTACGCATTTTAGTTTTTATTTTAATCAGTGAGGGAACCTGCTTCTTAGCAGAACATTGTTACTTGTTACGCAATTTAATAAAGAAACACCGTTTTATATGAGACCGCCGCCTTACCGTTTCTGATTCAAACGAAGGCGTTTTTCCAAAAGCTCCGGATGAAGGGCATACTGTAATGCCGTTTCTACGGTTATTTTTCCACTTGTGACAAGTTCATATAAACTACTATCCATAGAAACCATGCCTTCTGCACCTGACATTCCAATTACTGATTCTATTTGATACACCTTAGATTCTCGAATCATATTACGAACAGCATTGTTCATATGCATTATTTCAAAAACAGGAATCAATGTGCCATCCACAGTAGGAATCAATTGCTGAGAAACCACAGTTTGTAGTACCATTGACAACTGAACACGCACCTGTTGTTGCTGATTTGGCGGAAAAATATCTATAATACGGTCAATGGTATTGACGGCCCCCACCGTATGAAGGGTAGAGAGAATGAGATGGCCTGTTTCCGCAGCAGTCATGGCAATTTGTATCGTTTCATAATCTCTCATTTCTCCAACTAAAATAACATCCGGGGATTGCCTTAAACTGGAGCGTAGGGCAGAAACAAAATTCGCTGTATCCAGACCGACTTCCCGCTGGCTAACAATGGATTCCTCATTGCGATATAAAAACTCTATGGGGTCCTCCAAGGTTATAATATGATCGCTTCTTGTCTCATTAATCCTTTGCAAGATACAAGCTAGAGTTGTAGATTTGCCATTTCCCGCAGAACCTGTTACTAGGATCAACCCCTTTTGCTTTGTTGCTAAATTCACAACTTCTTCCGGTATTCCAATAGCCTGATAATCCGGTATTCCATAGGAAACAATGCGCAGGACAGCAGCCAACGATCCTCTTTGCTTATAGCAATTCACCCTTAGTCTGGCTAAATCGGGAACAGAAATGGCAAAATCATCATCCCCATCCACTGACAAACGACTTAGCTCCCGGTTTGCAAACTTATAAGCCTCTTCCACCAATTGCTTTGAATAATCGGGCATTACCTTTTCATCATTTAACTGAAAGATCATTTTCCCTTTTTTATATGACAATGGTTTGCCGGCAACAATAAAAATATCCGATGCACCAAGTTCCTTTGTTTGCTTTATTACTTCTAAAAATGAAAGCATAGGCTGCCCCCTAATCATTCAATACTTTCCCCATCCCAAACTTGTAAATCCTCGTTGGCAACCCATTCTTGGGTGGCCTGAACACTCCAGCGCTCAATTGAAAAAGTATCACCCACGGAAATAGTTACAAACAGAGCCTGACTTTCATCAATTGGACACCAATATGAAAAGTATATCTCATTTTTTTCCAGTTGGCAATCCACATTATTCTCCTTAGCGAAATCCTGCAACTGAAAACTGCTTTTATTTTCTTTCCAAAGTTTCCCTATATTATTGGCAATCTCACTGCAATATGTTTCTGCCTGATAATAATTCTCTATTGCTCTTGCAGATTTTTCAGCTAATTGCTTTTCGTTAATGGCAGTGCCCAATGTAATAACAGAAAATATTGTAAGACACAAAACAGTAAGAATTACCACCATAGACACAATACCGATACTAATTTTAGGACTTCTTTTCTCATTCACCAAAAATCACCGCCTCGGTTTTTAAAGAAAAAAGTTCTTTTTCTTGATCCTGTATTTGGATATCCGCATTTGCACCTGCAATTTCCATGGTAAGGGTAAAAGCAGCATTCTTTTTCGTAAGGTTCCAATCCTCGTCATAAAATAATTGCAACTTGTTATCTTGCAAGCTTGCCTGCAAAAGCTCAGCAGTTTGCTTCAAATCGCCCTTTGTATTCTGCCAGTATTCTGCCGCCTTTTGGGTCTCCAAGCAGGCTTTATCTAAATTATAGCTATCCTCTGATATTTTTTTCCCTTCCACAAAAACTTTTAGGCAAATGCTTGCGGAAATGGCAAATACCAATAACATAATCACTACTTCCATTAAAAATAAAGGGGTTTTAGATCGTGTATTCATTTCAATTCCCCCTTTCCTTGCTGTGTATATCTAGAACAGTTACTTCTTCCTCCTCCTTACAAGTACAACGGACAAATAGCATCTGATTTTCTAAAGATATCTTAAAATTATCAATAGGCATGATCTGTTGTCCATCTTGGGGGAGAAACTGCCCATCTGCACTGCAAAATAATTCCATTAAATACCCATCAAAAGAATAAATATACGTAACATATTCCTCCCCATCATAGGTATCATAAAGGGCCAGTGCATCAACAGACTCTAACCTTCCCATGCCGATTCCATCCTGCTTATCATAATGGCGAACCTTTGCCGAAATATAGTTTATACAAGTTGTTGTGGAAAACTGAGCATCCAAAACAGAGGAAACTCTTTGGTAAACCCTCGCCCCTGCAAGCAACGTTGCCAACATGCAAGCAGTAAACAGAAAAAATAACAAAAGATTCGGTATCGTTTCTAAAAAACGAGTTTGTTTTTTCATGCTTCCCCTCATTTCTCAATTACAGTAACATCCGGCATCATATTTGATGCAAAAATATCGTAAAATATCGCATACTTTTCCTCGTCAATTTGAATGCCGTAATTCTCTTTCAAATATTCATAGCTTGGCGGATAGACCCCCTCTAACGCATAACATCGAATTGCGCCATTCATAATACTTTCTTTTGCAATTCTAAGTGCCTCCTGCTCTTGCACCATTTTCGTCTGATGCAAACCAAAAAAAATAAATCCTCCCACTACAAAAAATAAACAAAAGGATAAACCATATTCTTTTATTATACCTAGGCTTTTTTTCATTCTTCTCACCTCTTATCCCAGAGAGCTCATGATGCCTACTAAGGGGAACATCACAGAAAGGAGTAGAAAGCCGACTAACAACGATAAAATAACAACCACAGCAGGCTCTACCATAGATGCTGTTTTTGTTAGGAGCAAAGAGGAATCCTCCTCCGTTCTCCTTGCAATTTCCAATAATATTTCATCAATATTACCGCTTCTTATGCCTATAGCAAGCATACGGCAATACATTGGTTTTAATAACCCTTCCTCCTCTACCGCCTCTGCAAAAGGCATACCGAGCTGTGTTTTTTCTTTACATTCATGTATTTTCGTCCAAAAAACAGTTTCTGCACAAAACTCTTCCGCTATTTCCAAGGCTCTGTTTGTATCCAAACCACTGCTTATAGTCATAGACAAGACCGAAGCAAACTGAGCTTCCGCTGAAAATCTTCCCAATTTCATTTTTGCCAAACGGCGTTGAGAAAAGTTTTTTATTCTACTTTGAACCCATTCAACTCTCCATGCTAAAACTGCCAAAACAACAAAAATTCCTATAATCAGCAATAATAAATTCTTACTTTGTTTTAAGGCTACACCCATATGCAAAAAAAACATAGCACTTGCCGGAAGGGTTCCACCTAATTGGGCAAAAACACTCTGAAAGATTGGCAAAACCTCTGTCAATAAAAGAATCACAACAGCTAGCATCATCACAAAAAGCACCAAAGGAAACATCACTGTTTCCTTAAGCAACCTGTGGGTTCTAATCCTCTGATCGTAGTAGCAAGACAAAGAGGCAAAACATTCTTCCAAATGTCCTGTTTCCTCACCAATATAAATCAGCTTTAACAAATATGGAGGAAATACTTCCCCTTCCAGCATAGTCTGATGGAGAGAAACACGTTGTATTGTTTTTTCGTATAAAGACAATAAAAACTTCTTTTTCTTTGACTCCTGTTCATTTTCTGATAGGATAGAAAAACCTTCCGCAACGGACATACCCGCCTTTAAAAGCAATGAAAACTCAAGGCAAAATGCGGAAAGCTCTTCATTTGACCAATATCTTTCTTTCATAAAAAAACCCCCATATACACAACGAACCGCTGAAACTCAGCGGTTACGTTTATCCCGTACTATTAAAATTAATATAAATATTTTTCCTTATAGTTCTTTGCATCCCCGATATATTTCATAATCGCATCGCTGGAATTCCCGCTGGAAGCAAAGGTAGGATCCATCAGCCGCCAAGTGGTACCATCGAAGAAAATAATCCCTTCAACCCATCCGGTTTCCGCCGTATAAGTAGAAATCCAAGCATGGTATACCGAACCGGTATAGCCTGTAACCAGTTTTGTGGGAATCCCCTGGCTTCTAAGCATAGATGCCATAACTGCTGCATAATCAAAGCAAATACCCTTTTTTCCATTCAAAACATCATCAACAACAGGAACATACCCACTTTGTACCGTTTGTGCCTTTTGTTTGTCATAAGTTATATTTTTTACAACATAATCGTAGATGATTTCAACCTTCTCAATATCATCGCTGCAATCCTTCACGAGAGAAGAAGCCAAACTTACCACCTGACTGTTTTCGTTGTAATTTACATATTGATTTGGGCGTAAAAACGGTGCAAACTCATCTTTCAACGAAACCTGAAAATTTTTGGAAAATAATGTGCTATACTTTGTGGCTGCAATATTCTTATATACACCAAGGGAATATTTCCCACTGCCATCTGAAAGGATAAAAGTCTCATAATTTCCCTTACTACTTAAATTGTAGGTATACTTCACACCACTTGGGCCAGTCAAAATCACCTTTAATTTTGAAGATGCATTGCCTGTATACTTCACCATAACATACCCATCAGCAGTATTGGAAGCATCCATGGTAACATCATTACTCCCACTAGCTGTATATACTATCGTGCCTGATGCCTGAGGTTGCTGAAAAACGTCAGCCTTGGGATCCCCCGATAAAGGCACCATAGGCTCAGCCAGAGCTTCCTCCAACTCAAAAGAATCCTTCTGATTATATAACTCTATCGGAAACTGGGCAGTTTCTTCTTCCTGTGTATTCGTAGCAGTAGAACTTCCACAACCCGAAAGAAGCAAACCCATCAAAGAAAAAAACATAATGAAATTTTTAAAATTATTTTTCATCATCTTCTCACCTCATTTCCTTACCTATATTTACTAAATTTTAGCACAAAATAAGTAAACAGTCAATGAAACCCATCGTTTTTTGCCTTGCTAAAATATTTTTATTTCTGCCTTTTGCCCTTTGAATTTTTTAATGGCAGACATCTTTTTTTGTAAAAAATATATGGATTTATTCAGGTTAATCTTCTAACAAATATTTTCACAAAATCAGCCATTTCCTTATCTTGATAACGAAAGTCCTCATCAAAGGCAATATACAAAAAGCGCATCTCTCCATACGAGGATACGCTTTATCATTAACCCTTTAATTTCAAAATTTCATCAATAATTTTATGAGCAACCATTTCTTTTGTTAGGAGTTCAAGCTGAATCTCTTCCGCCTTGGAAATCATTGTTACAACATTTGTATCTGTTCCAAAACCACTGCCTGCAATCTTTAAGTTATTTGCAACAATCATATCTATATTCTTTTTTTCCAGCTTGATTCTGGAATTTTCCAGCATATTCTGCGTCTCCATGGAAAAACCGCAAAAGAACTGTCCCTCTCTGCGATGCTCACCCATATACTTCAAAATATCCTGAGTACGATCCAATTCAATACTCATTTCTCCGTCTTTTTTCTTCATTTTATCATCTGCAACAGTTTTCGGTTTATAGTCTGCAACGGCTGCTGCCTTAATGATGATATCATTCTCCAAGAACCTCTCCTTCATAGCTTCAAACATATCTCCGGCGCTCTTCACCTGAACATACTCTACGAAAAGAGGTCTATCCAAAGATGTTACACCACTTACCAATGTAACCTCTGCCCCACGAAGCATCGCCGCGTTGGCAAGCTCATAACCCATTTTCCCTGTAGAGTGATTTGTAATATATCTTACAGGATCAACGCTCTCTTGCGTAGGCCCTGCAGTAATGATTACCTTTTGCCCTGCCAAGTCCTTTTTGCAAGCAATTTCCCGAAGAATATGCCCAACCAAAATTTCTTCTTTGGGCAACTTTCCATCTCCGCTATCTCTGCACGCCAAAACACCGCTTTCCGGCCGAATGATATCATAACCGTATGCAACAAGCTTCTTCAAATTATCTTGTAAAATAGGATTATAATACATATTGGTATTCATAGCCGGTGCTACAATTTTTTTTGCATTACAAGCCATAGCTGTCGTTGTAAGCATGTCATCTGCAATTCCGCCTGCCAATTTGCCGATTACATTAGCCGAAGCCGGCGCTATTAAAAATACATCTGCTTTTTTTGCTAAAGAAACATGAGCAACATGGAATTGAAAATTACGATCAAATGTATCTACCAAGCATTTATTCCCTGTTAAAGTTTCAAAAGTTATAGGAGTAATAAAATTGGTTGCGTTTTCCGTCATAATCACATGAACGTCACATTCCATTTTTACCAGCATACTGGCCACATTTGCCATTTTATACGCAGCGATACTCCCTGTCACACCTAAAACCACTGTTTTTCCTTTCAGTAACATAGCATACTCCTTTAGTTCCGTATTTGCATATTATCTTTGGGCATATTATAACAAACAATTCTATTTACTACTAGCCTTTTTCTTAAAATCTATTTAAAAACTCAAAAACGCCATGCCCTCTTCCTTAACTAAAAGTTCTAATCCATCTTCAACATTCATATTGCCGATTACATACGCTGTATATACATATAAACTCTCTAATGGAACGGCACCTTGTTCCAGCAAAACACTTTTTTTAACATAATCCTTCAAAGTTAATTTTGCCTTTTTAGAAGGTGTTAATAAATAGCGACTGATTTCACGAAAATCAACCTCTGTCAAAGCAAGAAAGTCATCAAAAAAAGCGTCCATTACTGGTGCATTGGGTGATAACTGAACAAGACGCAGTGCCGCTTTTTCATCCGGAATAGTAAAGATTCTATCATTCAGCAATTCTAAAAAAGCCTTAGTTTCTATTCCTGTAATAGCAGCTGTATAAATGAGATAACCGATCAAATGAGTACAGGTAACCAAAAGAGGTTTTTGGGTTTCCCCTGCCGCAAAAATTTGAATACGGTAATATCCTGGAAAAATCTTGTAATATTCCGTAAAGGATTTATATTCTAAAGCAGAAGCAACCTTTTTGTTATTTATATAAATGTCTATTTTGGGTACACAGGAAAAGGCATTAAAAAGCCTTAGATAGCTATACAATGTAATTCCCGGCACAATTGGTATTTGAACATCTTTCACATTTGGAACAATATTGGCTTGTGGGCAGAGCCTCCGAATTACATCACTGTTCTTTTCCACAGTCATATAATCATCATATTCTTGAATATCTTCCTCTGATAATGGTAAAGGCATCATCATTTTGTCACTTGTCTCGATAGGATTGCTATTATTTTCAGTCATAGCCATACCCCCACCATTCTTTTTTATTTTACAATATGGCAGGACAAAATTTAGTGTGAATGATTCGAAAATCTTCCATATACTTGAAAAAGGAAGCACTCTTACTGCAAAGTAAAAGCGCATACAAATTCGTATACGCTCAAAACAATTATCATTTATTCCCCGCAAACCTTCCGTTTGCTAATTAAACTGATTTTTCTTAACATTCGCTGTATTAAAGAACCAATGATGGTGCAGCGTAAACTCTTGCTTTTAATTCATTATCCAGCATATAAAGACCTTTTGCTTCACTTCCAAACAACTCCATTTTGGTAATCAAATTATTTGCATTTGTTTCTTCTTCGCCCTGCTCTTTCACAAACCAATCTAAAAATTGAATGGTACGATAGTCATGCACTTCTTGTGCCGCTGTATAAATTTTGTGAATAGAATCAGTAACATATTCTTCATGTGCCAAAGCTGCCTTTAATGGATCCATTAGGCTTTCCATGGGAACATCGGGTTTTGCAATAGCCTGAAAATCCACGCGCTGATTGTTGTTTTGCATATACTGATAAAAGAGCATAGCATGATCTCTTTCTTCCTGCGCCTGTACCTTATACCAGTTAGCAAACCCTTCTAAGCCTTTGGATTCATAAAAATTTGCAAAGTCCAGGTACAAATAAGCGGAATAAAATTCCTTAGTGATCTGAGAATTTAAAAGTTCTATTACTTTGTTATCTAACATGATTATCCCTCCTAATATATTTTTCATATTGTGAAAAGGACTTTTGTTTATTATTCCTTTTCGGTGTTCACTTCTTCTTGTGTTTCTAGATAAAAAGCCAATACCTTTTCGATTCGCTTTTCTTCTATATTCTCTATACGAAAAAGCCAATTACCCACTGTAACCTCTGGTTTCTCTTCCTCTTCAGGAATTCTCCCCAATTGTCCAATGAGATACCCGCCTAATGTATCATAATCTTCTTCGTCCTCAAAGGAAATTCCAAGAAAATCCGCTACATCTGTCAAATCTGTCGTTCCATTAATCTGATAGGTTTTTTCATCAATCACGCAAATATCTTCTTCTTCTTCCAGATCGTACTCATCAAAAATGTTACCAACGATTTCTTCGATTAAATCCTCCATGGTAACTAACCCCGCTGTTCCACCGTACTCATCGATAATAATGGCCATATGTACCTTATCTCTCTGCATTTCCCGAAAAAGTTCATCCGTTTTTTTGGAAAAAGGTACAAAATAGGGCTTCTTAATAATTTCTTTTAAATCAAATTTGTTTTTATCATTGTCATCAGAAAGAAAAAATTTCACAATGTCCTTTACATGAATCAAACCAACAATGTTATCTATATTATCATCGTAAACAACAATGCGGGAATATTTTTCCTCAGCAACAACCTTCATAATCTCTAAAAAGGAAGCATCATAGGCAATTCCAACAATATCCGTTCTATGCGTTGCAATTTCCCCAACATAGGTATTTCCCAATTCAAAAATATTATTAATCATTGTTTTTTCTGTTTCATCAATACTTCCATTATCCCCACCGGCATCCACCATCATGCGGATTCCTTCTTCTGTAATAATCGCACGTTTTTTTTCTTCCCTTGTTTTCCAAAGTAAAAAAAACAACACGATATTCAAAATTAACGATATGGCTAAACCTATTACGGTTCCCAAATAAAATCATCCTCCAAAAAATACTAAAATATTCTTCTAAATGTAGTTTATTATCAAACCTCATCTATGTCAAGTTTTGGTTTATATTTTATACCTTTGACAAATTAATTTCTCTTTCATTTTTCACAAATATTATTGACAAACAAGAGAAATAATTGTATAATTATAACAACTTTTCTATAAAGTTATTTATTTCTTTTATCGTGAAAGGAGCTAGAATATGGCTGAAAAAAACATCCCCCGTATTGACAGCAGATTAAGAAAACATATTGTAACAATGCCTGAAGAAATATGGAGCGCCAGTGGTATTGTTATCTGGGGAAAGCGTATTAAATCACTAATATTTTCAACCGACATCGCAATTATCCGTAACTGTAATGCGGACGCAGTTTTGGCAGTATATCCTTTTACACCTCAGCAAATCATTGCAGATGCCATTGTTTCCGCCTCAAGCATCCCCGTTTTTTGCGGTGTAGGTGGTGGCACAACTACAGGCCCTCGTGTCGTAATGCTAGCAAAAGATGCAGAAGCGCTTGGTGCTATGGGTGTTGTCGTAAATGCACCTACCAGCAATTCTGTAATTCAACATATTCATGAAATTATTGACATACCTATTATCGTAACAGTGTTAGATGCAGACAGTGATATAGACGGAAGATTAGCCGCCGGTACAAGCATTTTGAATGTTTCAGCCGCAAGTCGTACACCTGATGTAGTTTATGCAATTCGCCAAAAATATCCTCATGTTCCCATTATTGCCACAGGTGGTCCGACAAGAGAGAGTATTAAACGTACCATTGAGGCAGGAGCGAATGCAATCAGCTTTACTCCTCCAACTGCTATGGAGTTATTCCACGGACTCATGAGCCGTTATCGTACGGAACACGAACAACAACAAAAAGCAAAATCAACTGAAAAATAAAAAAATAAAGCCCCTTTGAGAAAAACCTCAAAAAGGGCTATTTTTTATAAAAAACTTACATGGGAAATTTGAAAAATTATTTTTTCCTAACACGCAAATGTCTTGCAATGTAATAAAAGATAAATTATTCTTCTTCCTTTTTTTCCGGCTTACTGCAACTGGTGCTATGGGCACACCCACTGCAACTGCCACTGCATCCGTTTTTCATATTCTTCAAATTTTTCTGCATCTTACGCATATTATAATACACAATGGAAATCACCAAAATTATGGGAATTACCTTGGTAAAAATCATTTCTGCTTCCAACTCTTCATCTCCTTAAATATATCTGTCGGTAAAACGATGGAGCAAGGCCTCCCACTCCTTATCATCAACAATATTTTTCGACATCTCCTCTATCCGTGACTGATCTGACGGTTGTAGTCGGTATAAATACTTCCAATCCAATGGAAACCCCATTCGCCTTGCCAGCTGATATTTCTTTTGCTCCAACTCCGGAAGGGCAAAGAAAGAATCAATATATTCCAGCATCCAAGGCAAATCCTGATCCATATATCCCGTTACCTCCTGCAAAAGGTTAATGATGTGATCACTGGCTATTTTACCGTGAGCCTTCTTTGGATCAATATGGGCAAGCATCTTTCTAATTTCCAGAAGCTTTTCTATATCCCTTTGTTCCTTATACATACCCGAATCCCGAAGTTCCTCCATCAAGGATCCTGTTCTTAACACGAAGGTACGCAAGCGTACAAAATCCGGATTCACTTCATTGATTACCTTTGCCGTTTCCATTGCATTTTCATTAGATAAGCTTTTACCGCCTACCCCCGGCATAAAATAAATGGAAAGCTCAATTCCCGCCTCTTTTACTTTTTTACCGCCAATGATTTCATCTTCCTGGGTTGCCCCCTTTGAAATCATAGTCAAAACCTGATCTGATCCGGATTCATAGCCGGAATGAATACGATCCAACCCCGCCGCCCGCAAGTTCTTGAAATCCTCCGGAGAAATACGAGCCAAGGTATTTGCCCTGCCATAGGAGGTAATCCTTTGAATTTCCGGCAAGCGTTCCCTTACATAGCTCACAATTTCTATCAACCAGTCAGGGCGCAAAACCATGGTGTTTGCATCCTGTAAAAAAATTGCCTGTTTATCCCCTTCTGTCATCCATGTAAAAACCATTTGATAGCAGATTTTTGCCTCATCACTGGGCAACAACAGGTATTCCTGTTGAATTGCCTCCATGTCATACTCACCATTATGTTCATGGGCGAGAATTCTATCTCGATATTCTGCCATAACATCAATATCTTTTTTTACATCAGCCACTGATCTGGTATGAAAATCATTTTTCTTATAAAGCATACAAAATTTGCATTTATTCCAAGGACAATTTTCCGTTACCCGAAGCAATAAGCTGTTTGCCTCACTGGGGGGACGAATGGGCCCAATTTGAAATACGCCCTGTTCCATAACTTCACTCCTTTCGAAGAACCACCGCTCTTTCTTGCATTTTATATAATCTCGTACAAAAAAGCAAGTCGAAGTTTATTGGTATCACAACAAACAGGCTTTTTACAAAAAAACCTCCTCTTTATAAAAAAATGGCTCATTAAATTCATATAACCGTCTTCTCCGAATAAAAAATGCCCATTTCCAGACAAATTTCATGTTAGGCAATGGGGCATTTCCTTTATTTATAATCCTTTTTTCAAGGCTATTAATCCAACCTTGCAAGTTCTACGGCAATTTTTGAAGCAACTTTTGCGTTATTGTAGGCCAACTGCAAATTTGACGCAAAAGATACCCCTTCTGTCATATCTTTAATATGCCTTAATAAGAAAGGTGTGGTATCCTTACCTCGAATACCTTGTTCTTTTGCCAACTCCAAAGCACGGTTGATTACGCTTTCCATTTCATCAAAATCCAACTCATATTCTGCTGGAATAGGATTTGCAATCAATGCACCGCCTTCAATATTTAAATCCCATTTTGTTTTTAAAATCTTGGCAATAAGCTTTTCATCTTTTGCATTAAAGTCTACTTTGTAACCGCTTTTTCTGCAATAAAAAGCAGGAAAATCGTCAGTGTCTACACCAATTACAGGTACTCCCATAGTCTCCAAATATTCCAAGGTAAGGCCGATATCCAACAAAGATTTGGCCCCTGCGCCAATCACCGCTACCGGTGTATGTGCCAATTCCTGCAAATCCGCGCTAATATCCATAGTTTCCGTTGCACCTCTATGCACACCGCCAATCCCCCCTGTAGCAAAAATACGGATACCTGCCATGGCTGCAATCATCATTGTAGTAGCAACTGTAGTAGCTCCCACTCTTCCTGTTGCCAAATATACTGCAACATCACGACGACTAACCTTCCCCACGTTTTCTCCTTTACACATAATCTCAAGCTCTTCGGCGGTAAGTCCAACCTTCAGTTTTCCATTAATAATTGCAGTTGTGGCTGGTATCGCACCCTCTTTGCGTACAATTTCCTCTACCTTATGAGCAAATGCAACATTTTCAGGATAAGGCATACCATGACTTAAAATAGTGCTTTCCAACGCAACAACAGGTTTCTTAAGATCAATTGCTTCTTGAATTTCAGGAGTAATGGTTAAATATTTTTTTAAATTCATAGTATTCTTTCCTCCAATATTTTTTCGATTAATTCTACACTCATATTCGGATTGATGGTTGCTTTGTTAGAAATGGCTGCAACTCCTGCTGCCAAAGCAAATTCCAACGTATCATTCACTTCAAAATCAAATAATCTTGAATATAGTATCGCCGCCATGAAAGCATCTCCGCCGCCCGTAGCATTTTCCATCTGTTCCAGAGGCTTAAGTGCCCGTTTTATTTTGACTCCGTCCCGGTTCATATAAAAACATCCCTCAGAGCCAAGGCTGATATAAATATGCTTCAACCCTTTTTCTAAAAGCAAATCTGCTGCACGCTCCAAATCCGTATCATTACGAATTTCAATCCCGCTTATCACTTCTGTTTCCATTCGATTAGGCTTTAGTGTGTCAACCTTCCCAATCAGATGCTTCAACTTTTCAGCATAAGTACAAGAAACAGGATCAATAAAAACAGGGGTCTGCATTCCATAAACGTCTAAAATGCCCTCTAAAACCTCTTCCGGAAGACCGGCATCGCAGATAATATATTTAGCTCCATTGATAATGCCCGATTTCGTTTTTAAAAAATCCATGTTCATCCGCTGCAACACAGACATATCGGACATAGCGACAAACATATCGCCCTTTTCGTCCAAAATTGAAATATAGGTGGACGAAGGATGCTTTTTCACCACCATACTATGGGAAAAATCAATACCGGCGGCAGTACATTCATTTCGAATCTGCTCAGCATAAATATCATCCCCCAAGGCAGTAATCAGCTTTATCGGCGCTCCAAGTCTGGCAAGATTTTCCGAAACATTTCTTGTTACACCACCTGCGGAAGAATTCATATTACCAGGGTTACTGTCCCTTAAAATAATACTTTTTTTGCTTTTCCCGTGGATATCCACATTTGCTGCACCGATTCCAATGATATAATCCTGTTCCTTCAACAAATAGCCCCGACCCAAAATATACCCTTTCTTCTGTAGGTTTGCGATATGCACAGCCACAGAACTACGGGTTATATTCAGCTTTTGGGCGATTTCGCTTTGCTCTGCCATTGGCATTGCACGAATAATATCATATATTTCCCGCTCTCTTTGTGTCAACTCATCACCTTCTTTATAAGTGCTTACATTTTAAACATATATTTATATTATTCTTATTTTTTACGATTGTCAAGTCGTTTCTTTCATATTCTTACTTATAAATTGATATATTGGTAAAAAAGCTCGGAGGTAGCATAATGAAGTTATTCAAAGCAATACATATTAGAAAAAAACATATTTTAGTGGCTTTAGCCGCAGTTGCCTGTGTTGGCGTTTGTAGTTATTTTGTCCCCCCTGCGGCCGCAAAGGTCTCAGCCATTGTTTCTGCAAAAACAGAAAGAAAGCTTCCAATTTACTGTGTGGAAACAGAAAAACCTCAGGTTTCTATTAGTTTTGATGCGGCTTGGGGCGCTGAGGATACGGATCAGTTGCTGCAAATTCTTGCCGACAATGATGTAAAGGCAACCTTTTTCCTTTGCGGCTATTGGGTAGCGGATTACCCGGAAGAAGTGAAAAAAATTGCCGAGGGAGGCCATGATTTAGGGAACCATTCTTCTACCCATCCTCATATGAATCAAATGTCCGCAGAACAAATTTCAAAAGAACTGGCTGACTGCCATAAGGCAGTAAAAGATTTGACAGGGATTGAAATGGATTTGTTTCGCCCGCCCTTTGGGGAGTATAATAACACGGTAGTTGAAACATCTTTTGCTAACTCATACTATCCCATTCAATGGGACGTCGATACACTAGAAAGAAAAATAACTGCCGGGATTTAAGGATTCTCAGGCAGTTATTTAATCTAAATAATTTCAAAACTTAACTTTTTCCGACTCTATGCCTCCACCCTTTCCTGCCCCATACACATGAATAAAATGAGTTTCAGTTTCATAAGCATATCCAATTTGATTCCTTATGTGTAAATCGTCTACCCATCCAGGTAAGGTGGTCTTTGTGTTTTTGTAGCATATAGAATTCATAATAGTCCTCCCATTAATCGTCTCTCAACTTCGTATAATGGTACAAGAAAGATTAGATTTTTTGTCTAACAAAAGGGGTTCACTTCAAAAGAGGGATTTATTTAAAACCTTAGACTCATCTTCATTTTTACTTAACTTTTTTCTTTTGAGGCCTTCTTCTATGTTCATAATATTCTTCATCGGGTATGTATTGGAGCAAATCTTCCACCCGACAATCCAGTGCTTCACAAATTTTACTCAAATGCTCCAAATTAATTCTGTCAATCGTTTCATTATAAATAGCATTTATTGTAGCCGCACGAATGCCCGTCTTTCTTGCAAGTTCAATCTGCGTCATTCTTTCCATTCCAAGAATAGTAGATAAATATATCTTAATCACCGGGTTACCTCCGTTCATTACCAATTATGTAATAATAGTAACAGTTTTTAAGATATGGTTGCAATTTAAGTAATATAATTGCGTAATATGTAATTTTCACTTTAAAAAAAATTAGAAATTCTTGATTATCAATTCTTTATACCGACTGCCCGCTTCACCTATGGCCGTTTTTAAATTATGCGAACGCTCTACCTCTTCAATAACAAAGTCCTTATAAAGTTCTCTGATAAATTCATCATCGTTATATGATAAAATAAATTTCCCTTTGATGCCCTTTAATGTATCCCGTAGTAAGATGTGCATTTCTTCATTGAAAATGTCCTCACCAGTATCATAATACTTTTCTGTATTGTGATATGGCGGATCGCAATAAAAGAGGGTTCCTGGTCCATCCTGGGCAGGAATCAATTTTTTGAAGCTCTTATTTTCAATAAGTACACCAGAAAGACGTTCTTTCACTTTATGTAAAACATCAAAATTGACCGATTCTCTGGCTCTGCACCCAAAGGAGCGCACCGTGGCACCATAAGAAAGCTTTATCAAATACAAATATCTAGCCGCCCGCTGGATCTCCGTCATTTGGCTAACATCCGCCGCCTTGTATTTTTCAAAAATCTCCCTAGCACTTAATGTAAATTCCAACTCTTTGGCCACCGCTTCCGGATGATATTTTACATTCTTAAACAAGTTCACCAATTCAGAATTGATGTCGTTATAAACCTCTTTTTCTGCGTGTTTTTCTTTATAGAATAACACCCATCCTGCGCCGCCAAACACTTCCACATATTTTTTGATGCTCTCTTCAGGAAATCTATTTACAATTTTCTTTCTTAATAATTTCTTTCCGCCTACCCAAGCAATAAAACTATCCATAAGTCTACCTCCATATTCCTAACCTATAATTCCGACTCATTTTTGTTTTATTGTTTTTATTTTTTTCTTTTCAATAGTTAAAAGCTCCTCATAAAAGAGGAGCTCAACCAAAATTCATAATATTTCATTTACTTAATTTTGCATTCTTTTGCTTCAATATCATCCCTAACCCCTTTAAATACAGCCTGCCGCAAAGAATCTTTTGTGTTTGGCATATATTCCACAACTCCCACCAAGCTTGGTTCAAGCCAAACAACACCCTCATTTCCACTTGGCGTTAGCGTAAACGGTGAAAAATCCATCCTGTTGCACTTATGGTCCTGCAAAAAATCCAGTTTCACCCCTAAGGTAACATGTCCTCTATAAATCAGCCTTTCTTTGCTGTATTGACCTAGCACTAATGTATTCATGCCATTATCTTTTTGAATATACCCACAAATCACAAATTCCTCATCTGCCATTCGTTTAAACTTAATCCAATCTTTCGTACGCTTATCAAAGTAATACTTACTATCCATTCTTTTGGCAACAACACCCTCCAGCTCTTTATCTTCAGACACTTCAAATCAGCGGCGTAAACCTTAAAGCCATAATCTTTTGCCAGCATAACGCTTGTTAGCCCTTGCCCACTTCCAAGGTCGCAAACACTACTACCATCAGGAATTTCATGATTTTGAAGCATTTCTTCCTGTAATTTAAAGGGGTTAGGCCCCATGATTTTGGCCATCAATTCTGGGGTGTTGTACTTTTGACTTTTTGTATACTCCATTGTAATTCTCCTTATCATTATTTTCTTTTTATCATAGTTTCATTATACTTCCCTGCTTTGGTAAAAGCTTCCTACAAAATAGTGCAGAAATAAAAAAGCGACATGCGTTTTCAATCCATGTCGCTTTCTATGATTCACTTGTTATTTTTCATGCTAGACAATATCTTATAGACAGTTTTTGGAGATAAAAAATATTTGTTGGACAGCTCCTTCACAGTCATACCACCATTATATTCTTCGAAAATAACAGCATTTCGCTTGGCATATAATTGTTTGCTGTTTTTAAGCTCTCCCCATGCCTTTTTATTCTCACCTTTCCGTGGAATATAAAGATATTCTCCATCTATATGTTGCTGTATTGCCGTAATTAAATTGTCTGGCAATACACAAATTGCATTTTTATAGTCCATTGTGCACCTCCTAAATATTCAGAAAATAGGATTACGCAAGGACTATCTTCATATTTTAATTATGCGATAGCCCTTGCTACGCACAATACCGACTCCAATGTTCCTTTTTTGATAAGACAATGCCCCTTTCATATTAAGCTACTGTTTGCCTTTAATAAACCATTCTAACCTATAAAAATACTGACGGCTGATTATGCCAAATCAATCATTCAACTCCTCCTCTCCGTAAAGATATTTTTTCCTTAAATAATTTGCTTGTTCTTCTGTGAGACAGTCTGACCAAAAGTCTGCATTGATAGAGCCATATAGTTCTCCCCACAGACAATCCATGTAGGAAACTTTGTCTTTTTCTCCCTGCTCATAATCTTTGATCGCCTTTGTTAATTGCGGAGACAAGTTTGTTTCCAAATATGCTTTATCCGCCGGCTTCCCTGTTTTTTCGGTTTTAGAATACTCTGGTTCCAGCTTCAGTATTCCTTCAATGGATAAATTCAGTGCTTTAGACAGCTCTGAAAGTGTCTCTGCACTGCATCGGTTAAGGCTTGTTTTGCCAGAACAAATATCTGCAAGGGTTGCCCAAGGGACACCGCTTGTCTTAGATAAGCTGTATCGTGACAGTCCCTTTTCTTTTAATAATTCCATTATCGTCATTGTATATCACCCATCTTCAATATATCGGTAACCCGATACATTGTCAAGGTGATTTCTCCATTTTAATTTCTCCTCGTAACGACAAAAATCCTTTTACCCATTTTTTTCTCTAATGGTCAATAGAACACTTGCATCTTCTCTTAAATATCTTGTTGACCATATTTTCTTTATTATCTTCCACCT
>NZ_DAOUQB010000047.1 GCF_030625865.1 Anaerotignum sp. | reverse complement strand
GAGTAGTCAACACGTTTTCCCAAAAGGTTCTGACGGAAACGACCCTGCTTACCCTTTAACATATCGGAAAGGGATTTCAGCGCACGATTACCGGGGCCTGTTACAGGTCTGCCACGTCTGCCGTTATCAATCAAAGCATCTACAGCTTCCTGCAACATTCTCTTTTCATTTCTAACGATAATATCAGGAGCACCTAAATCCAATAATCTTTTCAAACGGTTATTTCTGTTGATCACACGTCTGTACAAATCATTTAAATCACTTGTTGCAAAACGACCGCCATCCAGCTGAACCATAGGACGAATATCGGGAGGAATGACAGGAACAACATCCAAAATCATCCATTCCGGTTTATTTCCGGAAATTCTAAAGCTTTCAATTACCTCAAGCTTCTTGATAATACGCACTCTCTTCTGACCGGAAGTATCTTCCAGCTGTGCCTTCAACTCTGCCGCTTCTTTTTCTAAATCAATATCGGATAACAGCTGCTTAATTGCTTCCGCACCCATGGCAGCCTCAAAACCGTTACCGAATTTATCATAAGCTTCTCTGTATTCTCTTTCACTCAACAACTGCTTATACTGCAATTCGGTATTTCCTGCATCAAGGACAATATAAGATGCAAAATACAATACCTTCTCTAAAGCCCTGGGGCTCATGGAAAGAATCAGACCCATTCTGGAAGGAATTCCCTTGAAATACCAGATATGGGAAACGGGTGCCGCCAACTCAATATGACCCATTCTTTCACGTCTTACCTTTGCCTTTGTCACTTCAACGCCACAACGATCACAGATAACACCTTTGTAACGAATTCTTTTATATTTACCACAGTGGCATTCCCAGTCTTTTGTTGGTCCAAAAATTCTTTCGCAGAAAAGACCGTCTTTTTCTGGCTTTAATGTTCTGTAGTTAATTGTTTCAGGTTTTTTAACCTCGCCTCTTGACCATTCACGAATTTTTTCAGGAGACGCCAAACCAATCTTAATGGAATCAAAAACAATTCCCTGTTCTATTTTTTGTGTGTTCATGGTCTTGTTCTCCTTCCTTATTCCTCATCCACGAAATCGTCATCCAGCAGATCCTCTTCAAGATCATCGTCAAGGGTATCATTGCCTTCTTCTTCAGCACTTTCATCGCCCTCAGCACTTTCATCACCCTCAGCAACTTGCTCACCCTCAACACCTTCTTCGCCATCAAAGAGGAAATCAACCAACTCTTCTTCAGCGGTCATAGGTCTTGCACGACGATAATCCTGCTCTTCAGCTTCAAAACCATCAATGTTTACGTTCAAGTCATCCACATCTTCAATGGATTCTTTAATCTCAACTTCTGTTTGGTCTTCACGCAACACACGAATATCCAATGCCAAAGACTGTAATTCCTTGAGCAATACCTTGAAAGATTCAGGCACGCCGGGTTCAGGAATATTTTCACCCTTAACAATAGATTCGTAAGTCTTAACACGACCAACAATATCATCGGATTTCACAGTTAGAATTTCCTGCAACGTATAAGCCGCACCGTATGCCTCCAGTGCCCAAACTTCCATTTCACCAAAACGCTGACCGCCGAACTGTGCCTTACCACCCAAAGGCTGCTGAGTTACTAAGGAGTACGGGCCTGTGGAACGGGCATGAATCTTATCATCAACCAAGTGGTGGAGTTTCAAGTAGTGCATAAAGCCGATTGTTACACGATTGTCGAAGAACTCACCTGTACGACCATCACGCAAGGAAACTTTACCGTCTCTGGAAAGAGCAACGCCTCTCCATTCTTCTCTATGTTCCCTATTTGCATATAACTCGTCAAGGATATCGCCTTGCAATAAAGGCTTCCATCTTGCGGAGAAATCTTCCCAGCTTAAATTTACATAATCGTTAGCCATCTCCAAGGTATCCATGATATCAATTTCGTTTGCACCGTCAAATACGGGGGTGCTGATTTTCCAGCCCAAGGCTTTTGCCGCCAAGGAAAGGTGGGTTTCCAGTACCTGACCGATATTCATACGGGAAGGAATACCCAAAGGATTCAATACAATGTCCAAAGGTCTTCCGTTTGGCAGGAAAGGCATATCTTCCACAGGTAATACACGGGAAACAACACCCTTATTACCGTGACGTCCAGCCATCTTATCACCAACGGAGATTTTTCTCTTCTGGGCAATATAAACACGTACCAGCTGATTTACACCAGGGCCTACATCGTCACCGTTTTCTCTTGTAAAGATCTTAACGTCAACAATAATACCTGTTTCACCGTGAGGTACACGCAAAGAAGTGTCTCTAACTTCTCTCGCTTTTTCACCAAAGATGGCACGAAGCAGCCTTTCTTCTGCTGTCAGTTCTGTTTCACCCTTAGGTGTCACTTTACCAACCAAAATATCGTTGGGGCGCACTTCCGCACCGATACGAACAATACCTCTTTCATCCAAATCCTTTAATGCATCATCACCCACATTGGGGATATCTCTTGTAATTTCTTCAGGTCCCAGTTTGGTATCTCTGGCATCTGCTTCAAACTCACTGATATGAACGGAAGTATAAACATCTTCCTGCACCAGTCTCTCACTGAGTAAAACAGCATCCTCGTAGTTGTAACCTTCCCATGTCATAAATCCGATGAGAGGGTTTTTCCCCAAAGCCAGTTCTCCATCACAAGTGGAAGCACCATCAGCAATGATTTGGCCTGCTTCTACCCTATCACCTACATTTACAATTGGCTTCTGATTCAAACAGGTGCTTTGGTTACTTCTTTGATATTTTACCATTTTATATCGATCTCTTTGGGATGCATCATTGCGCACAACGATTTCATCCGCCGAGATTCTTTCCACAATACCGTCATTCTTTGCAATGACACAAATTCCGGAATCCTTTGCGGTTTTGTATTCCATACCCGTACCAACAATGGGGGAATCCGTTACCATCAAAGGCACCGCCTGACGCTGCATGTTAGAACCCATCAAAGCACGGTTCGCATCATCGTTTTCCAAGAAAGGAATCAACGCCGTAGCAACAGAAACCATCTGCTTAGGGGAAACGTCCATCAGGTGAATTTGACTTCTGTCAACCTCAATAATGTCTTCTTTATGTCTACCCGTTACTTTTTTATGCACAAAGTGTCCCACTTCATCCAGGGGTTCGTTTGCCTGGGCAACGTTGTAATTTTCTTCTTCATCCGCAGTTACATAGATAAAGTCCTCTGTAACCTTTGGTTCTTCTCCGCTATGGTCTACCTTTCTGTACGGTGCTTCAATGAAACCATATTCATTGATTCTCGCAAAGGTAGCAAGGGTATTAATCAAACCAATGTTAGGGCCTTCAGGCGTTTCAATAGGACACATTCTGCCGTAATGGGAATGGTGAACGTCTCGAACTTCGAAGCCCGCTCTTTCTCTTGACAAACCGCCGGGTCCCAAAGCAGATAAACGACGCTTATGTGTCAACTCAGAAAGAGGATTGTTCTGATCCATGAACTGAGACAACTGAGAGCTTCCGAAGAATTCTTTGATTGCAGCTGTTACAGGACGAACATTTACCAGTGCCTGAGGTGTAACAACGGCCAAATCCTGGGTTGTCATTCTTTCCCTTACCACTCTTTCCATTCTGGAAAGACCAATACGGAACTGATTCTGCAACAATTCACCAACGGAACGAATACGTCTGTTACCCAAATGGTCAATGTCATCCACATTGCCGTATGCATAATCCAAATGCAACACATAATTAATGGAAGCAAAAATATCTTCCAAAGTAATATGCTTGGGAATCAATTCATGAATATTTTCCTTAATGGCAGCGGCAACTTCCTCTGCACTTTGGTACTCTTCCAAAATCCGTACCAATAAAGGATAGTAAACCATTTCTCTAACGCCAAGATCTTCCGCTTTTAAACCGAATTCTTCAATATAACCATCAATAGCTACTGCCTGATTGCTTAAAACCTTCAGGATTCTGTCTTCCACTTCAATATAAACGCAAGGAACGCCTGTGTTTTGAATTTCTTCACACATTTCCATGGTCAGTATTGTTCCTGCTTCCGCAACAACCTCACCTGTCATAGGGTCAACCGCGTTTTCTGCAAGCTTTGCACCACGGATACGGTTCTTAAGGGCAAGCTTTTTATTAAATTTATAGCGGCCAACCTTTGCTAAATCATAACGCTTAGGATCAAAGAACATTCCATCCAATAAAGATTTGGAGCTTTCCACAGTAGGTGGCTCACCGGGACGCAGCTTTTTATAAATTTCAATCAAGCCTTCTTCATGGCTCTTGGAAATATCTTTTTCCAATGTAGCCAAGATTTTTGGCTCTTCCCCAAACATTTCAAGAATTTCTGCATCTGTTCCAAGGCCCATAGCACGAATTAGGACTGAAACAGGTACCTTTCTGGTACGATCCACACGAACATAAAAAACATCATTGGAATCCGTTTCATATTCCAGCCACGCACCTCTATTGGGGATAACCGTGGCAGACATTAACTTCTTACCAACCTTATCAAAATCAGAAGCATAGTAGATGCCGGGAGAACGAACAAGCTGGCTAACGATAACACGTTCCGCACCGTTAATAATAAAGGTACCGGTTTCGGTCATCAAAGGGAAATCGCCCATAAAGATTTCCTGTTCTTTTAATTCATCCATTTCTCTGTTGTAAAGTCTGGCTTTCACTTTTAAAGCAGCTGCAAAAGTTGCATCCCTTTCTTTACATTCTTCAATGGAGAATTTGGGTTCGGAATCCAAAGAAAAATCAATGAATTCCAGTACAAGGTTCCCGCTAAAGTCTGTAATGGGGGAGACATCCTCAAATACTTCCTTCAGCCCCTCGTTTAAAAACCACTGGTAGCTGTTTTTCTGCACTTCAATCAGGTTGGGCATTTCTAAAACCTCATTGATTCTAGAATAGCTTTTTCTGGTTTTGTCACCGAAATGGAGTGCATGAATTCTGTTTTTTTCCATCTTGTCACCTCTCGAAATAATGATTGCACCGACATGACCACCGCTTCCACAAAGTAAGCGAAAAAGGGAACTTCCCTTGTCTAAGCACAAAAAATTTAGAATTACCTAAACAAAGCTAGACCTTTGCCTGCACCGCCTTTGATCAGCGGCCATGACAAAAGCCTCTTTCCTCAAGAAATTCTAATCTTTACTGTTGGGTATCGTGCCAAATGACTTCACACCCTCATATAAATTGAACAAAAACAACCTCCAGACAACGCAAAAACAGTTCATAATATCTAACAAAGTAGGCAAATTCAACGAAAAATCAATCAGTTTCAAAAATCCTGTTGAACTTTATTTTCCATTGTGCTATACTGCTTTTAAGTTGGGATATTGTCTATATTCGCCAATGTGTGAAATATTTTACCATTAACAAGGCTTGCTGTCAAGCCTTTTTTTATAGGCTTTTTCTTGATTTTTTCTTTAAACTTACTTAAATAAAAAGTTCCAGCTTAATTATCCTTTCAAACCCCTCTATTTTCTGGTCTAAAAATGTCATTTTTTCAATTTGCATAATTTTTCAGTCAATACGTTCATGAATTTCAGTGGTATTTTTTTTATTCTTAAATGAAAATTTCTGTATTTTTGTAAAAAATTATTGTACTTTTTTTAGTACAAATACATTTTTGTACCTCATTCTCTTTCATTTACATAAAATTGTTGCTACACTCTCTGGAGAGGTGTTTATATTGAATAAAGAAAATTATCAGCTTATACTGGACAAAACTTTAAAACAATTGGAATTATCCAAAGAGCGGCCGAAGCTATTGCTTCATAGCTGTTGCGCACCATGCTCTTCCTATGTGTTGGAATATCTTTCTACCTACTTCCATATTACCGTTTTCTACTATAACCCCAACATTTCTCCCCAAGAGGAGTTTGTATTTCGGGCAAAGGAGCAGCAAAAATTAATTGAACAAATGCCCCTTGCCTCCCCCGTTTCTTTCCTGTTAGGCGAATACGATACTGACGCTTTTTTTTCTTTGGCAAAAGGCCATGAAACAGAACCGGAAGGCGGCCCAAGGTGCAAAGCCTGCTATCTTTTGCGCCTTCGCAAAACAGCAGAAGAAGCAAAAAAGAGAGGCTTTGATTACTTTACAACTACCTTGACCATAAGCCCCCACAAGGATGCCCAAGCAATCAATCACATTGGCAAACAGCTGGCTGTGGAATATAATATACCATATTTGTTTTCCGACTTTAAAAAACGTAATGGCTTCCGTCGTTCCTGCCAACTTTCAGAGACTTACCAACTTTATCGCCAAAATTATTGCGGATGCCCTTATTCAAAAAAGGAAGCAGAACAACGTAGCCAAACAAATGAAATCTAGGACAATGTCCTGCAAATGAAATTTAGAAAGGATTTTTATTATGAATAACCGCCAAAAGGGCATTTTGTGTATCATCTTGTCCTCTTTTTCTTTCGCCCTGATGAACCTCTTTGTCCGTCTATCAGGAGATTTACCCCCAATACAAAAAAGTTTTTTTCGAAACATCGTGGCAGTGATTTTTGCTTTTATCATTTTGCTGAAGGAAAAGCCCAACCTGTCTTTAGATAAGGAATCAATAAAATATTTGCTCTATCGTTCCATCTTCGGGACCATTGGCATTGTTTCTAATTTTTATGCGGTGGATCATCTGGTGCTTTCCGACGCATCACTGTTAAATAAAATGTCGCCTTTTTTCGCCGTTCTATTCGGCATACTAATTTTAAAAGAAAAAATCAACCTATTTCAGTTGTCTTCCATCATTGCGGCCTTCATTGGCGTCCTTTTCGTAGTAAAACCCACAAGTCTGAATATGGATCTTTTCCCTGCTTTAATTGGTCTGATGGGAGGTATCTGCGCAGGAGCCGCTTACACTTTTGTACGGGCAATGGGACAACGGGGAGTGCAAGGCTCCATCATCGTTTTCTTTTTCTCTGCCTTTTCCTGTGTGGTAACATTGCCCTTTTTGATTTTTCAATTCATCCCCATGAATTTTAATCAAGTAATGGCCTTACTTTTGGCTGGCCTTGCCGCTACAGGGGGACAATTTGGGATAACCGCCGCTTATTGCTACGCACCGGCAAGGGAAATCTCAGTTTTTGATTATTCTCAAATTCCCTTTGCTGCATTATTGGGCTTCTTCGTTTTCGGACAAATACCTGACCATTATAGTTGGCTTGGATATTTTATTATCTGCTGCACAGCGGTAGCCATGTTCTTTTATGTAAACGGTCATTTTCATAAAAAAACAGAATCTGTTACAAAATAGCACATTATAAAACCAACCGAACAAAAAAAAATTAGCTCATCATGTTTTCTTTGTATCAAATGTACTCAAACACATCCAAAGCAAAGAACCCATAATGAGCTTTCTTTTTACTAGAGCTGCCCAAGGTAAATGTAAACTTTACCTCAATTAACTCTTATTCTTCTTCCAACTTTAATACACTCATAAACGCCTGTTGAGGCACTTCTACACTACCAATCTGGCGCATACGTTTCTTGCCTTCTTTTTGTTTCTCAAGCAGCTTCTTTTTTCGAGAAATATCTCCGCCATAGCATTTTGCCAAAACATCTTTACGCAGTGCGCTAATGGTCTCTCTTGCAATAATTTTGCTGCCGATTGCCGCCTGAATAGGAATTTCAAACTGATGTCTGGGGATTTCCTTCTTCAGTTTTTCGCACATCTTTCTGCCTCTTTCTATAGAAGAATCCTTATGCACGATAAAAGACAGGGCATCCACCGCTTCTCTGTTGACTAAAATATCCAACTTAACCAATTCACTTTCCTTATAGCCGATTAAAGAATAATCAAAGGAAGCATAGCCACGGCTTCTGGACTTCAAAACATCAAAGAAATCATAAATTATTTCATTCAAAGGCATCTCATAGGTTAACACTGCCCTGCTATCATCCAAATATTCCATGCTGATATATTCCCCACGTCTTTGCTGGCAAAGCTCCATAATGGCACCAATGTAATCCTTAGGAAGCATAATTTCCGCCTTTACAATTGGCTCCTCCATTTTGGTAATACGCGCAGGGTCAGGCATGTTGCTTGGGTTGGATAAGTCAAAACTCGTTCCATCTGTCAGGTATACCTTATAAATAACACTGGGCGCCGTTGTTACCAAATCCAAATTATATTCTCTTTCCAGTCTTTCTTGAACAATTTCCAAATGCAATAGCCCCAAGAAACCACAACGGAAACCAAAGCCCAAAGCCACAGAAGTTTCGGGTTCAAAAAAGAGCGCCGCATCGTTTAACTGCAATTTTTCTAACGCATCCCTTAAATCAGGATATTTCGCCCCATCCACAGGGAAAATACCGCAATAAACCATAGGATTCACCTTTTTATATCCCGGCAACACCTCAGCAGTAGGATGAAGGGCATCCGTAACCGTATCACCTACGCGGGTATCTGCAACATTTTTAATACTTGCCGTAAAATATCCTACCATACCAGCGTTTAATTCATCCGTAGGGATAAATCGTCCCGGACCAAAAATACCAACCTCAATCACATCAAATTCCTTGCCTGTTGCCATCATTCGAACCTTGCTACCCTTGCGTACAGAACCGTCGAATACACGCATTAAAACAATGACACCACGATATTGATCATAAACGGAGTCAAAAACCAAAGCTTTTAACGGTGCATCGGGATCGCCTTTTGGTGCAGGAATATCAGTAATAACACGTTCCAAAACCTCTTCAATGTTAATCCCGTTCTTCGCAGAAATTTCAGGGGCATCCATGGCAGGAATCCCAATAATGTCTTCAATTTCCTGCTTTGCCCACGCAGGGTTTGCACTGGGTAAATCAATTTTATTGATAACAGGGAAAATTTCCAAATTATTATCCAAAGCCAGATAAACGTTGGCAAGGGTTTGGGCTTCAATACCTTGGGCAGCATCCACAATTAATATAGCTCCCTCGCAAGCCGCTAAACTTCTGGAAACTTCATAGTTAAAGTCAACGTGCCCCGGCGTATCAATTAAGTTATACTCATATTCTTCGCCGTCTTTTCCACGATAAATAAGACGCACCGCCTGAGATTTAATGGTGATGCCCCTCTCTCTTTCTAAATCCATATTATCCAAAACCTGCTCTTGCATTTCTCTATCTGTAAGCAAGCCTGTTTTCTGAATCAATCTGTCCGCCAAAGTAGATTTGCCGTGATCAATATGTGCCACAATACAAAAATTTCGAATTTTTTTTTGTCTGTCGGACATGTAGTTCCCTCCTAAAATTTTTATTTACTTACGGAGAACAAACTCTCCATGGAAAAATCCAGCTTTGCACCTCAAATCTGTTCATAATTGAGGCAAAAATATCTATATTCTCCGCTAAAATCCTACCGATTATATCATAAAAAATGCTGTTAAGTCAAAGAATTTCGGGCTTTCAATAACGCAGTTCCAATTTTATTAGAAATGCTATTTCTCTTTTTCTTCTTTTCTTTTTCTTCGTTCAACAAAAATAACCCAACATACAGCACAGAGGATTCCCAATATCCAAAACAGCCAAGAGGCTTGTTTGAATACCACACCTAATAATACAAAAACAATAATCCCTATTTGAAAGAAAAATTCCGTTTTCATTGGTGCTTTCTTGTTTTCTTTCCCGTCGTGCATTATAATCTTCCTCTCTTATTTTGTACGTTCCACTCGTCCATCAGTATAACATAAACCCCTAGAAACAACCATACTTTCATATATTTCCCATGGAGGAAAACAATTTATAAGGATTTTCTTTATATTTTTTTAGAATATCTTAAGCGTCGCTTAAGCTTGCATTCATAAATTATACACATTTATATTGTACACTCTAGGAGAAGTCAAAAGGACGCCCCCTTTTACTTCTTCCCGTGGCTTCTTCCCCGAGGGGCTACGGGTCCCTTCCCAAACTATTGAAATTTAAAGCGATTGTTAATAGAAGATAAGTACTCTCCCCTAGAAAAGAAAAAACAGCCTGATAGGCTGTTTTTTCTTTTCACCAATATTATTTACATGTAGCTTCTTTTCCAAACAGAAGGAGAAAA
Organism: Anaerotignum sp.; assembly: GCF_030625865.1. Classification (GTDB taxonomy): domain Bacteria; phylum Bacillota; class Clostridia; order Lachnospirales; family Anaerotignaceae; genus Chakrabartyella. Next base: position 8,181 of record NZ_DAOUQB010000047.1, on the reverse strand, counting down.
TATCATAATAATCGGGAAAATTTCCAATCTTCCTAACAACATATCAAAACATAACACCAATTTAGAGAAATCCGAGTAAAAACTGTAATTCTCGATTGGTCCAACCTTAGCCAATCCTGGTCCAACATTTCCCAGACAAGTCAATACCGAGGATAATGAAGTAGTAAAATCATAATTATTGATCGAAATCAAAAGGAATGACCCAAGTATTAAAAAAAGATATACAATAATAAAACCCGCTACACCATGAACTACTTCTTCATCCACCTTATGACCGTCCAGTTTTATAATATTTACAGATCTTGGATGAACAATTCGTCGTATTTCTCGTCCCGCCATTTTAAGCAATATAATCAAACGTGAAACCTTAATGCCCCCACCGGTTGACCCGCCACATGCACCAATAATCATCAAAATAACCAAGACCGTTTTAGACAGCTCCGGCCAGACATCAAAGTTTGCTGTGGCAAAACCCGTTGTACTGATAATTGCCAAAACTTGAAAAGCTGCATGGCGAAAAGCACTCTCAAAAGTAGGATATAGGCTTAAAATATTGATAGTAATCATTCCTATGGCACCTAGGATAATAAAGAAATAATATCTTAGTTCTTCATTTTTAAAGATATTCTTAACATCCTTGATGAAAAGCAAATAATATAAATTAAAATTCACACTGAACAAGAACATAAAAATAGTAATAACATACTCGTAATAAGAATTTTCATATGCCGCAATACTTGCATTTTTTATGGCAAATCCGCCTGTTCCAGCTGTGGAAAATGTATTTACAATGCTGTCAAATAAGGGCATACCGCCAAAAAACAGCAACACTATCTCCAGTACTGTCAATATAACATACATTTTATATAAAAGCTTTGCTGTTGATTTCACCGTGGGTACCAGTTTGCTTACCACAGGTCCCGGTGCTTCCGCACGCATTAAATGCATGGACCGTTCGTCCACTGTAGGCATAATGGCCAACATAAATACTAAAATGCCCATGCCCCCGATCCAGTGGGTAAAACTTCTCCAAAATAAAATACTCATAGGCAAGCCTTCTATTTCCGTAAGTATAGAGGCCCCTGTTGTTGTAAATCCTGATACTGTTTCGAAGAAGCAATTTACAGCTCCCTGAATTGCTCCGCTAAAGTAAAACGGCATTGCGCCAAAAAACGACATAATAATCCACGCAAGAGCAACAATGATAAATCCCTCACGTCCATATATTCTCCTGTTCTTGGGCTCAGCTTTTGAAAGGATACTGCCAACAACCATTGCGATAAAAATGGTAAGGCCAAAAGCAAAAAGTGCCTTTCTTTCCCCATAAAACAAAGCAATCAAACCAGGAAAAAATAAAAATAAACCTTCAACCCGCAGGATGTTGCCCAGTATATAGGCCATCATATGATAATTCATAATTATTCTCCATAATATTCTTGAATCTCATTTATATCTGTCAGATGTTTTTTCGTAGTAACAATAACGACATTATCGCCCTTCTCAATTGCATCCTTCCCGCTGGGGATAATGATTTGGGTTCCTCGAATAATTGCGGCAACGATAAGTCCGTCTTTTCTATTGTAGTCTTTTAGGGGAATGCCAACAATAGGCGAATCCTCCTTCACCTGAAACTCCACTGCCTCTACCTGATCATTTATCAAGGTATGCAGCGTAACAACATTGTTACTTCTTTCAGAATTTTTCATAGCTCGAACATAACGTACAATGTTTTGCGCCGCTATGGTTTTGGGTGAAATAAAACTATCAATATTCAGATTGTCCAAAATTTCGTGGAAAGAAATTTTGTTGATTTTTGCAATCACTTTTGAAACCTTTTTTTCTTTGGCATACAATGCTGTAATAATATTCTCTTCATCCATACCCGTCAAGGTAACAAATGCATCTGTTTTTTCCAAACCTTCTTCGTGTAACAACTCTTTGTCTGTGCCATCTCCGTGAATAATAACAGAATCCGGCAAAACCTCACAAAGATATTCACACCGCTTTAAATCTCTTTCAATAATTTTAACTTTTACATGAATGGCGTTTAATTCTTTTGCCAAATAATAGGCAATCCTACCACCACCAATAATCATCACTGATTTTACACTGCTGCGAAAAATTCCAATAGCACGGAAGAACCTTGCGATTTCTAAATGAGAGGCCGTAATATTGATTTTATCCCCCGATTTTAATACGAAGTCTCCGCTGGGGATAACCACCTCGTCCTCCCGTTGCACCGCGCAAATTAGTATCTTTACTTGAAACTCCTTATAAATTGCCCATAGCGGCATGCCATTTAGGGGGCTATGAGCCGGTATTTTTAATTCTACCAACTCAACTCTTCCCCTAGCAAAAGGTTCTATTTTAATTGCCGAAGGAAACCGAAGCAGGCGGGAAATTTCCGTTGCAGCTGCCAATTCAGGATTTACTGCCATGCTCAACCCCAGTTCATCCTTAATCAGGTTCATTTGTGCAAAATATTCGGGATTTCGTACGCGGGCAATGGTATTCTTTGCCCCTAACTTTTTACCCAATAAACAGCAAAGCATATTTACCTCATCCGCAGAAGTTACTGCAATTAGAATATCTGCATTCTTCACCCCTGCATCTCTTAAAACATACGCTGTTGCACCATTACCTTCAATGCAAAAAATATCCATGGTATTACCTGCATTTGTCAAGACAGAGGGATTCCTATCTATTACAATTACATCATGTCCTTCTAAGGAAAGCTGGTTGGCAATTGTACTACCCACCTTGCCATCCCCCACAATTACGATTTTCAATCCATTCCCTCCTAAGTCTGAATCTCCCAAAATACAGCATTTTATCCCACTAATTATTTTCTATTCTAACATTTCACCTATCCGAATACAAGGCAATTCAAATAAATAAGTATTCCAAGTCCTGTAATATATAAAAGCCCCCTTTTTATATGCAATCCTCCAATAAGGATATTTACGAATCATAATTGTTTCGCATACAGCCAAACAACTGCCAATGAATTGTAAATAAACTCTATTTATTAATGGTGATTTCAAAAAGGAGATACATTGTCTTTACAGACTACATATCTCCTTTTTTATTTTAGTGAAAGTTCAGGTCAAAAGTCTAATTCTGTTGTAAATCAAACGAAATTGTTTTTATTGTTTCATAGGAATCAAATTCTTTCATAAACAGTTTATCCGCTAATGAAGATACTCCATTTTCAAGTAACTTTTTATGTCTTTTGCCATTCAAATGTAATGATTGTGTAAACCAATCAAGTAAATCAGTATCTTCATCTATATGACCTTTTTTGAGTAGAAATCTGATAAGCATTGCCCAAATAAAAGCAAGCTTAGAAAAGAGAAAAGCCGTAGGACCTAAAATCCTACGGCAAATCTTAAAAACTGAAAACATCCTTATTGATACGAGGCAAAAAAAGCCGCCTTTTTAACAATTTACTTACACTTTTCTTTTAAAACATGAGGTACATCCGAAAGGGAAACCACGGTTTTTTCTCCCGTTTCCATTTCTTTCAATTCCACCGTGCCGTTTTCCAATTCACTGTCACCGATGACAACAGCATATTTTGCACCAATTTTATTTGCATACTTCATTTGGGCTTTCACGCTTCGTTCTACTGTATCACAGTCCGCAGAAATTCCCGTCTTTCTCAAAGTTAAAGCCAATCCCTGGGCTTTCAGGAAACCTTTTTCTCCCATAGAGCCGATAAATACATCTCTTTGGGGTGTTTCGGCAATCTTTCCTTTCTGCTTTTCCAAAATCATAACCAGACGTTCGATTCCCAGCCCAAACCCTACAGCACCCGTTGGCTTTCCTCCACATTCCTCAATTAAGTTATCATAACGTCCACCGCCGCAAACGGTCAGCCCATCGGAAATAAACTCAAATACTGTTCTGGTATAGTAGTCTAACCCTCGCACAATTTTGGGGTCTATGGTAAAGGCAATGCCCATTTCAGTCAAGATATCCTGCACTTTTTGGAAGTGCTGGGTACACTCCTCATCTAAACAGTCTAATACAGAAGGTGCATTTGCTATAATCGCCTTGCAGCCTTCTTCTTTACAATCCAAAACTCTTAAGGGGTTCTTCTCAAAGCGTTCTTTGCAGGTTGGGCAAAGCTTGTCCAAGTTTTGTCCAATAAAATCTTGCAAGGTTTTATTGTAACGACTGCGGCATTCAGGACACCCTAAGCTATTCATGCGTAGTTCAACACCCTGAATCCCCATTTCTTCCAATAAAGCCGCCGCTACGGAAATGGACTCTGCATCCTGTGCAGCACTATAGGAACCCAGCATTTCCACCCCAAATTGGTGAAACTGACGCTGACGCCCGGCCTGGGTGTTTTCACAGCGGAAGGTAGGGGAAATGTAGTAGAGCTTCGTTGGCTGTGCTTGATTGTGCATACCATGTTCAATATACGCACGGGCAACCCCTGCTGTCCCTTCGGGGCGTAACGTTAAAGACCTGTCACCATCATCCGTAAAGGTATACATTTCTTTTTGCACAATATCCGTTGTTTCTCCAACACCGCGGACAAAAAGCTCTGTAAATTCAATTATGGGCGTTCTGATTTCGCCAATGCCAAAAGTATGACAAATATTTCTCATCTTTTTCTCAACCTCTTGCCAAACGGTTACCTCTGCCCCAAAAATATCTTTTGTCCCTTTCACCAACTGAATCATTTCCATCCTCCTTTAGGTAGTCCTTTTTTCTTACGTTCAATCATTTCTTCGATCCTTGTAATATAATCCTCAACACTCTTAACATTAAAAATGCGCTCTATTTTATCCGTAACCGGATCTACAACTTTTGTACTAGCTCCTGCTCCCGCCGCCAAAACGGTCTGCTTTTCTTCCATGATTTGAACGTTATATTTTCCTTCTTTTCCAGGATGACAATATCCTACGTTTTCAAAATTACCCACCATATTTTTCTGGCGGTACATATAATAAGGCTCCATACCCATTTTCCAGGCATATTCCGCCGCTATCCCAAGCATTTTCTCCAAGGACTCCGCCGTTGACAACGTATGCTGGTCAAATTCCTCTTTCAAACGGGAGGCACGTTTCACCGCAAGGGTATGAACCGTAATATTATCCGGAGCCAAAGCCATGATTTCCTGCATGGTGTTCTCCACATCCTGCGGTTTCTCTCCCGGGAGCCCCAAAATCAAATCCATATTGATATTTTCATGCCCTACAGCTCTCGCTTCATGAAAAACACGACGAATATCTTCTACGGAATGCCTTCTTCCGATACGGTCTAAGGTTTCCTCATTCATGGTCTGGGGATTGATGGAGATACGGTTTACACCATATTCCTTCATTATTCGCAGCTTCTCCTCGGTAATGGTATCAGGCCGCCCAGCCTCAACGGTGTATTCCATATTTTTTGTATCAAAAAGCATAGCCACTTTGTCCAAAAGCCGTTTCAATTGCTGTTCAGACAATGAGGTGGGTGTACCACCGCCGATGTAAATATTCTTCAGATGAAAGTCTTTGGCATACGCCGCAAGATACTCCAGCTCCAAAAACATGGCTTCCAAATATTCATCCACCCTATTTTTATACTGTGCTAAGGGATAGGACGTAAAGGAGCAGTATAAGCACCTAGTAGGACAAAAAGGAATCCCAATATAAAGGCTAATATCGTCGGGCTTGTTCTCCCCTAAAATCATTTGCTCTGCCTTGGCTACAGCAAGGGCCAATTTTGCTTTATGCTCCATGACCAAATAGTCTTTTGTTAGGTAGGCAAGGCAAAATGCCTCATCCTTTCCCTCAGCCAAAAGCCCACTGATAATCTTGGCAGGTCGAACTCCTGTGAGCAACCCCCATTGAGGTCGCAATCCGGTTTCTTCTTTTAACAACTCATAAATTGCCCATTTCACTAAGCGTTTTTCTTCTTTTTCGACTATGCCATCCTGATACTCTGTGAACCATTCCAACACTTTTTCCCCATCACGATAAAGCATTGCCGAAGCAATGCCCTTTTCCATACAACTTACAACCGACACCCCCAAAGGGGCAACCTCATCCCTGCGGTTATAGTGAAGATTGGGATAAAATACCTGAATCATAGTCTGTACATCATTTTGCAGTTCATGTCCTTGCAGAATATAATATATCATTTGTAAATCCCTTTACTAAAATAATTTTTCGCTGTCCAAAAGCAAAGTAACAGGGCCATCGTTTACCAAGGCAACTTTCATATCAGCCTGAAACTGACCTGTGGCAACTTTTTTAACAGGCATTTTCTTTGCTTTTTCGCATAATCTCTCAAATAATCCTGCTGCAACATCAGGCGCAGCACCGGAGGAATATCCCGGTCTTCTGCCCTTTCTTGCATCGCCATATAACGTAAAGTTAGGAACAATAAGCAATTCTCCTTGAATGTCCAGCAAGGATAGATTCATTTTTCCGTTTTCATCTTCAAAAATGCGGAGATTTACAACCTTGTCTAGCATATATTCCATGGTTTTTTCATCGTCGGTTCCCAGCATACCGAAAAGCACCATAATGCCCTTCCCGATTTCGCCAATCACCTGACCGTCCACCGTAACACTCGCTTCTGTCACTCTTTGTAATACTGCGCGCATAAGCCCCTCCTATTTCTATCCCGAAACACGTTCAATATCTATGACATCCTTCACACCCTTGATCCGCTTTGTAATTCGCACCAACTGATCTTTGGTTCTGATTTCCAATGTAATATTAAAAATTGCCAACAAATCTTTGGTTGTACGGATGTTAAACCCTTTTACCGACACATCTTCATCTGCCAAAAGGCGGCTAATTTCGAACAAAAGCCCCGTTCTGTCATTGGCAATGACCCGTATCTCCGCCAAGTAGGCGGCACTTAAAACATCCCCATGGGTATACTGGGCATCCCATTCCGCATTAATTAGGCGTCCCCGCTCTTCATCATCCAAGTTCAAAATATTAATACAGTCTGTTCGATGAATGGTCACGCCACGGCCTCTTGTAACAAAACCGATAATTTCATCTCCTGGCACAGGGCTGCAACACTTTGAAAAACGTACCGGCACATCGCCTATGCCTTCAACCACAATCCCACTTTTATTCTTTTTCTTCTTGGGAATGGGTTTCTGATCAACTTTTTTTTCAAAATCCTGCAGCATCTCCTCTGCAGTCTGGGTTTTTCGTTTTTCTTTTAAATATTCATCTATCAGTCGATTAACGACCTGGCCTTCCTTAATTCCGCCATACCCGATGGCAGCCATAATGGAATCCCAATTTTTGAAATCATATTTATTCAAAAGCAGCTCTGTCCACTCAGGACGTAGAAGATCATTGGGCGCATACCCCTTTTTCTTCATATCGCTGGCCAACATTTCTTTCCCACGAAGAATATTCTCTTCTTTTTCTTCCTTTTTAAACCACTGCTTGATTTTTGTTCTTGCCTGAGAGCTTTTTACTAACGTAAGCCAGTCTCGGCTTGGTCCTTTTGAATTTTGGGAGGTCATGATTTCAACAATATCCCCATTTTGAATATGATAGTCAATGGTCACCATCCTGCTATTGACTCTGGCTCCCACCATCTTATTGCCCACCGCAGAATGAATCATATACGCAAAGTCAATGGGTGTGGAGTCCTTTGGCAGCTGAATCACTCTTCCCTGAGGGGTAAAAGCATAAACCTGCGTGGTAAATACATTTAAGTCCAGCTTTATGGTATCCAAATATTCCTTATTATCGGACATATCTCTTTGCCATTCCAAAATCTGACGTAACCATACCAGCTTTTCTTCTTCTGTTTTATCGCTAGAATCACCGGTTGTACCTTCTTTATATTTCCAATGGGCAGCAATGCCGTATTCGCTGGTACGATGCATGTCCCAGGTACGAATTTGAATTTCAAAAGGCTGTCCGTTAGGGCCAATCAACGTGTTATGCAAAGATTGATACATATTAGGCTTCGGCATAGCAATATAATCTTTAAACCTGCCAGGTATGGGTTTATACATTTCATGTATAACACCTAACACACCATAACAATCTTTCACAGATTCAACGATAGCTCTAACAGCAAATAAATCATAAATTTGATCAATGGTTTTCTGTTGTCCAACCATTTTTTTATAGATACTAAAGAAGTGTTTTGGTCGCCCCTCAACTTCAGCTTTGATATCTATTTTTTCAATTTCTATAT
>NZ_DAOUQB010000051.1 GCF_030625865.1 Anaerotignum sp. | reverse complement strand
GTAGTTTTTTCTGTTCTTTTATTTGAACGGTAAGGACCCGGTGCAAAAGGCGTATCTTCATCAAAGTCCCAATATTCATAATAAGATCTTGGAGTAATGGCTGATAGCCGTGTTTCTTGGGAAGTCGTTGAAATCGTTACCAAATTTCCATCCAAATATATTTCCCCATTTGGTGTAATCAATACTTCATTTGTTAGTTCTCCTTCATGGACTGTATATAAGTCCCCATTGGAAACGGGTTCTTTTTTTACATTTGCCAAAACACCGGCAGTTTCAATGGTGTAATTTTCAACACCTGATTTTTCCGTTGATTCATTTACAAGCTTTGACATTCCACAATTAACCATGTTCTCTACCATATCTATATTATTTGTTGTTTCACTCGCAAAAGTGGGTGCTACAGTTGATAGAATGAATATCCCTGATAAAATAATAGAAAAAAATCTTTTCATCTACGTTTCCTCCTTCAATATAAAATCTAATTTAATATTTTAGAAGAACCACATAGCTTTCAGAAGGCCTTCGGTAAACAGTTACCTCTTCTGCTCTGAGTATAATATATATAAATATATATTGTCAATAATTTCCAGTAATTGAGTGAGAGGAAATATTGACAAAATACTACAAATGTAATACTACTTATTTTGTTATTCTAAAAGAATTAATATTCCACATAAAAAAGGGTGTCCCTTCTAAGAAGGAACACCCTTGAAAATACTAAATTATTCGCTTTTTGCTTCTTCCTTTGCAGGAGCTTCAGCTTTTGGTGCCTCTGCCTTAGGAGCTTCTGCTTTAGGAGCAGCCTGGGCGGGAGGTGTAGGTCTTTTTCCTGTGATAACGTTCTTAGGGCATTTATTTGCACAGATGCCGCAAGATTTACATTTATCATAGTCAATGACTGCTAAATTGTCGATTACATGAATCGCGTCAAAAGGACAATTTTTTTCGCAAATTTTACATGCAATACAGCCAACGGAGCAAACCTGCATTACGTTCTTGCCAATATCTTTGGAAGAACATTGAACTTTTACTTTTTTCTTTGAAGGTAGAAGTTCAATAAGGTGTTTCGGGCATGCATCTACACATTTACCACATGCAACACATTTATCTTTATCCACCACTGCAATACCATCAACGATATGAATGGCATCGAAAGCACAAGCTTTTACACAGCTTCCTAGGCCTAAACAGCCGTAGGAGCAGCTTTTGCCACCGCCGCCAGCTAATTGAACAGCCATATTACAATCGTCAATACCGAAGTATTCATATTTTTCTTTTGCTTTTTCGCAAGTACCACCGCACTTAACGAAAGCGGCAACGGGTTCAGAAGCGGAAGCTTCAATACCCATAATTGCACCGACTTTTTCAGCAACTGCAGCACCGCCAACGGGACAACCGTTTACGGGTGCATTTCCGGAAGCAATTGCAGCGGCAAGACCGCCACAACCGGGGAAACCGCAACCACCGCAGTTTGCACCGGGAAGAACTTCTAAAATCTCACCGATTTTAGGATCTTCTTCTACTTTAAAAACTTCACCGGCGATGCCAAGGCCTGCGCCAAAAACAACACCGAGACCACCGATACTAAGAATCGGATTTATAATATTGTATATGTCCATTTTTGTCACCCTCCTTGCATTAAAGTTTGATCAAGCCGGAGAAGCCTAAGAATGCAATGGACATAAGACCTGCTGTAAGCAGAGCCAATGGGAATCCATCAAAGGCTTTCGGTGTATCATTGTCTGCGATTCTTTCACGGATACCTGCAAACAGAACAATCGCCAAAGCAAAGCCTGTTGCACCACCAAAGCCGTTTAAAACAGCTTCGATGAAGTTGTAGCCCTTTTGCATATTCAAAACGGCAACACCCAATACAGCACAGTTTGTTGTAATCAAAGGAAGGAAAACACCCAATGCCTGATACAGAGCAGGTGCAGCTTTCTTCAAGAACATTTCTACGAACTGTACTAAAGATGCGATAACCAAAATGAACGCAATGTTATACAAGTATGTGATGTGCAAAGGCACCAAAATCAGGGCATAAACGAGCCATGCTACTGCTGCTGCCAAGGACATAACGAAGATAACGGCCATACCCATACCTGCTGCTGTTTCAACTTTTCTAGAAACACCGAGGAAGGGGCAGATACCTAAAAACTGGGATAATACATAGTTGTTTACGAAAATCCCTGCTAAAATCAATAAGATTAAATTCATTTAATTTCCCCTCCTTCTTAAGCTTTTTTCTTGTTTCTGAAATAGTTTAAAGCAGCCATCAAGCAACCCAATGTAAAGAAAGCACCGGGAGCCATAACGAACAATAATGTTCTAGGGAATGCTGCGGGAAGTACTGTAATATCAAAGAGTGTACCTGCCCCGATAAATTCACGCACTAAGCCTAAAACGCCCAAAGCGATTGTAAAGCCAAGACCCATACCGATACCATCGAAAATAGCGGAAATAGGACCATTTTTGGAGGCAAATGCTTCTGCTCTTGCCAAGATCAAGCAGTTAACAACAATCAGAGGGATATAAAGACCCAAAGATGCGTTAAGTGCAGGCAAATAAGCCTTTAACATGAATTCGATTACAGTTACGAATGTTGCAATAACTACGATAAAGCATGGAATTCTTACTTTATCGGGAATTACTTTTCTCAGCAGGGAAATGAACAAGTTTGCACAAATCAAAACTGCTGCAGTGGAAAGACCCATACCGATACCGTTAATGGCGGAGCTTGTTACAGCCAGTGTAGGACACATACCAATTACCTGCACAAAGGTAGGGTTTTCATCAATAATACCGTTTTTGAGTAATTTTAATGGGTTTGCCATTAGTAAGCACCTCCGTTCGCAGTAAACCATTGTAATGCATCATTTGCACCGCTTGTTACAGCTCTGGAAGTGATGGTAGCACTGGTAATAGGAACTACTTCGCCGCCGTCCTTTGTTACAGCCAGATCACCGGACATGCCTGCGAACTGTTCGTAGAAGGAAGGATCGGTGGATTTTGCACCCAAGCCTGGTGTTTCGGAGTGTTTCGTAACACGAAGACCGGTAATAATACCATCGGCATCAATACCAACCATTGTATCTACTGCGCCACTAAAACCACCGGGAGCTGCCGTGATAACAAAACCGCCGTTATCAGCTTTGTAGACTGCAGTAACGGAACCGGATAATTCTACATTTTCAATTTGTTCGAAAGAACTTGCATCGGGCATAACTGCCTTCATAGAAGCTGCTCTTGTCTGTTCTTCCTGCATTTTAATAGGTTCTGCTGTAATCGACTGTACTGCCCCTAAAGCGGCCGCAGCAACACCGGCGATAATCAGCAATACCACAGCGGGTTTTATAACTTCGTTTGCATTCATGCCTTCTTCGCCTCCTTCACTTTAGGTAATGCGCCAAAGATTGTAGGCTCTGTGAATCTTTCAATCAAAGGTACAGCGAGGTTCATAATCAGGATAGAGTAGGATACGCCTTCTGGGTAGCCGCCGAAAATTCTGATTAATGTTGTAATCAAACCACAACCAAGGGCAAAGATAACCTGTCCTTTTGCTGTTACTGGAGATGAAGCATAGTCTGTTGCCATGAAGAATGCACCCAGCATCAAACCGCCTGCAAAAATTTCATATACAGGAACACGCAAACCATCTCTTCCGATTAACGCTGTTAACACGAAAACAGTTGCAATGTAGATTACGGGAACTTTCCAGTTGATAACATGCTTTGCAATCAAATAAATACCACCGATAATCAAAGCAATTGCACAAGTTTCACCGATACAGCCGCCGATATTACCAACTAAAACATCTGTAAAGCTGGCATCAGGCATAACGCCGCCTTTTAACTGTGCCAAAGGTGTTGCAACAGAAACTGCATCTGCGCCGAAGTTACCTGCGGATGTCCAGGATGTCATTTCTGTAGGGTAGGATGCCAATAAGAAAGCTCTGCCGGCAAGGGCAGGGTTAATGAAGTTCTGACCCAAACCGCCGAAAAGCTGTTTTGCAAAGATAATTGCAAATGCACTACCAACAATCGCTACCCAAACAGGAGCGGATGCAGGCATATTCATTGCAAGGAGCAAACCTGTTACAACGGCACTTAAGTCGCTGATTGTAACGGGCTTTTTCAATAATTTTTCATACAGCCATTCAAAGAAAACAGCTGAAACGATGGCAGCAACCATCAAAATCAGTGCTCTCACACCGAAATAGTAAATGCCCATCACGGAAGCAGGAACCAAAGCAATGATTACATCACGCATGATGCTCTGGATAGATTCCTTAGAACGTACGTGAGGGGTACCGGATACTACAAAATTAGCCATGTTTTATTCTCCCCCTTCTCAGTTCTTTTCAGCTTTCGCTTTTGCTTCAGCTTCGGCTTTTGCTCTAGCAGCAGCTGCAGCAGCGGCTTTTTTACCAGCTTCAATTTTCTTTACGGCACGAATGGACTGTGCTAACTGACGTTTTGCTGGGCACTCGTAAGAGCAGCTACCGCATTCGATACAATCTAAGCCGTGGTGTGCCACGAAAGCTTCGCCGTCACCTTTTAATGCCAAGAAGTTCAGCATGAAAGGCATCAAGCCCATAGGACAGTGGTCAACACACTTGCCGCAACGAATACAGTTTCTTTCTTCGGGAATGTATGCTTCTTCTTTTGTGAAGCAAAGCAAACCGGAAGTTGTTTTTACAGATGCAACATCCAGTGTATAGAGTGTAGGACCCATCATGGGGCCGCCGGCAATCAGTTTTACAGGAGGGTTTTCCTCATTGAAGCCGCCGATTGCATCTACCAAATCACGTAGTGTCATACCAGTACGGATTTTGTAGTTACCGGGGTTTTTGATACCCTTACCGGAAACAGTTACAACTCTTCTCATTAATGGTCTGCCTTTGCAAATAGCTCTTTCAATTGCAACAACGGTATCAACGTTGTCAACGATACAGCCTGCACTTGCGGGCAGAGCGCCGGATTTTACTTCTCTTTTTGTAATGGCATAGATCAAGTGTTTTTCAGAACCCTGAGGGAACTTTGTAACCAAGGGCTGAACAACGATATTGTCAATGCCTTCGCAAGCCTTTGTCATCGCTTCGATTGCTTTAGGCTTGTTGATCTCGATGCCAATTACGCCTTTTGCATTGGGATGCAATTTCAGCATAATCTGCAGACCTTTTACAATACGCTCAGGTTCTTCCACCATCAAACGGTAGTCACATGTGAGGTATGGCTCACATTCTGCCGCATTGATCAAGATATGATCAATAGGTGTATCCTTTGGCGGATTCAGTTTTACATGTGTAGGGAAACCAGCACCACCCAGACCAACAACGCCTGCACCTTTAATTGCTGCAAGGATTTCTTCATTAGTCATTGTGGTGTAGTCTTTACCCTGGTTCAGGCCTTCGATTTCTTCCATTTTACCGTCGTTCTTCACAACGATGGATTTTACCATTACGCCACCGGGAACGAGCATAGGACGGATGTCCACAACTTCGCCGGATACGCTGGCAAAAATCGGAGAAGACATGAATGCGGGCGACTCTGCGATTTTCTGACCAACCTTTACATGATCACCAACAGCAACCAGAGGCTCACAAGGAGCGCCGATGTGCTGGCTCATGGGGTAGAATAACTCAGAGTTTTCCTTTGGGAGTACCACCTGTATAGGCTGCTCTGCGGACAGAGCTTTTCCATCAGGCGGATGAACTCCACGTTTGAACGTTAAAGCTTGCATATTATCCCCCTCTGTCAAAGTGTTTTTGCGCTTGGGAAGCGCCATGAGATGATTAGTAATAGCTTTAAATAAAATGATAAAACTATACATACAACAGCAGTATTTTAATACAAAAATGAAGTTTTAACAACATTTTTGAGAAAAAAACTGCAAAACCTTATTGATTTGTGAAAAAAAAGATACAAGTTTCGTTGCTCTATTCACCTAAAATATAAATTTAGTATGTATAGATTAGAAATGCGCATACAATCATTTGTATGCTAAGGATTAAGACCTACTTTAGTTTACTATTATTATCTAAAAATGTAAATGATAATATATTACCATAAATGAAGGGGTAAAACCCTAGTGATTTTAAGTCAAATTGACAAAAGTTGAACACTCTGAATGAGAAAAGCAATAAAACATGGCACAATTGTAGCTTTTTTTTAAATGTAAACTGTGATAAAATGAAAAAAGTGCCAAAGACAAGAGAAACTTATTGTTAAAAATATTAATAAAGAAGGTGAAACCGTGGATTTGTCCCTGCAATTAGCACAGAAACAGATTTTGTCTCAAAGGATGCAGCAATCTGTTGAAATTCTGCAAATGAATGCAATTATACTTTCTGAATATATTCATGATCTGGTGCAGGAGAATCCCCTCTTGGAATGGCAGGATATCTCTGTAGAGCAGCCGGAGAAAGACGATAAGCTTCTGCGTAAGCTTGAATGGCTGGAAGAGGCCGATGAGCAAAACCGCAGCATGTATCGGGTGGAGCAGGAAGATGAAACTGACAGAAAAGATTGTATTGGAAAGAGAGAACGGGAGAGCTTACGTGAATATCTTTTGTTCCAAATCAATATATTAAAGGTGGACGAAGGCATAAAGCGTGTTTTGCGGTTTTTAGCCCAAAGCACCGAAGAAAGCGGTTATTTGGAACAAGGCGCCTTAGAAGCGGCAGAAGAAAGGTTTCATATAAAAGGAAAATGCAGTGCAAATTCTTTGAGCATCCTTCAATCTTTGGATCCCCCGGGAGTAGGGGCAAGAAGCCTAGAGGAGTGCTTGCTGATACAATTAAAACAAAAAAATCCATCCCCTCTTGCTATTATTATGGTAGAAAAATATTTGCCGGACTTGGCGAAGAATAGAATCAGTCATGTTGCAAAGCAGCTTAGGGTTTCTTTTGAGCAGGCGAAGGCGGCCTTAGATGAGATTCGTAGTTGTGAACCAAAGCCGGGACGAGGATTTATAAGCGAGAAGCCTGTCGAATATATAGTTCCGGATCTTTTTGTGGAAATACGTGAAAGAGAATTGATTATAACCTTGAATAGTTCCGCCGCACCCAAATTGTTTGTTAGCCAGTCTTATTTAAAACTGCTGCGGGAGGGCGCTTCTCAAGAAACGAAAGAATATATTTCTACGAAACTAAAACAGGCGGAGTGGGCAATACAATGTATTTCAAAAAGAGAGGAAACTTTACTTGAAACGGCAAAATGCATTGTTACCCATCAAAAAGAATTCTTTTTGCACCCGGATGGGCAACTGAAACCTCTGCGTATGGCGGATATTGCAGGGTGTATGCAAGTACATGAGTCAACGATAAGCCGTGCGGTAAGGGACAAATATCTTCAGTGTAACAGAGGGGTTTTCCCTCTGAATGCCTTTTTCTCAAAGGCACTTTCGTCTGAGGAAACAGGGACCATTTCCGCTGACAGCATTCAACAGAAGATACGTTTGATGATTGATGGTGAAAATAAAAAGAAACCTTATAGCGACAGGGAGTTAACGGAAAAATTGCAAGAGGAAGGAATTCAAATTTCCCGCAGAACCGTTGCCAAATACCGTGAAAGTATGGGTATTGCGGGAGCATCGGGCAGAAAATGCTACGATTGAAAAGGGGGATTCTATGCCGGATAAAATTTTTCATATAAAAATAAATAAAGAGGGGCAGGTGCCTTTATATCAGCAGTTGGCCGATGGGCTGGCAAAACTGATTACCCAGGGGTGCCTGCCCCCTGATAGTAAATTGCCGCCGATACGAAAAATGGCTGAAGAATATGGTGTAAATAATGTTACGGTTGTGTCGGCGTATAAAAATCTGGAAAGTAAACAAATGGTCTATACCAGAAAGGGGAGCGGAACCTTTGTGTCTCCCTTGCCGGTGGAAGCCATTCCGGAGCCCGTTGCCAAGGGGAACCTTCATGGCTTTGAGGCGGGAAATTCTTTTGAAAATGCGATTAATTTTGCAAATACATCTCTGCCTCATGAGCTTTTTCCTGTGGATGCCTTTAAAAAAGCCTTTGATGAGGTGCTGGATCGAGAAAAAGGCGGTGCGTTTCGCTATACGGACAGTATGGGCTATCAGCCTTTACGCCAACAGCTTTGCAGCTATTTAGAAGGCTATGGGATCAAAACGACAATGGATAGTGTACAGATTATTTCCGGTGCACAGCAGGGTATAGATGTCATATCTAAGGCCATGATACGCTTTGGTGATGTGGTTTTTGTGGAAAGCCCTACTTTCTATGGTGCTGCCGGTGCGTTTTTATCCAGAGGAGCGAAGTTAGTAGAAATTCCTATGGAACCTGATGGCATGAAAATGGATGTGCTGGAGGACTATTTAAAGTTATACCATCCTCGTTTTATTTATATGATGGCATATTTTCAGACGCCTACGGGAATTTCTTATTCTTTGGAAAAGAAGCGTCGCCTATTGGAATTGGCTGAACGATATGATACCTATATCATAGAAGAAGATGATTTTTATGATTTCTATTATAATAAGGATACGCCGGTTTCTTTAAAAGCGTTGGATTATAAAAACAGGGTGGTATATATCAAAAGTTTTTCAAAAATTTTAATGCCCGGGCTTCGTATGGGACTTATGGTTTTGCCCAAAAAGGTGCTTCAGGGAGTAATGGAGGCGAAATACACGTCGGATATTTCTACTTCAAGCTTTATTCAAAAAGCCATGGAGCAGTATTTTAGAGAGAACGGATGGGAAGAACATGCAAAAGCCATGCGCTGTTTTGGTGGGGAAAAATATCGTCGAACCCTTTCTTTTGCAAAGCAATATTTGGAGGGAAGTGCAATCGTTTCCTTGCCAAACGGCGGCGTTAGCCTTTGGATTCAATTGCCGAAGGGAATCGGAGCTGAGGCTTTTTGCAGTCGCATGTTGGAGAAGAATGTGATTCTTACCCCGGGAAGTCAGTTTGAAATCAGCGGCAAGGACAGTGGCCATGTACGTCTCAGCTTTTGTGGTGTGGAAGATGATAAAATACAGGTTGGCTTAAAACGCATGGGGGAAACCATAGAAAGAATGCAGATGGAGAATAAGTAAGGGGAAAACCTTGAGGGCGTTGCCCTCAAGCACCCACAAGGGCTTCGCCCTTGACCCATGTTAACCCGCATTTTATGCGGGTTTTGTAACGATTGCTGATCTCATTTTTTTGAAAAATTTAGTTCCTATGTTTTAAAAGACAATGACTACGGATGTCATGTATGGTCGAAAAGAATTCATGCAAGAATACAAGGGCAAGACCTTGAGGGCAACGCCCTCAAGCACCCACAAGGGTTTCACCCTTGACCCATCTTAAACCCCGCATATTATACGGGGTTTGTAATAATTGTTGATCTTATTTTTTTGATAAGTTCAATTCCCTGATGTTTTGAAAGCCAATGATTAAGAATGTCATGTATTGTCGAAAGGAATTCATGCAAGAATATAAGGGTAAGACCTTGAGGGCGTTGTCCTCAAACTCCTACAAGGGTATCAGCTCAGCACTTTGCTACGCAAAGCTGTCCTTTGGACAGATGGCACTTCTCTGCCATTGCATCCTTGACCCACTGAACCCCGCATAGATATGCGGGGTAGGATAAAAGTTTAGGTAGCCTTTTTAAAGGATTGCAGGGTTCGGGACAGTGTCCCGAGAACTTATCTTTTCCTTCCTCTTGACAAACGAAATGGGAGTTACTATAATCTTCTTAATTGAATAAATTCTTATAAAGCCATAAAAAGAAGGAGTATTTAACGGCAGGCCTTTGCAGAGAGGAAGCAATTGGTGAGAGACTTCCGGGAGCCCGTTAAAGAAGCAGTCTTTTTGGATTTTCACAGCTCTGTGGCGGAAATTTAGTATGTTGCAGCGTAAGTCGGCGTTAACGGCATAAAAGCGACGGTTTTCAAACCGTAAGCAGGGTGGTACCACGGTTTATTCGTCCCTGATCCTTTGTGATCGGGGGCTTTTTTTTTCACAAAATGGCAATACTTAAGAGATGAAAGATGAAATATGATTGAGGAGGAAATACGATGAAATACATGGGTGTAAATGAAGTAAGAGAGGCTTTTCTTTCCTTTTTTGAAAGCAAGGAACATTTGCGTTTGCAAAGTTTTTCCCTGGTTCCCCATAACGATAAAAGCTTACTGCTGATTAATTCGGGTATGGCGCCGATGAAGGCATATTTTACAGGGCAGGAAGTTCCTCCCAGCAAAAGGGTTACGACCTGTCAAAAATGTATTCGTACAGGTGATATTGAAAATGTAGGTAAAACAGCACGTCACGGCACTTTTTTTGAAATGCTTGGGGATTTTTCCTTTGGGGATTATTTTAAAAATGAGATCATTCCTTGGTCTTGGGAATTTGTAACCAAGGTTTTGGAAATTCCTGAGGACAAGCTGTATGTAACAATCTATGAAGAAGATGATGAATCCGGTGATATTTGGCATAACGTGGTAGGAGTACCCCGTGATCGCATTAAAAAATTGGGTAAGGCGGATAACTTCTGGGAACATGGAACAGGTCCTTGCGGCCCCTGTACGGAAATTTACTATGATAGAGGGGAAAAATACAGCTGCGGCAGCCCTGAATGTGGTGTGGGCTGTGATTGTGATCGTTATATGGAATTCTGGAATTTGGTACTCACCCAGTTTAATGCAGAACCGGATGGTACCTATACAGAGTTGGATCAGAAAAACGTGGATACCGGCATGGGCTTGGAGCGTATGGCCACCATTTTGCAGGGCGTAGATTCTATTTTTGACGTGGATACGATAAAATCCATCCGTGATGCAATTTGCCAAAAAGCAAAGGTGGAATACGGTAAAATTGCCAAAATCGATGTTTCTGTACGTGTGATTACAGACCATATTCGTTCTGTAACCATGATGACTGCCGATGGTGTTCTGCCTTCCAACGAAGGTAGAGGCTACGTACTTCGTCGTTTGCTTCGTCGTGCGGCACGCCACGGAAAACTTTTAGGCATTGAAGGGGAGTTTTTGGCAGAACTGTCTAAGTCTGTTATTGCTTGCAGTGGAGATGCGTATCCTGAATTGGTGGATAAGCAGGAGTATATTTTTAAAATCCTTTCCATTGAAGAAAACAGCTTCTATAAAACCATTGATAATGGTATGGCAATCCTGAAGTCAGACATGGGGGAGATGAAAGAAGCTGGTCAGACAACGATGAGCGGTGAAAAATCTTTCCGTCTGTATGATACCTATGGTTTCCCCATTGATTTGACAAAGGAAATCCTGGAAGAGGCAGGTATGAACGTGGATGAAGAAGCGTTTGCCGCAGAAATGAAGCAGCAAAAGGAAAGAGCAAGGGCGGCAAGAGGGAAATCCACTTATATGGGTGCGGCGGAAACGGTTTATCATGAACTGCCCGTTGATTTGCAAACAAAGTTTGCCGGCTATGATATAAAAGAGGTAGGGGATGCTAAAATTATAGCATTGGTTGCGAATAATGAAATTGCAGGAATGGCACAAAAGGGGGACACTGTTTCCGTTTTCCTTGATAACACGCCTTTCTATGCAGAAAGCGGCGGTCAGGTTGGTGATTGCGGTATTATTAAGACAGAAAAAGGTACCGTGAACGTAACGGATTGTATTAAGGTAATCGGCGGAAAAATTGCCCATGTGGGACAGGTGACAGAAGGCACGCTCTCTGTTGATGAAAAGGCAGTTGCCACAGTAGACTGGGAAAGACGTATGGCAACTTCAAGAAATCATAGCACCACTCATTTGTTGCAAAAGGCATTACGAACGGTTTTGGGTACCCATGTAGAGCAGGCAGGCTCTTATGTAAGTCCTGAGCGTTTACGCTTTGACTTTACCCATTTTACAGCAATGACTGATGAAGAATTAAAAACTGTTGAAAAAATAGTGAATGATTCTATTTTTGCAAGCTATGTGATTGAAACAGCAGAGATGAGCATTGACGAAGCAAGAAACAAGGGTGCTATGGCGTTGTTTGGTGAAAAATATGGTGATGTTGTTCGTGTGGTAGATATGGGTGGCTATAGCATAGAGCTTTGTGGCGGTGCCCATCTGCAAAATACAGCCCAGGCGGGTTCCTTTAAGATTCTTTCAGAAAATGGTGTTGCGGCAGGGGTGCGCCGTATTGAAGCGGTAACAGGCGGGGAAGCCTTGAAGCATTATCAGGCACAAGAAGATGAAATAAAGGGAATTTGCCGTTTGGTAAAGGCTTCACCGGACAAGTTGGTAGCCCGTGTAGAGCAATTAATGGCAGAGCAGAAGGAATTGACAAAGGAATTGGACAAGCTGAAAGCCAAAATGGCAGGTGGTGCCGCTGAGGACATTATAAACAGTAAAGTGGAAATGAATGGCGTTGCTGTGCTGGCGGCAGAAGTAAAAGATTTGGATGCCAATGGCATGCGTACTTTAGGGGATCAGCTGAAGAATAAGCTGGGCAGTGGCATTGTTGTTTTGGCAGGCGGCGCAGAGGGAAAAGTAAACCTTATGGTAATGGCAACGGATGATGTGGTTGCAAAAGGTGCCCATGCAGGTAATATTGTAAAAGCTGCTGCAGCTGTTTGCGGCGGTGGTGGCGGTGGTCGCCCCAACATGGCACAAGCTGGTGGCAAAAACCCTGGAAAGATTGGGGAAGCCTTAGAAAAGGCAAAAGAAGTGATTGCACAGCAAATTAAGTGATTTGCAATTGCTAAAGTTAGATGAAAAATGAGCGGGTGAGATGCAACGTGGAAAAGATAGGTTATCTTTTTTCATGGTAGAAGATAGCCGTTCAAAAATTTAAAGCAGTTGTCCGGTGAAAGGGACAGCTGCTTTTTTATGAAAATTTCAGGGTGATAGTTGGATAAAAATCCCCATTTTCTTGCGATTAAAAGCAAAGAAAACGCCTGTCCATACTGTAAAGACATACATTCTTTTTGTGAATGATTATACGAAGATCAAAAAGTGTTTTTTCTGGAAAATAAAAGAAGTTCTTGACTTGGAGGAAGAAATACGTTAAAATAAGACGTAAGTAAAGCGAAACTTTTCTTACACAAGTATAGACAAGTTTCGCTCTTTTTCTGTGCGCAAAGAATAATTATGCAAAAAAAAGTAATATTGTGAATAATTAAAATCGGCATTTTTGAATGCCACATTAGGAGGTGCTTCTATGAATTTGAAAAAGCATTATGATGTAGCGATTATTGGCGGTGGGATCGGCGGGATTATGACAGCATATCGGCTGATCGAAAATAATCCCGAGATAAAAGTGCTGATTATGGAAAAAGGCCATGCTATTCAGCAGCGCCATTGCCCTATTGTGACAGGTAAAGTGGACAAATGCATTAGGTGTTCTTCTTGTGCAATTATGGAAGGTATGGCAGGAGCCGGCGCATTCTCCGATGGAAAGTATGTCATTTCCACAGAATACGGCGGTTGGTTAACAGATTTTTTAGAGCCTCAAACAGTCATTCATTATATCGAGCAAGCCGATGAGGTTTTGGTGAAATTCGGTGCCACTACAGACCGTTTTATGCCCAATGATGATTTAAAACGCTTGTGTTTACAGTATGATTTGCATATGAGTCAAGCACAGCTAAAGCATTTGGGAACAGACAGCAACTTTGATACCATGCGTAAGCTGATTGAATATTTGGAAAACAAAGTGGATATCGCCGTGGATACGGAAGCAACGGATGTGAATAAAGATACCAAAGAAATCCAATTGGTTCATAGAGGGGAAAAAGACGTGATTTCTGCTGAGAAAATCATTTTTGCCGTAGGACGTGTGGGGAGCCGTTTCTTCTCCGATTGGTGCGAAAATAACAATATTCCATTGAAAAATAATCAAGTGGATATCGGCGTAAGAGTGGAATTACCGGCGATGATTTGGGATCATTTCAGCAAAAAAATCTATGAGCCCAAGATTTGGTATCGTTCCAAACAATACGGGGATACAACCAGAATGTTCTGCTTTAATGAAAGAGGCCACGTTGTAACGGAAAATACAGGCGGTGTTTTGACTGTCAACGGGCATTCTTACCGTGAACAGGAAAGAAAGACAGAAAACTCCAACTTTGCCCTGCTCTCTACCATTCGTTTTACAGAGCCATTTAAAAAGCCCATTGAATACGCAAGATATGTTGCCAGCTTGGCAAATCTGATTTGCGGTGGTGGCGTTATGGTACAGCGTTTGGGAGATTTGGAGATCGGCAGACGTTCCGATGAAAGCCGTATTAGAAAGTCTACCACCAGACCTACTTTACATGCAGTAGCGGGGGATTTGAGCCTTTGTATGCCCAAACGCCAGTTAGATAATATTATTGAAACGCTCCATGCGTTAGATAAAATTGCCCCGGGTACGGCAAATTGCGATACATTACTCTATGGTATTGAGTGTAAATATTAT
Organism: Anaerotignum sp.; assembly: GCF_030625865.1. GTDB lineage: Bacteria > Bacillota > Clostridia > Lachnospirales > Anaerotignaceae > Chakrabartyella. Next base: position 775 of record NZ_DAOUQB010000051.1, on the reverse strand, counting down.
TCTGCAAGACCAAAATGTACGGAATTCCAGATAGATAATTGTCCCGGATTCTATGCCATCGGTGATGGTGCAGGCTTTACCCGTTCCTTATCTCAGGCGGCGGCCAACGGTATGTATGTAGCGGATAAAATTTTAAAAGAGAAATAAGTTCGTGGAAACCCCCAAGCCTAATTTTAGGATTGGGGGTTTTATGTTTACTTATTATTATTTGAAATATCTTTCTTTGTTTTTGTTAGACTGAGGGCAGCACCTAAAACAATAAATATGTGAGGCGTTTTAAGTGAATAGGATGTTACTTTTATAAAGGTTGTAAACCAGATGGACATAAGACCGTTTGTTGAAGCAGAAGAAAAACCAATACCCTGTCTTCTTGCCAAAAAAAGACCTATAGTGTCTTTGAGGAGATAAAAAGCTGGGGGTGCGATAAAAATAAAATAAGCAAGCAAAAGAAACCCTATGACCAGGTGTAATTTATGAATAAACCTGCTATGGAAAGACTTATGGCCAAGAAAAAATTTTGTGACAGATATAATGGTATATCCGATTATTAAGGAAAAAAAGGGGATCACTAAAGTGGAATAAAGAAATTTTGGGATTGTATCATGATTGAAATGAGCCCAATTTTGAAAAAACATTTCCAGCAATGGAGTGGAAATACAGAATACCAATGAAAGGATAGTCAAAAATATAATGTTTGTTCGTTCCTTTTTTTCTTCTTTGGGGGATGGAAACCCATAGATTAGATGCCCGATATCCACATTTGTGCTTTCGGCAA
>NZ_DAOUQB010000070.1 GCF_030625865.1 Anaerotignum sp. | reverse complement strand
CATCGTAAACTCGCCTATCATATCTGTTGCTCTTGCACACATTAGCTGTGCACCTAGAATGATGCCACTTTCCCTATGGGTAATGACCTTTATAAAGCCTCTTTCATCTTTTGATATAAGGGCTTTCCCATTACCGCTCATGATAAATTTTCCAACTTTTATAGGAATTTCAGCTTTCTTTGCTGACTGCTCGGTTATTCCTACTGAGGCTATTTCAGGATTTGTGTAAATACAGCTGGGAATTACACCTAAGTCCTCAGTGGAACAGCCCCCCCCAAGCTTTTGCGCAATATGAATACCCTGTGCAACCGCATTATGTGCAAGTTGTATATCACTACACAAATCACCTATTGCATATACCCCCTTTATGCTTGTTTCAAAGCCACCATCAACAGCGACCTTTTTCCCTGACATTTCAATCGTTACACCTTCACCAAATAATCCATCTATATTCGGCTCGCGTCCCACAGCAAAGAGCACATATGGGCTTAAAACTTCCCTATTTTTACCGTTTTCCTCAAACGAACATAATAAACCATCTTTATTTTTTTCAATGCTTTTTAAAAGAGAGGATGTATAAACTTCAACACCCTGTTTTTTCAATGTCATTTTCAAGCTTTGGGCTATCTCCTTGTCAAAATTAGAAATTAGCTTTGGTGCCGCTTCAATCAGCGTAATTTTTGCATTCAATGAGCTAAACACTTTTGCCATTTCCACGCCGATTACACCGCCACCCACAATGACAAGGCTTTGAGGTGCTTCTTCAAGGAGAAACAACTCCTCGCTATTTAGTACTCCATCAAGCTGACTTCCTTTTACCGATATCTTGGATGGAACAGCACCGGTAGCCAATATGATACTTTGGGCTCTGTACGTCTCTACTGCACCGTTTCGAAAAACAGTGACTATTTTATCTTTTTCAAGTACTGCTTTTCCCTTTATCAGCACCACACCATTGGCTTTAAGAAGGCTTAAAATGCCTTCCCGAAGTTTTAAACAGGTTTCCTCTTTGTATTCTATGATTTTTGAATAATCAAAAGAGACATTTTCTGCAGTAATCCCGAATTTTTTCGCCTCTTTGATTTCTTTGTATAAATTGGCTGCATGCAGCATTGCCTTTGTAGGAATGCATCCTCTGTTTAAGCAGGTTCCGCCCACTTCCCTATATTCAACGATTGCGGTTCTAAGACCAAGCTTTGCGGCTTTGATAGCAGCTACATAACCCCCGGGGCCAGCTCCGATTATGATTAAATCAAATGTTTTTTCCATTTTCATCAACCCCTTATTTCTTATTTAGAATAAACGCATAAGTTTCCCCATCCTCAAATAGCTCCCTTTTCATCATTACTTTGGTACCTAAGTATCGGATTTCTTGCGGCTTCAACCTCATTCAACCTTCCAACTGAAGTTGTAATTGGTGCATTACACAATATATCGGGAGTTGTATGAGCTTCTTCATATAGGTCTCTAAGAATTTGAACCATATCATCCATGGTTTCTTTTGATTCCGTTTCTGTCGGTTCAAACATCAAGGCTTCATGAACAATCAAAGGGAAATACATGGTCGGCGGATGAATTCCTTTGTCGAGCATAGCCTTTGCAATATCCAACGCTGACACTCCTGTTTCTTTTTTTAATTTTTCCAAGCTGAAAACAAACTCGTGCATACAGCTTCTGTCATAGGCAGGAGGGTACAAATCTTTCAGCTTATGGAACATGTAATTAGCATTGAGCACTGCATATTCACTTGCCTGTAAAACACCCTCTCTCCCCAGTGTCATGAGGTAAGCAAGGGCTCTTACCACTACCAAAAAATTCCCATAAAAGCTTTTCATTTCTCCGATAGCGTTTTCTGCTTTTACAAAACAAAATTTCCCTTTTTCTTCTTCACTACGCACTGACGGCAAAAATTCCGAAAGAAATTTCTTGCATCCAACAGGGCCACTTCCTGGACCTCCGCCGCCATGGGGAGCGGAAAACGTCTTGTGCAAATTTACATGAATAACATCAAACCCCATATCGCCAGGTCTTGCAATTCCCATAACGGCATTCAGGTTGGCACCATCATAATAATTGATTCCTCCGCAGTCATGTATCATATTAGTAATTTCCATAATATTCTTATCAAATAACCCTAGTGTATTGGGATTTGTCAGCATAAGCCCTGCGGTGTCGTTTCCGATGGCTTCTTTCAGCTTTTCGATATCAACGCCACCGTCTTTATCAGATGGAACCGTTACCGTCTCAAACCCTGCCATAGTGGCACTTGCCGGATTCGTACCATGGGCAGAATCAGGAATAATAATTTTCGTTCTTTTTGTATCGCCACGTTTGTGGTGGAATGCCTTAATCATCAAAAGTCCCGTTAACTCTCCATGGGCACCTGCCGCAGGCTGCATTGTGAAGTGAGTCATGCCTGTTATTTCGCAGAGATATTTTTCCAGCATACTCAACACTTCAAGACAGCCCTGCACAGTATCCTCCTTTTGCAGTGGATGAATTTCCGTAAATCCAGTTAAACCAGCCAATTCCTCATTTATTTTCGGGTTATACTTCATGGTACATGAGCCCAATGGATAAGCCCCTTGATTTACACCGTATGTTTTTTCCCCAATCTCGCTATAATGCCTGCTCAAATCATTTTCTGATATTTCCGGCAACCGTAATACCATATTTCTATGAAATTGTGGGGATAGCATTACTTCGGGCACATCGCATATTGGCAAAAGGCTTATTTCTCTTCCTTCTCTGCTTTTTTCAAAAATCAGCATTCTCACACCCCCTGCAAGATACGAATTAATTCGTCTATGTCATCCTTACTGTTCATTTCCGTACAGCACCATAAAATTTTTCCTTCGTTTTCTCCCCTTAGCGGAAATCCCCCTAATATTCCTCGGGATTCCAGAAGATTCATTACCTCACTGATGGGTTTTGGGGATTCCGACACAAACTCATTAAAAAATTCCTTTTTATTAACTAACCTATATCCTAGTTCACCAAGTCTTTCTGCCAGATAATGTGCCTTTGACATACTCTGTACCGCCACTTTACGAAGCCCACTCTCTCCCATAGCGGAAAGATAAACCCCTGCCGCAAGGGCGCATAAAGCCTCATTAGAACAAATATTGCTGGATGACTTTTCTCTTCTGATATGTTGTTCTCTTGCCTGCAAAGTAAGTACATATCCTATTTTTCCATTCAAATCCTTTGTCTGTCCAACAATCCTACCGGGAAGCTTTCTCTTCATGGAATCCACCGTTGCCATAAACCCGAGATACGGGCCTCCAAAGCTAAGGGGTAGCCCTAAGGGCTGACCTTCTCCCACAGCAATATCCGCACCGTATTCTCTGGGGGTTTTTGCAATTCCAAGGGAAATGGGGTTAACCCCCATAATATATTTTGCCCCCGCACTATGAACCAGTTCCCCTATTTTTTCTCCATCTTCAAAGCTGCCATAAAAATTCGGCTGTTGAATATAGACACAAGCAGTGGCGGCGTCAACATTGTTTTCTATAAAAGAAAGATTTGTTACGCCATTTTGTTCCGGAATAATGATTAATTCCAAATTTTTTCCAAAACAATAAGTCTGAACGGTTTCCAGAACAAATGGATTTACAGTTCTAGAAATAAAGACCTTTGACCGCTTTCTTTCTTGGCACATCATTATGCTCTCGGCGGCCGCCGTTGCTCCATCGTACACCGATGCATTGGAGACATCCATCCCCGTTAATTCGCAAATCATAGTTTGATATTCGAAGATTGACTGCAAAATCCCCTGACTGATTTCTGGCTGGTACGGTGTATATGCCGTCAAAAGACTTTCCTTAGATGTAACGCTTTTGACAATTGCAGGAATAAAATGCCTATATGCCCCCGCCCCTCTGAAAACAGAGGAAAAAACTTTATTTTTATTTGCAAGACCCATTATGTTTCTGCGTACTTCTAATTCGGACATACCCTTGGGTAAGCAAAGTTCCTCTTTCAGTCTTACCTGCGGGGATATATCTTCAAAAAGCTCTTTTTCAGAATGCATGCCCAACGCCGACAGCATCTCTCGCCTTTCCAAATCTGTTGAAGGAACATAGCTTCCCATTGTTTCGCCTCCGATTCTATTCTTCTTCTTGTATACTTTCGATATATGCTTTGTATTCATCAGCACGCAAAAGCTCGCCTCTTTCGGTAATGTTTTCAAACTTTACCAGCCAAGCATCATAAGCATCCTGGTTTATTTTTTCCGGCGCATCCAACAGCGCTTCATTAATTGCACTTACCGTGCCACCCACAGGGGTATAAATATCAGAAACCGCCTTAACGGACTCTACATCTGCAAATGACCCATCAACACCTACCTCATCGCCAATCTCAGGCAAATTAACAAAAACAATATCCCCTAACGCAGACTGAGCATAATCTGTTAGTCCCACTACTGCACTTTCCCCATCAAATTTAATCCACTCATGGAATTTGGAATAAAATAAATCGTTTAATATCTTCATTTTTTCGCCCCCTAATATGATTATTTTGTTCTCTTATAAAATGGTAAGGAAACAACCTCTGCTTTTATTTTTCCGTTTCTTGTCATGACCTCCACAACTGTTCCAATGGCACAATTTATATTTAAAAGGGCTATGGCACCCGAATAGCCTAAAAATGGAAAATGAGTTCCTGATGTCGTCTGACCAATAATTGCGTCTTCCAAATAAACAGAAGCATTTTCTCGCATAATTCCTCTGCCGATTCCCTTAAGGCCAACGCGTACCCTCTCGTTTTCTTCATTGTGTAGCATAGCAGTTTTTCCAATAAAGTTGTCTTTTGTCATCTTAACCGCAAAACGAAGTCCACATTCTAAAGGTGAGGTTTCACTGTTTAGCTCATGTCCATACAGGGGCATTGCCGCCTCCAGACGCAGTGTATCTCTGGCACCCAGTCCACAAGGAATCAATCCATCCTCCTTGCCCGCTTCCAATAACAGATTCCATAGTTTTTCTGCATCTTCCCCGGCAAGATAAATTTCGACGCCCTCTTCCCCTGTATATCCGGTTCTTGAGATAATACAATTGATATCGTCAATCATCCCATCAAACACAGCGGAATAATATTTTTGAGGAATACTTTTGTTGTCTGCCACCTTGCTTAAAATATCTATAGATTTTGGCCCCTGAAGTGCTATCTGCGCCACCTGATCCGAAATGTCCGTAAACACCACGTCTCCAAATTGATGTGCAAGCATCCATTCGTAATCCTTATCCTTGTTAACGGCATTAACCACGATAAAATAATCATTTTCGGCTCTTTTATAGACAATCAAATCATCTAGCGTACCGCCGTTTTTATTGCACATAGGGCTGTATCTCGCCTGACCATCAGTCATATTAGAAAAATCATTTGTAAGAATATACTGAAGATTTGCAAGGGCATCCTTGCCTTCACACAGTATTTCTCCCATATGGGAGACATCGAAAAGTCCTGCCTTCGTACGAACCGCCATGTGTTCTGCAATGACGCCACAATACTGAATGGGAAGGGTAAAGCCCGCAAAATCAGTCATTCTGCCCTTTGCACTCACATGTGCATGATATAGAGGTGTTTTTAATCCCATTTTTTATTCTCCTTTACAAATTATTTTGTATTTTGCTTCTCTTTTCCTTTTTGGGGGATAAAAAAGAGACTAACGCAAATATTTATTAAAAATATTTACACTAGTCTCTGTCCTTTTTAACCTGAAAGATTAGTACCGAAAATGTCTACAAATATCTTCGGTAATTACTTCTTCGGTACAACTCAAATGTTGTTCTCCAGAGTATCGTCAAAATTCAATCCTTTTACCTGAGAGTTTTTCCCCTTCGGTGCTGCTCGACAGTCTCTCTTGAATTCGTCATCCATTTTTTATCAAATTTGTTGTATAATACCATATATTTTATAATACTGCAAGACTTTTTAAATTAATTGGTTAATTTGTACTCAATATACATTCTTACCCTCATACTTAGAAAATTTAATAG
>NZ_DAOUQB010000062.1 GCF_030625865.1 Anaerotignum sp. | reverse complement strand
CAAAATATCCGGCTAATTCGCTGGCTTTCTGGCGGCGGTGGCCGGATACGATTTCATACCCGCCATCTTCGCGGGGGCGTACAATGGCAGGCTGGGTAACACCCTTGTCCTTGACGCTTTCCACCATAGTCGCCATTTCTTCATCATTTCTAACCTGAAATGGGTGGTCTTTGAACGCGTAAAGCTCGGAAAGATTGAGATAAACAATCTGTTCCTGTTCGCCGGGGCGGGGTGCTTCCCTCGGTTCGGGCGGCAGTTCCGGGGCAGGGGGCGGTGTTTCCTGCTGTGCCTGTTCCGTAGTTTTCGGGGAAGCGGAACCACCGCCACCAACTTCTATGGCCTGTTTCTGTTTGTCCGGTTTCTCCGACTTTACGGCCTTTGGTGTTTTTTCCTGTTTGACAGGGCGGGAGGGCTTTTTGTCTGCTTTTTCAGCAGTTTTAGGTGGGCGGCCTTTCGGTTTTCTGCCCGGCTTTTCCGACTCTGCCATTTTATCTGTGGGGTCTGCTTGTTCCGCCTCCTGTTTTTCGGGGGCAGTCTGTTCCGTTTCCTTTGCCGCCGCCTGTTTTCCCGAAACAATCTCATTGATTTTATTAAAGGAAACCACTACATCACCGGGGGCGGGAATGTCAATGGGGTTAGGTACTTCCGGCCCGTCCTTATCGGCTTCATGCAGGGCGGCTCCGTCCTCATGGGGAAGTGCTGCTGTTTCCTCGGCGGTCTTTTCCGGGGCCGGAACTTCACCGCCAATCTCCGGCATGGGTGCGGGAGTGGTTTTTTCTTCTGCTGTGGCTTCCTGTGCGAGGGCAGTTTTTACTTCGTCCGGCTTGTTTAGTTCATTTTTTGCCATGCGCTTTTCCTCCTTGTCTGTTTTATGGCAACAAAAAAGAGCCTGATTTTTCAATCAAGCCCAGCGGGATATTTGCAATCTCTCCTTTCCACTTCGGGCCAACTTGACCCGAAGTTTCGCTATCCAGATACAAAAATACCGCCCAGCTTGTCCAATTGGGCGGTATCCTGTGTAATGTGATAGCTCATATTTTATTTTGATATTCCCTTATCCCGCATAGAATAAGGGGTTTTGCAGTTTTCCTAATACGTTTGGCTCATATGTAGATACAGTAGGACGAAATGAGGGTGTAATAAAAGACTATATAAAGAACCAGTTACAAGAGGACATTATGGCAGATCAAATATCGTTAAAAGAATATACAGACCCGTTTACGGGTGACAAGAATAAAAAGGGATAAAAAGAAGGCCGCTTTAGCGGCTCCCTGAAGAAGTAATGCGGTTGGCGGAACATTCAATGCGTCTTAAGACGCTGTGCCAGTAAAAAGCCCTTCTAGGGCTAGTACAAACCACGCGTTTAACGCGTGGTTTTGATTTCCAATGTGTTTTTAAGCATCGTAAAATATTTCCTGCTAATTTAAATAATATAGTCATCTCCGGCTTGATAGGATGCCATTAAATCTGCAATGGTGATTCCATCCAAGTATTCATTGATGAGTTTGTCCAAGTCTTGCCACATTGAAAGGGTGCGGCAATTAGACACACGGGCGCATTGTTCGGCTTTTTCGTCCAGACAAGCAACAGGAGCAAGGCTACCTTCTGTCAAACGTAAAATACTACCTACTGTGTAGGTATCAGGCGCTTTACTTAGGCAATAACCACCGCCTTTCCCTCTTTGCCCAATTAAAAATTTTTCCCGTACCAAAGATTTCAAAATAATCTCAAGATATTTTTCAGAAATTTCTTGTCGTTCAGCAATTTCCTTTAAGGGAATATAATTTCCTGGATGTTCTGCTAAATCAATCATTACACGTAATGCATATCTGCCCTTCGTTGAAATCATCATAATAAATCCCTCCATATATCAACCTATTATACAATAGGGTAAATAGGAAATCAAATAAAATTATTTATAAAAAGTACTTTTCACTATTGACAATTTGGCAAAGAGAGTATAATATACCTATAAACCTATCAATGAAATAGGTATTGAGAATACATAGTATTACTTCGATGTTATTGAGATATCTCAAGAAACTGATATTTTATCAAACAGAGTATATTTGAATGGAGGAATTAATTATGAGTAAAATTTATACATCAGCAGATCAATTGGTTGGCAGAACACCATTATTAGAACTTACCCATATTGAAAATGAATACGATCTTGAGGCAAAAATTCTTGCAAAGTTGGAGTATTTTAACCCGGCAGGTTCTGTGAAAGATCGAATTGCAAAAAGCATGTTGGATGATGCAGAAGAAAAAGGAATTTTAAAACCTGATTCTGTGATTATTGAGCCTACTTCCGGAAATACCGGTATTGGTTTAGCATCTATAGCAGCTGCAAAGGGATATCGTATTATCATTGTTATGCCAGAAACTATGAGCGTGGAACGCCGCCAGTTGATGAAGGCGTATGGTGCAGAACTGGTTTTGACGGATGGCGCTAAGGGTATGAAAGGTGCTATTGCAAGAGCAGAAGAATTGGCCCGAGAGATTCCCAATAGTTTTGTGCCAGGGCAGTTTGTAAATCCAGCCAATCCGGCCATTCATAGAATTACTACGGGTCCGGAAATTTGGGAAGATACTGACGGGAAGGTGGATATCTTTGTGGCCGGTGTAGGAACAGGTGGAACCATTACAGGGGTGGGATCTTATTTGAAAGAACAAAACCCCGGGGTTAAAATTGTTGCAATAGAACCGGCCGCTTCCCCTGTGCTGAGTAAGGGAATGCCCGGAGCCCATAAAATTCAAGGCATTGGCGCAGGTTTTGTCCCTGATATACTTGATACCGAAATTTATGATGAAATTATTACGGTTGAAAATGAAGCTGCCTTTGCTACAGGAAAACAAGTTAGTCGTTCCGAAGGCGTTTTGGTTGGTATTTCTTCTGGCGCTGCTTTATGGGGTGCTATTGAAATAGCAAAGCGCCCCGAAAATAAAGGAAGGAACATTGTTGTTTTGTTACCTGACACAGGTGAGCGTTATCTTTCCACCCCTATGTTTACAGATTAATTATAATATATCAATTTTTCAAACGTAACCATTTTATTTAGGAGGAAAAAGTAATGAAGTGTATGTACTGTATGGGTTTTCTTGATATGTATGGGTTTTCTTGATATGCATAAGTCAATAAAAGGTCTGTTATTTTAGAAGAATGAAGGTGAAAAAGATTGAGGGAGAATAAAAGTGCGCTTATTGCCATGAGTGGCGGTGTGGATAGTTCCATGGCTGCGTATTTCATGTTGAAAAATGGATATCACTGCGAAGGAACGACCATGCGTCTATATCGTAATGAGGACATTGGTCGCTGTGGTTTTCGCACTTGTTGTTCTCAGCGGGATATTGATGATGCCAGCGAAGTGGCATTTCAGTTGGATATGCCTTATGAAGTCTTAGATTTTACCATGGATTTTCGGCAACAGATTATGGAGAAATTTATCCGCATTTATGAAGACGGTGGAACGCCGAACCCGTGTATAGATTGTAATCGTTATATGAAATTTGACAAACTTCTGAAGTTTGCCCAAAAAAAGAATTTAAATTATGTTGTGACGGGACATTATGCCAGAATTGAGCGAGATGCAGAAACCGGTCGCTATTTATTAAAAAAAGCCCTAGATGATACAAAGGATCAAAGTTATGCCCTATATACAATGACACAAAATCAGCTTGCTCACACCCTATTTCCCTTAGGAGGTCTTCGAAAGAAGGAAGTAAGGGAATTGGCGGAACGGCTGCATTTTGTCAATGCTCGAAAGCATGATAGTCAAGATATCTGCTTTGTGCCCCATGGGGACTATACCAAGTTTATGGAAGAATATACGGGGAGGCGTTATCCTTCTGGCGATTTTCTAGATGAAAAAGGAACTATTATTGGTCGGCATACAGGGGCTGTACGCTATACCATAGGACAACGAAAGGGTTTGGGGTTGAACATGGGAGAGGCAGTATATGTTTGTGAAAAGTCTATGAAAGACAATACAGTGACTGTAGGCCCTGAGTCTGCCCTTTATACCAAAAACTTAATAGCAGAGGATATGAACTGGATTTCCTTTGAAACCTTGAAAAAACCTAAAGAATTTCAAGCAAAAACACGCTACAGGCAGTCGGAGCAAAAGGCAACGGTATTCCCTTTGACTAATGGTCAGGTGCGGGTTGCGTTCCATATACCTCAGCGAGCAATTACACCCGGTCAGGCTTTGGTTTTATATGATGGAGATATGGTTGTTGGGGGAGGTACCATTGTAACTGCTTTTACTTGATATGGTTTCCTTAAGAGTGCTTTGGCGAAGGAAATTTAAGTTATTAATAATGAGTAATAACATTTGAAATTTTGGAGGAAGTTTATGATTTATTTAGATTATTCAGCGAATACTCCCGTTGCGCCGGAGGTATTAGAGCGATTTTTACAAGTTGAGCGTGCGTTTATGGGGAATCCGAATTCTTCCCATAGTGCAGGCCTAGCGGCACAGGCAGAAATGGCCAAAGTGACGGAAAAAATGGCTCAATTGCTGGGGGTCAGTCCCGGAGAAATTATTTATACTTCAGGGGCAAGCGAGGCAAATAATTTAGCAATTAAGGGAATTGCACGTTCGGCTCGTCACGTTGGGCGGCATATTATTTCCACGCCTTTGGAACATTCCTCCGTAAGTGGCTGTCTTACGGCATTGCAAGAACAGGGATATGAAATTGATCTGGTTGATATAGAAAGAGACGGTACTGTAAATTTAAATGAACTGAAAGATTTATTGAGAAAAGATACCATATTGGTAGCAATTTGTGGGGTCGATAGCGAATTGGGATGTATTCAGCCAATTTCAGAAATCAGTGAAATATTAAAGGAGTATCCAAATTGTTGCTTACATGTGGATGCGACGCAAGCAGTAGGTAAGACAAATATTTCTTTCTCGGGGATAGATACGATGTGCTTCACAGGGCATAAGTTTTATGGTTTAAATGGTTGTGGTGTATTACTGAAGCGTAAAAATCTAATAATTGAGCCGTTGATTCATGGAGGCACCAGCACTACCATATATCGTAGCGGTACTCCTGCATTGGCCCTTGCAGCAGCAACACAAACTGCCCTTGAAATGGCTTTGAAAGAGCAGAGCCATCGTTATGAGGTGGTCCAAGATCTTCATAGGAAACTGCGTAAGGAATTAGAAAGTTATCCTAATGTTCGTTTGAATAGCCCGAAAAATGGGGTTCCTCATATTTTAAATTTAAGTGTACAAGGCGTTAAAGGGACTGTATTTCAGCGAAGTTTGGACGAGCAAGGTGTTTGTGTGTCTGTAAAATCGGCTTGTTCTGCGGAAGGACAGCCATCTCGAGCGGTATTGGCGGTAAGCCAAGATCGGAAAAACGCATTATCCTCTTGGCGTCTTAGCTTGAGTCATCTGACAACGGAAGAAGAAATACAAGAATTTCTTAGGGCTTTTGACCGTTGCTATACTATGTTGACAGGGCGATAGGATAGGAAATAAGACTTTTGTTGTATTGAAAAATGTGAAAAATGATCATTTAGAGATTTTCGCCTTGATTTGCAGACACAGCGAGGTAGTTAAAATATAGATTGCGGGGTAGGTGAGATGGGAAGGAAATTGACGGTGTAACAATTGATAGAATGGGGTATTGTAAAAAAGTATAGGAAAAAAATAGGAAAAAAATATGAAATCCTTTTATAAATCCAATCATAAAGATACAAATTAATTTAATCAGAGGATACCATATCGTATAATGTGACAGATGAGGGAAAAATCAAATTAACCTCTGATTGAGGAGTATGATGCACGAGGACTTTGATTTAGAAAATGGAAAGAGGGGTTTCGAAGATGGCAATTATTTTGTTTATCTAATATTGCCGGTAAATTGCCAAAAGATATATAGAGGAAAGTACTAGGTTCTATGAAGAATTGTACCGTACCCAATATGGTTATGAAGCGCATATGTTTTTTGAAAATGAGACCCTTTCATGAGTTAACCATTTGTTGTGAAGATATATCGATAGATCAGAGGAAAGATAATATATGAAATTCAAAACGAAACGTAAGAGCAAAGTGCAGGAACCTTTAATGATCCGAGCACTTTGTTATTTTTTTGTCTCCAAAAAAAACAATAGATTTGCTTTTGTAAAAGTAAATATGGTTATTATAGTGCAAATCACAGTTATTTACTATTTAATCAGTATCATGGTAGAATAAAAAATAAATTGTATTTTTTTAAGAATTTGTGTTGACAATTATTTCCTTATTATATATACTATAAGTATACCTGGGACAATTGTAAAATTATTTTGATTATTAATCACATATTTTAGGGAGCTATATTGATCATTTTGATGAGCATTTAGTGATTTTGCTTATCTAATTTACTTAGATGATATATTATTAAAAAGAAAATAGGGACATATGGATGATTGGGTTCTAATGATTGGAAAAAATTCTATGTTTGGATAAATATATATTTAGTTTATTTGTAATCTATAAGGAGCGATGTGAATGAATACAGAAAAGCTTGCGTCAAGTTCTGAACAAAAAGTCTTGAATGTTTTACTGGAATCAAAGTCGAAGATGGTGGTAAAAGAAATTTGCAAGATTGTTAAGGAGCAAGACGGGATTGAGTGGAATGTACGAACTGTATCCACTTTCTTAGTAAGATTGGAAGAAAAAAAACTTGTGAGCCATGAAAAAATTGGAATAACCAATTATTATTACCCCATTGTTGAAGGGGAAGCATATAAAATGAAAGCCAGTAAAAGCTTTTTGAAATCGTATTATAACGGTTCGCTTACCAATATGTTATCAGCCTTTACAGATAGTGGCGAACTATCCGAGGAAGATATTAAAGAGTTGCGGGATATCATTGATAAATTAAAATGAGGTGATTCCTGTGAGTTATTTATATATGAATGCGTCAGCGGCATTAATTATTATAATTACTTTAGTAATACGAAAGGTAACAATCAATAAGGTCCCCCATTACGTGTTTGGTTTTTTATGGGGAATCGCAGCCATTAGAATGTTATTGCCATTTCAGATTACTTCTAACTGGTGTGTATATAATGCAATTTTTAAACTTCGGGATTATCTTTTTGTTCATGGATTCATTACGCTGCAATACAATAGTCGCCAACTTTTAAAGGCAATTAATAAATATTTGGATTTACAGTTAGTCATTAAAAGTCTTTATTTCATTTGGTTCATAGGCGTTATAATTGTAGCTACGTATTTTGTTTTAAGTTATTATTCCGGAATGAAGTTAATCAAAGGTGCTAGGCCGTGCGATATCAAAGAAGTAGTAAGAATAAAGCAGTGGTTAGAACAGTACAATTTGCGCACAGATATGGAAATAAAATCTTCAAACGAAATTGGTGTTCCATTAGCTTATGGTTTTATAAGACCGGGAATTTTGATTCCGACTGATTTTGATATTAACCAAGAAATGAGCGCAAAACAGATTATGTTGCATGAATGTATGCATATTAAATATTGGCATTCGTTTATTAAGTTAATGCTGGCTATACTTGTTAGTTCAAACTGGTTTAATCCATGTGCTTGGATTTTATTCAAATTCATTAACAGAGATATGGAAATAGCTTGCGATAGACATGTTTTGGAATTGCTGGGTAGGGAACAAAGGGAGTCATATGCACTGAATTTAATACAAGCTTCCCAAATGCAGTATAAAGACTCTATTGTTTATAGTGGGTTCGCAAAAAATTCAATTAAAGAAAGGATTGTGGCTATTATGAGTTTTAAGAAAATGTCGGCTTTTGCGTTAGTGTTATCTTTGTCTATTCCTGTAAGTGTTGCAACTGCTTTTGCTACAACGGATAATCATGTGAATGATAATCAAGTTAAGAAGTTAGTAGTACATGATGAAAGTAAAGTAGAAACGATTGAAGATGCAATTGTTTCCGTTAGTGAAGATGATTTAGCAAAAAGTGGTAGGCAAGAAGTAGTTACAAGAGCGGCCAGAGATTTATATGTGGAAGATTACGAGCGTGTTACAACCTATATGTCACCTGAAAAATTAGAAGTAACATTTGAAAATAGTGGTTGTACATATGCAGGTACTCTAACAATATATGAAATGCAAGTGATAGATGGCAAGTATCATGGATACTATCATGGGTGGGCTAAAAAAGTAAAATGATAAAATTTGAATTAAATAAAAAAGACCTTTATTTAAAAGGTCTTTTTTTATTTTGAAGGATTATAGTTGATTTTTTATCGACCTAATTCTACATTTATAAAGGGATAAACTTTAAAAATAGATTTTGTAAATTTATCCAAAATGATGTAAAATGAATAAAAAACAGAAGGGATATAAAAGAGAGCATGAAAATTGAACAAAACATATTAAGAGATAAAATTACAACCATTCATAAGCAAATAGGCAGATGCCTACTAACTGGAGTTTTATGCGTTGCAATGACAGCGTCAGGACTTTTTTTAGGCTGTGCAGAGGCGAAGGAGACGAATATAACTTTATCTCAGCAACAAGAAGAAGAAGTGGTTGCGTTATTGGGAGACCTTAATGAAAATGTTT
>NZ_DAOUQB010000024.1 GCF_030625865.1 Anaerotignum sp. | reverse complement strand
CGCATTTTCTCTTCATAAGTCCAATTTCTTCTTTTGGTTCCTTTAGGAACTCCCATAATAGCACATCCTTTCAAAATAATTATAAAACAAAAAGTAGGCAAGGTGGTCATATTCCTTGTCTACTTTCATTTTACAACTTCACTTAGCAGGTGGTTGTAATTATTTATACTAAAGAACGAAGATAAGCCTTATTTGCTTCGATTGCCATGGTGGTTACCGATTTTGCGGGGCCGCCAATTACGTTTCTAGCTTCAACACACTGTTTTACGGAGATTGCGGCATAAACGCTTTCGTCAAATACAGGGGAGATAGCTTTATATTCTTCCAGAGAAAGGTCATCCAGATTGGTGTTGTTTTGGATGCAGTATAAAACCAGTTTCCCAATAATTTCATGGGCATCACGGAAAGGAACGCCTTGCTTTACTAACCAGTCAGCTGCATCTGTGGCGTTGGTAAAACCGCCTTTTGCTGCCTCCAGCATATTATGCTCACGTACGGTAACCGTTGCAATCATATTGGTGAAGACAGGCACGCACATTTTTATGGTATCTATGGCATCAAACAATGCCTCTTTATCTTCCTGCATATCCTTATTGTAAGCCAAAGGTAAGCCCTTCATGGTGGTCAAAAATCCCATAAGGTGACCATATACTCTGCCTGTTTTGCCGCGGATTAATTCAGCCATATCGGGGTTTTTCTTCTGGGGCATAATGCTTGAACCTGTAGAATAAGCGTCATCCAATTCGATAAAACGGAATTCGTGGCTGCTCCAGAGAATAATTTCCTCGCAGAAACGGCTTAAATGCATCATCAAAATGGACAGATCAGAAACCAATTCAATACAGAAATCACGGTCGGAAACACCATCCATACTGTTTTGCGTAATCGCAGAAAACCCTAATTGTTTAGCAACAAATTCTCTGTCTAAGGGGTAAGTTGTTGTGGCCAAAGCACCACTGCCCAAAGGGAGTACATCGGTACGTTTATAGCTATCCGCCAAACGGTCATAGTCACGCTTGAACATTTCGATATATGCCAAAAGGTGATGTGCTAAGGTGACAGGCTGGGCTCTTTGCAGGTGGGTATAGCCGGGCATAATGGTTTCCGTGTGCTTTTCAGCCAGGGAGTTCAAAACTGTCATCAGTTCTTTTACCAAAGCTTGAATTGCTTTGATTTCTTTTTTGGTATACATGCGGGTATCCAAAGCCACTTGATCGTTTCTGCTTCTACCTGTATGCAAGCGTTTACCTACATCGCCGATACGGCTGATTAAAATGGATTCCACGTTCATATGGATATCTTCTGCTTTTTCGTCAAAGGTTATATGGCCATTTTCAATATCCGTAAGAATTTCCTGCAAGGTTTTTATAATCAAATCCGAATCTTCCTTAGGGATAATGCCCTGTTTGCCAAGCATTGCTGCGTGAGCCATACTTCCAGTGATATCTTCATGATACATACGGCTGTCGAAGGAAATAGAGGAATGGAAATGGTCGGTAAAGCTATCGGTGGATTTTGTAAAGCGACCGCCCCAAAGTTTCATATTTATGCATCCTTTCTTATTAAAAAATGAAAGAGCCTTGTCCCAAACCCGATCAGTCTTTTAAAGACATTTGGGTATGGGGCAAAGCCCCAAAGAAGGTTTCCTGATTTTATTTATTTTCGTTGTTCTGCATCATCATTGCACGAACTTTTAAGGGCAGACCGAACAGGTTGATGAATCCGTCTGCATCTTTATGATTATACAACTCGCCCGTTGTGAAGCTTGCCATAGATTCATTATATAAGCTGTAAGGAGATGTGGAGCCTGCGGAAATAATATTTCCTTTGTACAGTTTCATTTTTACAGAGCCTGTTACAGTGGCGTTTGTAAAATCAAAATAAGCACTGAGAGCTTCTCTTAATGGGGTATACCATTCGCCGCTGTATACCAATTCTGTGAATTTATTGCTTGCAACTTCGTTAAAAGCCTGTGTCTTTTTATCTAAGCAAAGATATTCTAATTCACGATGTGCATAGTAAAGAATGGCGCCGCCGGGAGTTTCATATACACCACGGGATTTCATACCTACAACACGGTTTTCGCAAATGTCTGTGATGCCGATACCATTTTTTCCGCCAATTTCATTCAGTTTTGTCAATAAAGCAACGGGAGCTATTTTTTCGCCGTTTACTGCCACAGGTACACCTGCTTCAAAAGCAACGGTTACATATTCAGGTACATCCGGTGCTTCTTCGGGAGAAACGCCCATCTGTAGAATATGTTTGAAGTTTGGCTCGTTTGCGGGATCTTCCAATTCCAAACCTTCATGGCTCAGGTGCCAGATATTGCGGTCACGGCTGTAGGAATCATCTTTCTTTACGGGGAAAGGAATGCCTCTTGCTTCCAAGTAAGCCATTTCATCTTCGCGGCTTTCCATACCCCATGTATCCAATCTCCAAGGAGCGATGATTTTCAGCTCGGGGGCCAAAGCCTTGATTGTTAATTCAAAACGAACCTGATCGTTTCCTTTTCCTGTTGCGCCATGGCAAATTGCAGTTGCGCCTTCTTTTTTTGCGATTTCAACCAATTTTTTAGCGATAATGGGTCTTGCCATGGATGTACCCAAAAGGTATTTGCCTTCATAAACAGCATTTGCTTTGATACAAGGGTAAATTGCGTCTGTGATGAATTCTTCTGTCAAATCTTCTATATAAAGCTTGCTTGCACCGGTACGAAGCGCCTTTTCTTCTAAGCCGTCTGTTTCTTTGCCCTGACCAACGTCACCGCAAACAGCAATTACTTCTGCATCATAGTTTTCTTTCAACCAGGGAATAATAACGGAAGTATCAAGACCGCCGGAATATGCCAATACAATTTTTTCTTTCATAATTATTTTATCCTCCTTATATTTCAAAAATGAATTCCAAATGAATAATATAAATGAATTATACATAATGAAAGAATAGAATGCAATAGAAAACAGCAAAAATAAAAACAAAAGAGAATTTTTGTCTATTAGTCTTAAAATGCCTCTTTTCTGCAATAAAGTTTTGTCAAATTTTAATGGGATTAATGAATGGGGGAAGTATATTTATGCAAAAATCGAGAGGGGGAAGTATCTTATATGCATGTGTATACTTTTTGAAACTTAGGAATGTTCTTTGCTTTGTACATATTTTATGGTATGATGTATACTAGAAGTAAATTCGTTTACGAAAGAAAACGGAAAAAAGGAGGGTGTTTGATATGAGGGTTTTAACATTTAAACGTGGTGGCAGAGTAGAAGTCGGTGTATTGAAAAATGATGGTTTGGAAATAGTGCCTGTAAATTATCTGGGCTGTACTGCACATAATATGAATGAATTTTTAGATTTGATGACACCGGAAAAAGAAAAAAAGTTAGAGAAAAATAAGGAATTGATGCGGGGTATCCCTGTGAGAGAGGTAAAGATCATTTCTCCCATTCCCGTTCCCAAGCAGGATATCATTTGTCTGGGGATTAATTATTATGCCCATGCGGAGGAAGCTGCGAAGTTCCATGATGAAGCATTTGGTGGGGAAAGACCGGTTCCCATTTATTTTTCTAAGCGTGTAAATCTTGCTGTTTCCGATGAAGAGATGATTGATGGCCATTGGGACATCGTGGATGGCTTGGATTATGAGGTTGAGCTGGGCGTAGTCATTGGCAAGGATGCAAGAAATGTTTCCCAAAAAGATGCCTTTGATTATGTTTTTGGATATACCATTATCAATGATTTTAGTGCAAGAAATTTACAGACTGCGCATAAACAATGGTATTTTGGAAAAGGCTTAGATGAGTTTACAGCCATAGGGCCTTGGATTGTGACGAAAAACGAGTTTGAGAATCCACCGGCGTTGGGGATTCGTTGTTTTGTAAATGATGAGTTAAGACAAGATAGTAATACAGCCATGATGATTACTGGCATTGCAGAAGTGATTAGCCAGCTTTCTCAGGGCATGACGCTGAAGGCAGGTACTATGATTGCTATGGGTACTCCCGCAGGGGTTGGCATGGGCTTTGATCCTCCCAAATTTCTGCAAAAAGGCGATGCGGTAAGATGCGAAATTGATGGCATTGGTTCCATTACAAATTACATTAAATAAAAGCTCAAATTAGATATAAAGGAGCGCGGCTCGTACAATGAATAAAATTAAAGTAATGAGTGTTTTCGGAACAAGACCGGAGGCAATCAAAATGGCCCCCCTTGTGAAGGAATTGGAAAAAAATGAACAAATAGAAAGTATTGTTTGTGTTACAGCACAGCACAGAGAGATGCTGGATCAGGTTCTGGAGATTTTCGATCTCAGACCTGCATACGATCTGGATATTATGCAGACACGCCAAACACTGGCTGGAATTACCACGAGGGCGTTAACGGGGCTGGAAGAGGTGATCTCCAAGGAGAAACCGGACATTGTTTTGGTACATGGAGATACCTCGACTACCTTTGCGGGGGCGTTGGCAGCTTATTATAACCAAACAAAAGTAGGCCATGTGGAAGCGGGATTGCGTACCTATGATAAATATCAGCCATTTCCTGAGGAGATGAATCGTCGGTTGACAGGGGCATTGACGGATTTGCATTTTGCACCTACCCCCTTGGCAAAGGAACATCTCTTAAAAGAAAATATTGATGAAAACAGTATTTTTGTCACGGGAAATACGGTGATTGATGCGTTATCTCACACCATTGAAGAAGAATATACCTTTTCCGTGGAAGAGTTGAATCATATTGATTTTCAAAACAAACGTGTTATCGCTATGACTGCCCATAGAAGAGAAAATCTTGGGGACCCTTTGGAAAACATTTGCCGTAGCGTTAAGCGTTTGGTAGAAGAATATCCCGATGTAGAGGTTGTTTATGCGGTACATAAAAATCCTGCGGTAATGGAACCGGTGCATAAAATCCTTGGTCAGATGGAAAGAATACATTTGACGGAACCCTTGGATTTAAAGGATATGCATAATTTAATGTGCCGATCCTTTCTTGTTTTGACCGATAGCGGCGGTTTACAAGAGGAGGTTCCTTCTATGGGCAAACCGGTTTTGGTTCTGCGAAATGTTACAGAGCGGCCGGAAGGAGTGGAAGCCGGGACGCTAAAGCTTGTGGGAACCAATGAGGAAGCCATTTATGTTGCAGCCAAGGAGCTTTTGGATGATCAAGGGGCATATGAAAAAATGGCACAAGCGAAAAATCCTTTTGGTGACGGTCAGGCGTCAAGACGTATTGTGGAAAGTATTTTGTTTGTCTTTGGAAAAAGCGAAAATAAACCTGATGAATATTATATTTGTAACAACTCCAAAGAAGAGGAGGAACAACCTATGAAGGAAGAACGCATGGCAATTTTGAATATGCTGGAAAAAGGAATTATCAATGTTGATGAGGCAGAGCGATTATTAATTATATTGCAAAGCAGCTCAGGAATTGATAAAGATGGAATCAGTAAAACCGTGGGTGATGCTCTAGGTAAAGCTGGGGAGGCATTAAACTCTGTAGCCAAAGCGGTAGGAGAAAAGGCGGAAAAAATTCAGCCAATAGTAAAAGATATGGCGAATAAGGCTTCTGAAAAGGCTGAGGATTTTGAACCTAAAGTAAGAAGTACGGCGTTCCGTATGGCAGAAATGATGGATGGTTTCAAGACGGATGTAAAAAATTACCGTGAGAAAATGAAAGAAAGAAAAAACAGAGATTACGCTGAGGACTGGACTGACGAGGATGAAATGGAAGAACAGGAAGCAGAGACCGCCCCTGTAGACAATACCCCTTCAGCCGAAGAAGAAGAATATGCTAGAAATGTTGAGTCGGTTCTTAATTCGTTACAAATGCAGTTGGAGCAAATTGATGATGCGGAAAGTTTTTTGAAATCCACCCTGGGGGATTATGATGCCGATTTGTTGGAGGAAGATGAAGAAAACAAAGAAGCAGAACAGGTTGCAGAAGAGCTGGTAGAAGGGGAAAGTCCCAAAGAAGAAGTTTCTTCTGATGAGACCCAAAAAGATAAAAATAATGAAGAAGCACAGTAACTTATTCATTTAAAATAGTCCGTGAGTAAACGATAATCATATAAAAGATGGTTATCGTTTTTTTATTGCCTTTTACAAAAGAAACCCCTATTTTCTTATGAAAATAGGGGTTTCTATAGATTTTTTAAAAATTAAACATTAAAGCGGAAGAGAACAACATCTCCGTCTTTGAAAACATAATCCTTGCCTTCAGAACGAAGTAAGCCTTGTTCTTTTGCCGCTGTATTGGAACCGGCATGTACTAAATCGTTATAGGCAACAACTTCCGCACGAATAAAGCCACGCTCAAAATCACTATGAATTTTGCCTGCCGCTTGGGGCGCTTTTGTTCCGTTTACAATTGTCCAAGCACGAGTTTCTTGAGGCCCGGCAGTTAAGAAGCTGATCAAGCCCAGAAGTTTATAGCTTGCGGCAATCAGACGGTCAAGACCACTGGTTTCCACACCCAATTCTTCCAGAAATTCTTTTTTATCCGCTTCGTCTAAATCTGAAATTTCCTCTTCAATTTTTGCGCAAAGTACAAATACTTCGCTACCTTCAATTTTGGCATATTCTCTCACTTTTTCTACGAAAGGATTGCTAGCACCGTCATCAGCCAAGTGATCTTCCAGTACATTGGCTGCGTATAATACGGGTTTTGAAGTGAGCAACGTAAGGGTTTCTACAAAAGCTTTATCTTCAGGGGTATCAAATTCCATTGCTCTTACAGAAATGCCCTGTTCCAAAGCGTCTTTCAATTTTTGCAAAATATCCATTTCATGCTGTAAGGATTTATCTGCTTTTGCCATTTTTCCCGTTTTTGCAATTCGGCGATCTAAAATTTCTAAATCGGAGAATACTAACTCCAAATTGATGGTTTCAATATCTCGAATGGGATCAACAGAACCGTCTACATGTACCACATTGGCATCCTCGAAACAACGGACAACGTGGACGATGGCATCGACTTCACGAATATGAGAGAGGAATTTATTTCCTAATCCTTCTCCTTTGCTTGCCCCGCGAACCAAGCCTGCAATATCAACAAATTCGATTACTGCGGGAACAACTTTTGCGGATGTGTGCATTTCAGCCAATTTTGTCAAACGTTCATCGGGAACGGTTACTACGCCTACATTAGGGTCGATTGTGCAGAATGGATAATTTGCCGCTTCTGCTTTTCCCAATGTCATTGAATTAAATAAGGTACTTTTGCCCACATTGGGCAGACCTACAATACCGAGTTTCATGTTATTCTTCCTTTCCATGGGTTTCGCTCATACTGAAATCATTATAACGAAAAGGCAATGAATTGGCAAGGAAGAAGTAAGGCAGACATTATTTTTTTCCTAGGAAAGCAGCAAAAATTGTTAAAAATAAAAATAGAATACTACCAAAAATACAAAATTTTGCTGCTTCGTTTTTTGTAATATAAATTCCGTTTTCTGGTGAAGCATGAATATCCTTTACAGCAATACGATAATGGTTTCTCGTTTTAGACTCCATGAATTTTCCTCCTTCGTATTTAAAATAAGTATACCCTATTTTAGGGCAAAATTCAAAAATTTCAGCCATAAGTTGCTTTTCATAAATCTTTGTTTTCATGACATACTAAAGAAAAAGGGAGGCGGCGAAAAATGTGGAAAAAACTGAGTGCTATTATATTATCAATATTAGTTTGCAGTGGATGTTCTCCAAAGGTAACAGAGAATAATTTGGCTGGAGCGCATTTAGTCAAGGCAGATGAAATGTTAGGTGAAAAAACGTTTCAGGAGCGAGCATTAAGCATTAAAAATCTGCTACATCAAATTAATGGGATTTCTGGAAATGCGGTAGTTGTTGAAGGGCATACGGCAATTATTGGTTTACGCATAGAAGAGGGAATGGAGGATGATGCCACCAGAATTATCCGGGAAGCGGATAATGCTGCACGGCAGGCGGATGAATATATTAATAATACGTCTATCACCACCAACCAAAAAATTGTTTCTTTGGTGGAAGAGATGGAACGAAAACGAGCAAAATAAATGAAGAAAATTGAATTCCAAAAGGTTAAAAAGCCTCAGCTTTTGTAATTTCTTGTCAATAAAAATTACAAAAACTGGGCTTTTTTAAAAAAAATAAAGAGCCAAATTTTTATTAAATATGTGGTAATTTATTCCTCAATAATAAAAGAAAAAAATGTCCACTATTTTCATAAATGTGATACTTTTGGTGTTTATGGTAAATTTGTAAGAAAAAAAATTCCTTTTTCTGCTAATTTGTAAGCAATTAATAAATCCTTAAGATGGAAAGGTCTAGGCATGTCTTAAAATATATGTTAAACTTGTGATTAAGAGTAAAATATGGAATCTCCAAAAGAATATAAGGGGGTAAATTCATGAAAAAGAAAATGGCACTGGCTTTGGCAGCGGTGATGGCATCTTCCTGCATGGGAGTGACAGGATATGCCGCAAATTTTAAAGATATCAGCGATGTCCCATGGGATGGCGCAAAAACAGTCATTAATAGCGTTGCCGATTTAGGATTGTTAAGCGGATATGAGGATAACACATTCCGTGCAAAAAATAACGTTACATATTGTGAAGCAATCCAAATGTTATATTCTGTTTTAGTAAAAACTGGAACAGCGAAACAGATGGATGCATCGGTACAATACAAATATACTTCTTTTATGCAATCATATAATATTCCAACTTGGGCACAAAGTGCTGTTTCTTACGGGTTGGAAAACAGTATTATTACCACAGCAGATGTGGCAAAGTTTATGAGTGGCAAAACCAGTAATCTTGCTACAAGAGAAGACGTTGCAAAGATGTTTGGTAATGCAATGGCAGTACGCTACGACATAGATAGAGATACACAGGCAGCCAAAAAATTTAATGATTCTTGGAGTATTTCTTCCGATTCCATTATTTTAGTCGATCTTTTGGCACGTCTTGAAATCATAAGCGGGGACAACAACAATAATTTTAATCCCAAAAATAATATTAATCGTGCAGAAATGGCTGTCATGCTGAATAAAGCCTACGAAATATTAAAAAATGGAACGGAGACCACAGGAACGATTACTGATTTTGAGGGAAGTGGCAGTACCTATAAACTGACTATAAAAACAGATAGCGGGGATTCATTGTTTTTTTATGCGGTGCCTGACCTTGTAAAGGTTTATAATGGAAACACCAAGCAGGAATTGTCTCTATCACGTTTAAAGTCTGGGGATAAGATCAGTTTTACTTATAATAGTGGTTCTTTGGAAACAATACGTGTGCAAGAAGGATCTACCATGCAGGAAAAATATAATATCACAGGTTATATCACTTCTTTAAAGAGTGATGTAATTACTATTGAGAATGATAATACCGGAGAAAGTGAAAAATTAGATTTTGCAAGTGGATGTCTGTTTTATTTAGATAACAAAAGTGTTCGAAGATCAGAACTGGAAGAAAAATTAGACGAAAACAATGATAAATATGCTTATGCAGGCATTAATACCAAAACCACCGTTGAAAAAGGCAAAGACAGCAGCGGATACACAACCCAGGTGGAAAAGACTACTGTTACAGAGGTTTATGTGACTTTTTCGGAACAATATACAAGAACGGGTACTGTAGAAAATATGGAAAATACCTATATTACCTATAGCCCCACCGACTCAAGTGCTACCAATATGATTTATTTTGATTCTGCATGTAAATTTTACAATAATGATAAGTCTGTTTCTTTGTCACAGTTGAAGTCTTTGGCAAACAGCGGAACTGTTTATACTAAGGTTACGGTAAACAAAGAAGGAAAAGCAACAAAAGTAGTAGTATCTGAGGAAAGCTTTACTGCTGACAACAATACTTCCGTAACAACTTATAAGGTGAAGAATTTTACGGATTCTCAAATGATTTTGGGAGTAGGCGATGACAAGATAACTTATAAATTTGGCTCTACAAACCCTGTATCCAATATTACTTTTTACAAGTGGGATGACGATGACGAAGAGTGGGTATCGTGCAAAATTTCCAATGCAGAAAGCTACTTTGATACAAACGATAGAAATGATGAAACTGTCTATTCCTGGGTGTTATTTAACAGCGGGGGGAAAATAAATAAGGTATATTTGTCTACAAAAAAATCTGCATGGGCATCCGGCGATGACTCCGTCGCAGAGAGGAAGGCGGAGATTGCTTCACTTTCCGGAAATACTTTGAAATTTAAAAATTCCTCTGTGTCCTATACTTTATTAGACCAATATAATGTAAAAATTAGTGAGGATAAAGATGTGGATGCCATTACTGGTACGGATTCTGACGGAAATACGGTAAAATATCCTCTAACTGTTCTAGGCTCTAAAGTAAGTTCTTTAACAGTATTTAAAAAGATGGCAGAATCCAGCGGGGTTACCCTTTATGCAGAGATTAAGGCTGACAGCAAAAATGTGATCCAGTCTATTGAAGCAAGACCGACTTCTGCCATCGGCAAGTTAGATTCTTACGATATTGATGAAAGAGAACTGATTCTTATAACCAGTGATGGTAAAAAAATCACCTTTACCACAAAAAGGAAGCCATCTACAGGAACGGATGATTATACCTACGAGGATATTGGAACATCGGGCTATGTAGGTTCTACTCTCAAACTAAGCTTTGATAGCGATGGCATTGTGCAAAAAATTGCAGTTAATGAAAATGCCTATGAAAAAGGGCTTATTGATGAAAAAGGGACTGCGGAATCCGCTGAAAACGGTTTGAAATTTACGGGAAGTTCTAAAGTTTACGGATGGATGAGCCGCTCGGATACAGAGGTTCATAATTTTAGTATGACAACAACTTCTTTGGACCGTGTAAAAGAGGCAATAGATGATGAAGATATTACTATATATGCAGAAGTGAGTTTAACAGAAAAGGATATGGTTGAGCGAATTAACGTTTATACCAGAGCTGCTGAGGGCGCCTTCCAGGAATATGATGAGGATGACCACACATTACGAATTCTCACAGCAGATGGCCATAAATTTACGTTTAATACCGTTAATAAGCCAACGATTAGCATCAGCGGCATTGATACAGATAAATTGAATGACTTGGCAGTAGGCAAAACTGTAAAACTTACGTTTAACAGTGATGGCTTGTTACAGTCTGCGAAAAAATGATTTAATTAAGTAAAACCCCTCTGTTTCTTTGGTAGAAATACCACAGCAACAGAGGGATTTTTGTTTGAGAATAAAATATTTTTAAAATAAAAAAACAAGGGCGCAAAAGCTGCCCTCGTTTTCGATTATCAAAGATAATCTCTCTTTTTTGCTTCGTATATTGTAACCCGCCAAATATTGACAAGGAATGGGTGTGCCGAGAATACTCGACCCTTGTTATACTTATTGGATTAAGATGCAAAAAGCAAAAATATCCAAGGACAAAAACAACCGGAAGGATGCATTTTTATTCAAGGTTTCCTTTGCTCAAACCACCGTAAAACAATATACAAAAACCAAAAGTACAAGCTTTATTATATTCAAAATTATGTTATCTGTCAATTGTAAGAAATGGGTATTGATAATTTCATGGGAATCCCTGTATAATAGATAAAATAGTACGATGATAGGAGTTGATGATATAATGAGATATGAAGGAACGGTATACAGACCACCAAGTGAAGCTGGAAGTTTGATTATTCAGCTTACCATTGGCTGTGCCAGAAATACCTGTACGTTTTGCAATATGTATAAAGACAAAATCTTCCGTATTCGCCCCTTAGAAGAAGTGGCGGAAGATCTGGAAATGGCAAGAAACTATTATAGCCGTATTAAAGTGCGTCGAATTTTTCTTGCAGATGGGGATGCACTGATTGTTAAGACCAAAGATTTGCTGTATATTATTGACAAGTGCCACGAATATTTTCCTGAAGTGGAACGTATTTCTGTTTATGGTGCGCCAAAGGATATTTTGAATAAAACCCCGGAAGATTTACGCCTTTTGCGGGAAGCCGGCTTGGATATGGTTTATATGGGGCTGGAAAGCGGCTCGGATGAGGTTTTAAAAGATGTGAAAAAGGGTGTTACTGCCGCTGAGATGATTGAGGCTGGGGTAAAAGTCAGAGAAGCGGGGATGACCCTTTCTATGACTGTGATTTCCGGGTTAGGCGGAAAAAAATATTGGAAGGAGCATGCTTTGGGCAGTGCAAAAGTTATTTCTGCAATTAAGCCCGAGTATGTTGGTTTCTTGACATTAATGGTGGAACCCGGCACGGAGATATACGATCAGGTGCAAAGAGGTGAAATTAAACTTTTGGACCCCCAGGAAGTTTTGGATGAGACAGAATTGTTTATTCGCAATGTAGATGCAGAAGGCACCATGTTCCGTTCAAATCATGCATCGAATTATACTGCTTTAGGCGGTACATTAAATCGAGATAAAGAAAAAATTTTGGCGCAGATTGAAACCAGTCGCCGTCGGAGTACGTTCCGTCCCGACAGTTTTAGAGGCATCTAAGTTTGCAGTTAAGGAGAAGGTAATATGGCGTGGTTGGGCTTTGTCACCTTGATAATAATATATTGGTGTATTTTTATTTCCGCTACGTCTGGCAGGTGGGGATGGACCGTTATTTGTATATGGTTAATGCCTATTTTTGCAATGACAATTACCTATGAAAGCGGTTTGGAAATTAACGGCTTAATGGTATTAATTTGTATTGTGATGTTTTTGGTTTGCCGACGTTCACTGCTGGATGTAAAGATGTGGAATACGAAGCTTAGAAAGCGACACAGCATTGTATTTGGTATGTTATACGCAATTTTGTTCGCCATGTTCTTGTATTCTTTTGCAGAAGCGCAAATTCAAGGATATATGTTAAATGTGCAAGGATGGAAAAGTGATCGGTGGAATATTTGGACTATGCTGCTAACGTTGGCGCCGATGTTGGCAGTGAATTGGGTATTTGCCCAAATGGTATTTACAACAATAGAGCGAATATATTGCAAAAAAAAGGAGCTTACCCTCTTGTCGTGCCAATTTTATATTGCCAGTGAAAGCGGTGTGGAAAAAGGAATTGGAAAAGGTTATTTTTTGGAGGGAATCCAAAATGGTATTACCTATCATTTTAGAATGACTCGCCGTACTTTTTATATGCTGCAGAAAGAGCCGATATTAAACCTTAAGACAAAAATCGGACTTTTTGGCGGGCAGTATATTACGGAATTGGATAGTTCTCAATTTTTAAAACGGGTACGCAGAATTGATAGGCGGGATGCTAAGATTGGTATCATTGGTTGCATTTTTTTTACGGCACTGGGAATCTGGCTATTTTGGTTTAAGATTTAACGGTTTCATGTTGGTATGATCAAGGGAACCACTGGTAAAATGTTTGTTACAATTGAAAAGCCCAAATTGCAGAACACATTGGGAGTGATGCAGTTGGGCTTTTTGTATGTTTCATTATATTTGTTTGGAGTTTAAGCCTATTATAAGATTATTTTTTAAGATGACACTATGAAAATGCCAAATGACATAAAAAATATTTAAACCCAACGCCTTTAACATGAGTTTTCAATGGGTTTCAAAAAGCTTATTTTGCAGCACAACTTTTCGATGAAAAGCATGGAACTTCTTTCTCGTTCATATGTTGGAAGGAGAGGAAGTGAGCGTATGGCAAAGAAGCTTTTGGCAATCCTATTTGGATATATTATATTAGCGGTGATTATTCTTCCGTTGTTGATTACCATGCTTTGGGGAGGATTTTCTCCAGAAGAGGTGAAGGAAGCAAAAACGCTAATTGGAATTGAGGATGTGTTTTCGCCAGAACTAGAGGAATATATTGTAGGGGTAGTTTCTGCAGAAATGCCAGCATCCTTTCCTGAGGAAGCATTGAAGGCGCAAGCTGTAGCCGCCCGCACCTATCAAGTGCGAAAAATGCAGGAGGTGGGTTCAGAGGAAGTGCTTTATGATGTAGGACAAGCTTATAATTCTGTTGTAGAACAAAAGAAAAAATGGGGAGAAAATTATATTGAAAATGCAAATAAAATCCGAAAAGCGGTAAAGGAAACCCAAGGGGAAATTATGGTTTATGATGGTGAGCCGATTTTGGCGGTATTTCATGCGCAAAGTGCCGGTAAAACAGAGGCATCCGAAAATGTATGGACCAGTGCTTTGCCCTATTTAAAAAGCGTTGATAGCGAAGAGGATAAAAATGCACCCAATAATGAGTATACTTGTACCATTTCAGCAAAAGATGTTTGGGATAAATTGAAAGAATATGGAGAATTGAATGAAAATGAAGGAGAGTTAGCGTTTCATATTATAGTAAGATCTGAAGCGGGTTACATTCAAAAAATAAGGGTAGGCGGCTTAATTCTAACGGGCAAAGAAGTTCGGGAGGCACTGGGGCTGCGCAGTGCAAATTTTGAGGTGGAGCGACAAGGAGATTGTTTTGTATTTGTAACCCATGGTTATGGTCATGGTGCAGGAATGAGCCAATATGGTGCATCTTTTTTAGCAGAGGATGGCATGGATTATCGGGAAATATTATGTCATTATTATCAGGGGATTTCGTTTGAAAATATTGCATAAAAGCCAAAAAGGCTGGCAACAATAGCCTTGGAGGTGCAAATAATGAGAAATAAAGAAAAAAGAACATTAATGTGGACTACAACAATTTGCGGATGCCTTTGCTTATTAGCAGTTGGCGCAGGCGTCGTCTGGCAGGCAATGGACTATAAAAAGACAGTGCCGCAGGCAACGCAGTCTCAGTTAATGGAGAGTGAAGTGGATGTGGGAGATTTACAACCTGTTACCATAGCCCAAACTCCTACGGTAGACGAGACCAAGCAGCAAAAACAAACACAGAGCAATGAAGAAAATACGCCCCCTGCTACCCAGCCAGATTCCACTCCCAAGACGGAAACGTCAGAGCCTGTTTTTGATTATCCTGTTCAGGGGGAGGTTGTAATGCCCTATAGTGTCGATTGTGCCATTTATGACCCGACCTTGAATCAGTATCATACCAATGACAGCATAAGTATTTCTGCCGATGCAGGGGAAGCTGTGAAAGCTTCGGAAAAAGGAAAAGTAAAGGAAATTACAAAAGATGAAGAGCAGGGAAACAGCGTTATAATTGAGCATGATAACGGTTGGCTGACTACATACAGTCAGCTGGCGGATGATATTTCCGTTAAAGTCGGCGAGACTGTAACAAAAGGACAAACAATTGGTACGGTAGGTGAACCTACAAAGTATACGGTTGCGTTAGGTAGTCATGTGGAATTTGCAGTTGAAAAAGACGGAGAAACTGTGGATCCTGAAAAGACGGTTCAGGATTAAGGATTCTACTCAATGCAGAAGAAAATATGTAAAAAAATAGTTTTTTGCAAAAATGCCTTTACGAACTTTTAGAAAACAGCTACAATGAACCATAAAGGAATAGCTGTTTCCAGAGATAGGGGGGTTATGGATATGCAACGTTTTTCTATCATAAAAGGAGATATCGTAAAGGCAAAAACTGACGCTATCGTAAATGCAGCAAATACGTCCCTTTTGGGGGGCGGCGGCGTGGATGGTGCAATCCATCGTTCTGCCGGGGCAGAACTTTTAGAAGAGTGTAAAGCCCTTGGTGGCTGTAAGACCGGTGAGGCAAAAATTACAAAGGGCTACAAACTTAAAGCCAGCTATGTCATTCATACGCCAGGTCCTATTTGGAGAGGTGGTAAATGGGGAGAGGATCAGTTGCTTGAAAACTGCTATAAAAATGCCTTGTCCCTTGCCAAAGAAAATGGGGTAAAAACCATTGCGTTTCCTTCAATCAGTACTGGTGTGTATCGTTTTCCTGTTGAACGTGCGGCGAAGGTTGCAGTAAGAACCATATGTGAGTTTTTACAGAAGGATTCTTTCTTTAAACAGGTGGTAATGGTTTGCTTTGATGAAGAAACGAAAGAGGCATATTTATATGCTATGGAAGAATATAAGAGAGCTATGAAGTAAGAAGAATATAAATCTGCAAATCGTTTTGGGCAGACAGCAAAAACAGCTGTCTGCTTATTTTGATTGATTAAATCCTATCAGCCTTGATGGTGTAATTTTTTTACTATGCTTAAATGGAAATGGAGCCGAGCAAGGTGATCGAGGGGTAACAAAGGATGGCAAAATGAAAATCTGTGGGATTGTAGCAAGCTATAATTTTTCATAATACCCTATTTGGAGGATGTGAATTGAAAAAAATTTTTCGTGCAAAATGGAGAAAAAGCGTTTGACAAACGAAAAAATTCTGTTCAAAAAATAAGAAGAACAAATATTTGCGAACAGAGATAAAAAGTTTTATGTAGAGCTGGTGTCGAAACACAACATTTTTTAATTTGTGAATTTTGTGGAAAACAGCATTGTTTTTTCCACAATAAAAATCCTTTCATTTCAAGTTATACACAAAGTTATACACATTATCCACAGGAAGCCATGGGTACAACCTGTAGAAAAAAACAAGAAGTGCCTTATTTTGTCGAAGAAAAAAAATACTAAAATTAGGACAAATTATACTATAATTCGAAATTAGCTTTAGAGAAAAATAATTTTTTGTAAACCGAACGCCGAGAATGTACACTTTTTTTGTGTTCTTTCCAAAAAAAAAGTTGGGAAAATAAAAAAATATAGAATTTTTTGTTTTTTTTCTTCGGGATAAAAGGATTTTTTCTTTTTATGGCGAATTATAATATTATAAAAGGGTAGCCTTTTATATATCCTCTTTAAAAATTAAGAGGAAATGGAACAAGATCCTGCTAAGGGATCACGAAGGGAGTTGTTGTTTATGTTATATAACATCATCGGAAAGAACATTGACGTATGGGACAAAACAAAGGAATCCGTAGAGCGCAAGATGGATCGTATTAAAAAGCTGTTTCCTGAGGATGCTGTAGCGACCATTACTTTAAGTTTGGAGAAGCTTGTTTCAACCGTAGAAGTGACGATTCCTATGAACAAGAGAATAATTCGCGCAGAAGTAAGTGATTCAGATATGATGGCTGCTTTGGACAAGGCAGTGGATATCTTAGATTCACAGATTGTTCGTTATAAAAAACGTATGCGCACAAAGGTACGTCAGAATTCAGACAACTATTTGGCAGAATATCAGACAATTTTGGTTCCGGAGACTGATTTGGATGATGATCCTCTGTACAAAATTGAAAGGATAAAGCATTTTGAAGTAAAGCCCATGGATGCCGAAGAGGCTGTTATGGAGATGGAATTGATTGGACACAGTTTCTTTGTTTTCCGCAATGGGGAGACTGACGAGGTAAATGTTGTTTATAAGAGAAAGAATGGATCCTATGGTCTAATTGAACCGGAATTCTAATTTTATGAGTGAACAGGGATGATGTTTTATCCCTGTTTTTTTTTACGCAGAAAATTCCAGGAAAGAAAAAACTCGAATTTTCTTGGTGTTTATGATATGATGAAGAACGGAAAAATGGAAATACTAATGGAGGGTTAATATGGCTAAGTTGTATTTTAAGTATGGAGTAATGGGGAGCTCAAAATCGGCGCAGGCGTTGATTACAAAGTTTAATTATGAAGAACAAGGAATGCGAGTTTGGCTGATTAAGCCTGCAAGAGATACAAGAGATGGTTTAAATGTCATCCGGAGTCGTATAGGCTTAGAGCAAACGGGTGATGCTATAAAAGAAAATGAGGATTTATTTGCAGTTTTTCAGGCACGGGAAAAAGAATTTTATGAAGTCGTCATTATTGATGAAGCACAATTTTTAACGGCGGAACAGGTAGACCAATTAAGAGAAATTGTGGATACATACCATGTACCTGTTCTTTGCTTTGGACTAAGGACGGATTTTCGCACAAAGCTTTTTCCGGCAAGTGCCAGATTATTCGAGTTGGCAGATTCTATTTCTGAATTAAAGACGGTTTGCGCATGTGGCAAAAAGGCTACGGTTAATGCCAGGTTAGACCAGGAGGGTCATGTTGTGACGGAAGGCGAGCAAGTCTTTTTGGGAGGAAATGAAAGTTATCGACCCATGTGCTATCGTTGTTGGAAGAAGGCAATCAAAGAGGAGTCGGGAAAATGACAGAAAAAGAATTTTTTGATTTTATTCATGTTGCAGAAAATTTAAAAAATAATACAAGACACTCGGTAACAAGCCAGGGAAGGCCAGAGAGTGTGGCAGAACACAGCTGGCGTGTTTCGTTAATGGCGCTTTTGTTGGAGGATGAGATTGTTGATGCGGATTTCAACAAAATCATACGAATGTGTATCCTGCATGATTTGGGAGAGGCAATTACAGGAGATATTCCATCCTTCTTGAAAACGCAGGCGGATTCTGTTTATGAAGATAAGATGGTTTTTGGACTGATGGATACCTTACCCCAGCCTCAAAGAGATAAATTTAAGACATTATTTGAAGAAATGTTGACATTAGAAACGAAAGAGGCTAAAATTTATAAAGCTTTGGACAAGTTGGAGGCGGTGATTCAGCATAATGAAGCGCCTATTTCCAGCTGGTTGCCTTTGGAATATGAATTAAATCAGACTTATGGCAGGCTAGAAGCAGAAAAGGCGGATTCCGTGTTATTGCGTCTGCGTTTGGCGGCGGTAGAGGATACAAAAAGAAAAATCGAAGCAGAACGCCCTTAGGCCAATGAATGGGGGAGATTGTTTTTATGAAAAAGTATGGAAAAAGACACTTGCGTCTCTCCAACTTACAAATTGTTGCATTAGGCTATTTTTGTGTAGCCGTGATTGGAACGATATTGTTATTGTTGCCTATTTCCACCATGGATGGAAGTTCTACACTGCTGGAGGCAATGTTTACCGCTGTTTCCGCTTCCTGTGTGACGGGGCTTGTGTTGGTAGATACCAGTACCCATTGGACCTTGTTTGGTCAGACGGTGATTTTGTTTCTCATTCAAATCGGTGGTCTGGGATTTATGACCATTGGTGTGCGGTTTATGTTGCTGGTTCGACGTAAAATAAGCTTACGTGAGCGTGAGGTAATGGTAGAAAGCATTAATGCATACCAATTAGGCGGAATTGTAAAACTGGCAGGAAAAATTGTTACGGGGACTTTTATCATTGAAGGAATTGGGGCGGCACTGTTGGCCATTCGTTTTATTCCTGAGTTTGGATTTACAAAAGGTTTATTTTACAGTGTATTTCATTCGATTTCTGCTTTTTGTAATGCCGGGTTTGACTTGATGGGAATAAAAGAACCCTTTGGTTCCCTGGTGTTTTATTCTGATGATATTTTGATTAATTTTACAATAATGGCTTTGATTATTATTGGCGGTATTGGTTTTTTTATATGGGAAGATGTCTATAATCATCGTTTGAAGTGGAGACGATATTATTTGCACACAAAAATCGTATTGGCCACTACAGCTATTTTGATATTTGGCAGTGCATTTTTGTTCTTTATTTTAGAGCGTTCCGCAACAGGGGTTGGGATACCCATGAAAGAGCGTGTTTTAACGGCCTTGTTTCAGTCCGTTACTTGCAGAACGGCGGGGTTTAATACCATTGATACCGCTGGGATGAGTGAAGGAAGCAAGTTGCTGTCAATGCTTTTAATGTTTATTGGTGGTAGCCCCGGGTCAACAGCGGGGGGGATCAAAACCACAACTTTTGCTGTTTTGATACTATATATGATTTCAGGGGCAAAACGAGAAGTTCATGCAAATGTTTTTGGAAGAAGCCTTATGGTGGATGCCTTGGGAAAGGCAGTTTCTATTTTTACAATTAATCTGGGGGTTGCTTTGATCGGAGCCTTGCTCCTTTGTGCGATACAACCCTTTTCAGGGATAGATGTGCTGTTTGAAGTATTTTCGGCTATGGGAACGGTGGGATTGTCCACGGGACTCACCAGGGAGCTAACGGCTGCTTCGGCTTGTGTGATTACGTTATTGATGTTCCTAGGACGAGTGGGAAGTGTTTCTTTGGCATCGGCCTTGTTGGAAAAAAAGGCAAAACCCCCCGTTACGTTACCTACAGAGAAAATTATTATCGGATAAAGGTGAGATGATATGAAAGCATTTTTAATTATTGGCATGGGTTCTTTTGGGCACCATTTGTGTCGAAGCTTTGAGAAACAGGATTGCGAAATCATGATTGTTGACCAGAAACAAGAGAATCTTGAGGATATGCTTCCGTATGTTACCAGTGCTAAAATTGGAGACTGTACCAACCCTGATGTACTGCGCAGTTTTGATGTTTCTTCTTTTGACGCTTGTTTTGTCTGCATGGGTACAAATTTTCAAAATAGTCTACAAATTACGAGTTTGTTAAAAGAAATGGGAGCAAAAAAAGTTTACAGTAAGGCAGACGAGGATATACAGGCGAAGTTTTTAGTGCGTAATGGTGCGGACGAGGTTATTTATCCTGAAAAAAATGGTGCGGATCGTGTTGCTGTTCGGGCAAGTTCTGATAATATTTTTGATTGTATTGAAATTTCAGATGGTTTTTATATTATGGAAATACAGCCGTTGCTAGAATGGATTGGGAAAACCATTAGTGAACTGGATTTTAGAAAACGATATCATATGAATATCATGGCAACAAAAATAGGGGAGCAAATTTACCCTATGCCTCGGGTTGACTATACTTTTCATGCCGAAGAACACCTTATGGTATTAGGACATATTGATGATATTCGTAAAGTGATTAAATAAGAAAGATGATTTTATTTCCATAAAACAATTGCATTTGTTTTGGCAAGAACAAGACAATGAGTATTTCAAGTATGACGTTTTATTTCAAAATCGGTGGAAATTATAAAAAAACTATGTATCATAGCAAGTTTTTCCTTTAAAATTATAGAAAGCTTAAATCTTTGTTAAATATTTTATGATTTTTTACGCCTGTAAAAATGGAGAAAACATTGATTTTACAGGCAATTAACAAGCTGTATAAATGGATGAATATTTATGAATTAGTAACACGCTAGTAACAAATATCATTCCAACAGGTCAATATTTTTTAGCAATTCATCAAGCTGTTTATGGGTGTATGTGCCATCTGTTATATCTTGTGTACTATGCCCCATAATTAGCTTTGTAGCGAGCGAATTAGCCCCAGCCGTATTCATTAAGGACGCAAACGTATGACGACAATCATAGGGCAAATTATTCAATCCTAAGGCTACTATGGTATCTTGCCAAAGGTTGTCTCTATATCCACCTACGGTAATATGCTTGCCTTGGCTTTCAATCAAATAAATTTTACTGTCACTATATCGTTTTTCGATTAATGGCAGTATTTTTTTGTGGATAGGAATAATTCTGTCCTTTCCTGCCTTGGTTTTCGAACCACCCACCATATACCGCTCTTCTAAAAACACATCTTCTTTCTTCATTTTCAATAATTCATTCGGGCGCATCCCTGTATAAATTAACATGAGGGCAATGTCCATATTTGGTACTTTGTCCACATTATTCGCAATTAACTTTATTTCTTCATTGGTAAACGCCTTGTGTTTTTCCGATTTCTGTTTCGTTTCCAATGTGATAAATTTAGCATAATTCTTGTTGCAAATATCTAACTCTATGGCAATATCAAATATCTGATTTAACAATGTCCTAATATGGTCTTTGGTTTGCCGTTTTCGGTCTAGGTTGTCAATTAACTCCTGGAAGTGGTATGTTTTAAGGTCAATTATTTTACAATCCCACAGGGGCTTTAAATGCTTGTAGGCGGCATTGTAAATATCATTGCCTGATTTTGATATTTTGTCAAAGCGTCGTTTTTTAAATGTTTCGTACATATCCGCAAGAGTAGTATTCCTCGCTTCAATGTCGTATGGATTCTTATTGAATTCCGCTAAAGCCGCCAAGGCTTCACTTCTTTTCTCGTAATACCCGATAATTTGATACACTGGGTAGGACTTTTTCTTTTCCTTATTCTGTTCAAACCCTACTGTTTTTCTTGCCACAAATGGCTTTCTTCTGTTGCCTTGCAGCTTATAGACGGAGCCATATCCGTTTGGTAGTTTCATTATATCATCCTCCATCTACCCTACCATAAGGTAGGGTAATTTTTTCTACGCTTAAATTTTTCAAATTTTAAGACGTTTCTTTCCAATTGTCCTGTTCCTCATACGGCTCTTTCTCTAATAAATCCATATCTAAGATACAGCGAACCTTGTTTCGAGTCCTTATATCTGCGGATTCATAAACCCCAGCCACTGCCAGCGTGTCAGGGGAGAAGGTGGGCTGGTCAATTGGTTTTTCCTCTTTATATTTGTTTGTTTCAAATAAATAATCAGGATTAATTTCCAAAATTGAAATCAATTTTTTTATTTTTAATAAATCCGGCTCTCTATTTCCTTTTTCGTATCCTGTTAGCGTAGACTTTGCTATGCCTATCTTTTCCGCTAACTGCTCTTGTGTCATTCCTTTTTCTTTTCTTGCCTCCGCAATTTTTTCTCCAAATAACATATTGCATCCTCCTTAATGTATTTAAATTGTACATCATTAAATAAATGGAAGTCAATAAAAAAAGTTTTCAAAATGCAAACATTTTTTAACAAAAGCTATTGACAAGTTTGCAAAATGCAACTATACTGTGATTGGAAGTTGCAAAATGCAAACTTTAGTATATGTGAAAGGAGATGAAAATATGTTTAGAAACCTTGAAGCAGAACAGAAGAGATTAGGTCTTACAAATGCTCAAATGGCCGAAAAACTTGGAATTGCAAGATTTACATATGAATCCAAGAAAAAGAACGGAAACTTCAACAGGGCACAAATCACCGCAATGTTAAATCTTTTCAACTGTGATTTTTTCTATCTGTTCGAGCAAGAAGTTACCGACAACAAAGCGTCTTAGAAAGGAGGAATGCAAGTGAACCAATTAATAAAAGTAAATTGCAACTCAGACCGTCCAACAGTTTTAGGGCGTGACCTACACGAATTTTTGGGAGTAAAAGAAAGATATAACGATTGGTTCCCAAGAATGGTCGAGTATGGCTTTGCTGAAAATGTTGATTTTACAAGTTTTACTCAAATTTCAGTAAAACCCCAAGGCGGCAGACCAAGTCAAGACCACCAACTCACTATCGAAATGGCGAAAGAGATTTCCATGCTCCAACGCAACGAAAAAGGCAAACAAGCCAGACAGTATTTTATCCAACTTGAAAAGGATTGGAATAGTCCAGAAAAAGTAATGGCTAGAGCGTTGCAGATTGCAGACCATAAAATACATAGCTTGACAGCACAAATTGAGCAGGACAAGCCAAAAGTTATTTTTGCTGATGCAGTATCAACCGCAAAGTCAGATATTTTGATTGGAGAGTTAGCGAAATTGTTAAAGCAGAACGGCATCGAAATCGGCGAAAAACGTCTTTTTGAATGGCTTAGAGACAAAGGTTATCTTATCAAGCGCAAAGGGACAGATTGGAATAGCCCGACACAAAAGAGCATGGAAATGTCTTTGTTTAAAACCAAAGAAACAACCGTATGCCATTCCGACGGACACACCAGTATTAATAAAACAACCAAAGTCACAGGCAAAGGACAAGTTTATTTTATCAATTTGTTTTTGAATCGAGGTGATTCACTATGAAAAAACGCTTAACCACAAAACAAGCCGCCATTCTCATGGGAGCAAACGAGCAGTTTGTAAGGGATGGGTTGAAAATGGGCGATTTCGCATGGGGAACGGCATTAAAGCGCAGTAGCAGATATACATATTACATTAATCTGGATAGGTTCTGCGAGGAATACAGACTTAATCCAAACGAAGTAGCCGCGCAGTTGATGAAAGATAAGACAGTATAGGACGAGAGAAGAACGGTCACCACACAGGAGTAATACATATTAAAGCATTTCAAGAAAGGAGTTTTAAATGAAAGATTTTATTTTGTACTGGTTTTTAATAGATACACTGTTACTAACCCTTTCAAAACGGTACAGACACCATAGAGCGCATTGGTTATTAAAGGAGGAATAACATGAACCTAAATTTGCAACTCAACGGCACGCCTGAGGAAATAGCGGAGTTCTTTCTTTCCTTATTCGGCGAGCCTGACAAAGAAAAAGTGTTGGGATTTATCCCACATACGCAAGGCTGCACCGAAGCAGAAAAAGCGTTGTTGTATCAGCGGATTGTACAAGGGTGGTGAAGATATTGAAATCCCAATTACGCTACATATGTTGTTCTGAATGCGGCGAAAAGTGGAACGTCGCAAATACAACCGATACGTCGCATGGGTATTATTACCCGAGGTGCAGAGCGAAAAGGAGGAAAAGAATTGCAGTACATAGCGAGCCTTTCGTACGGCAAAGACAGTATAGCCATGCTGGAAGTAATAAAACAGCATAATATGCCACTGGACAGGATTGTACATGTTGAAATCATGGCAACGGATACAATCCCAGCGGATTTGCCTCCAATGATGGAGTTTAAGAAAAAAGCGGACAAGATTATTAAAGAACGGTATGGGATTGAGGTTGAGCATATTCACAACAAAGAAACCTATGAGCATCATTTTTATAGGCGGTATATGCGAGGAAAACGAGTAGGTTTAATATATGGTTTCCCGTCCATTCGCGCACCTTGGTGTAACAGCGATGTTAAAATACCGGAATTAAAAAAACTCAATAGAAACAACATTGCCTACATTGGCATAGCTGCAGATGAACCCAATCGTTTCCATAACTTAACAGAACGTAAAATATCGCCATTAGTTGAGTGCGGAGTATCCGAAACAGAAGCTAGAAAAATATGTGAAGAATTAGACCTTTTAAGCCCAATTTATGCACATTCAGCAAGAGGTGGCTGCTGGTTCTGCCATAATCAACCAATAGCGCAATTACATTTGCTCCGCAAGCAATATCCCGAATATTGGGCGTTGATGCTGAAATGGGACAATGATAGCCCTGTAACATTTAAACCAAATGGAACGACCGTGCATGATTTTGAGCAAAGATTCGCGTTCGAAGATGCACAGATAACATTATTCGAAAAGGAGGAAAACACATGATAGGATTTATACGCAAAATTGACGATTTAGGCAGAGTTTGCATCCCAGCCGAAGCGAGGAACGCGCTGGGAATTAAGAATGGTGATCCGATGGAAATTTTCATCGAAAACGGCACGATTATTTTTAAACCATACCATTCCGCTATAGAGGTAACAAGCCTGTTAGACCGCATCAAAGAGCGGATTAACATTGACGAATACGGCGAGGAATTGACAGCCGCGTTAGAAGAAAAATTGGCAGAATTCAGAACGATGGTTGAGGGGGATAAGGAATGAACTTAGAAGAAAGCATCAAAGACGTAATTCAGCAAAAATTGTCAGATGGCACTATCGAAAAAATCAT
Source organism: Anaerotignum sp. (assembly GCF_030625865.1). Classification (GTDB taxonomy): domain Bacteria; phylum Bacillota; class Clostridia; order Lachnospirales; family Anaerotignaceae; genus Chakrabartyella. The sequence goes on along the minus strand of NZ_DAOUQB010000024.1, from coordinate 23,711 downwards.
TGCTGAAAAGCTGGAAAGTGGCGTGAGCAATGCCATGGAAAAATTATTTAGAAGTTATGGCGATGTAGGCGAAGTTATCGAGAAAAAAATCAAAGAGATTATGATTCCTGCAATTGAGCGTCACGATTTTTCCGCTCACTTAATCAAACTTGATTCAATTTTAACCGAAATCGTCAACAGTACGGCTTTGGTTGATAACAAAAAGTTATTGGAAAACTTCAAAGAATTAATGATTGAAGATGAAAGTCGCAGGGTTATCAAGGTTTCTGAACTATTCGGGATGTGGTGCAATTATGTTGCGAAAGAAGTCGAAACAAATGGGTTAGAGGTTGTTTTTGACGATGGCCCCAGCTATGAATATGTTGATGTAACGATGGTTGTTGAACACGAAGAAGGTCGCGGATGGTCTGACATTAAAAAGGCAAACATCATTTTCGAGTGCGAACATGACGAAAATATGAATTTCTTGATTCCCATTAGCAACTGGTCGAGATTTGATGGCGAAAAATGGGATATTGATTTTAAATTAGGCTCCGATATTGAAAGTTTAAGACATATGAGCGGCTTTGAAGTTACTTTATTAAAACTTAAAAGGGGTTTTTGTAAAATCGTACTGGATGAAGAAGAAATGGAAGAATCTGTGTCACCAGAAGCAGAACCAGAAGCAGATTGGAGTTGATAACTATGACCAATTATAAGCGTCGTAGAGCCATTCAATCTATCAAAGCATTAATTATATGGTTGGTTGCAATTACGGCTAATATCGCATTTATTTATGCCGCTATAGATGCACTGTGGACAAGTTGGCCTATACTGTGCGGTTTTATCATCGTGGTTGTTACATGGTCACTCGTGGTGCAGATAGATGAAATTACGCAGGACATAATGAAATTAAAAAAGTCCCATAGGTGCTGCAACACCAGAAAGGGACATTGATAAAAAGTCACTGTAATTGTAGAACATAATTAGGAGGATGTCAAATGGCAAAATTTAATATTGAAGTAGAACTTGATTGGATAGAAGACGAAGAATTTTCTATCGATGATGAAATAAAGGCGCAAGTGATTTCGGGTGTGAAAGAAAGACTACTCAAGAAAGCAACCGAAGAATCTGTAAAGGCCGTTGATGATGTAATTTCCGAAAAAATCAAACAATCAGAAGAAATTATCCAGCAAAAAGTTGACGATTTTATCAAAATGATTTGCGAAGGTGAAATTTCAAAAATGAAAATCCCTTGCAAGAAAAGCACTTGGGGAAGTGAGATAGAGTATAAATCCATGAGCGAATATGTAGGCGAGCGTTACGAAGCATTTTTGAATCGTAAGGTGTTTGATAGTGATGGTAGCGAAGCTAGATATGAAAGAGACAGAAAAATCTCTATAAATGAATATTTTATCGATAAATATTTGGAAAAAGAACTTGCTTCTAAAGTTAGCGCAATGATTAAAAAAGCTAAAACGGAATCAGAAGAAATGGTTTTAAAAACACTTGAACAAAACTTAAAAGACCAGTTGGCGGTGGAGACGATTAACAGATTAAACATCCCCAAATTGCTTGAAAATTTACAACTTAAAGCCGCCGAACTCGAACCGGAAAAGGAGTGATTTTATGGAATCAGTTGTAAATAAAAATTTAACTACCGAATTACTACCCGAAAACGATATGCAGGAGTTGCAAGAGTTGAACGGTAGAGTTAAGGCTACGCTTACATACATAGAGGCTGCAGAATATCCAGAGTCAAAGGTTATTTATGCAATGTTAGGTGGGAAAAAGGAGGATGTCAAATGTTAATCAAATGCAAGTTTTTAAACGATGACGGAACACCGAAAGGCAGAGAATATACATATGGCAGTAGAGAAGAAGTGGCAGAGGGAGAAGTTGTTACCACGGAAGAAGGGAAAAAGCTGGTTGTTACTTCCACCGATGTTCCACAGGAAGAGAGCGAAAAGTACGGCGATAAATTGAAATATGTTAATTCCATCATTGATTTAGAATCACAAAATGTGACGATTGACGAAATCAATCAACCGCAAGATTTAATTGTTGTGGAACAGTTGCCCATCATTAAAGAACGGCTGAAAAGCCTATCTGACGAAATCGACACGAAGGTAAACAGCGCATTAGCATTGCCTTGTACAGAGGATAATATCAAGGCTGTAAAGGCGGCAAGGGCTGAGTTAAATAAAAAATACAACGAACTCGAGGAACAGCGTAAGACGGTAAAAAATGTAATTATGGCACCATATGATAATTTTTTGAATGTTTACAAAGCTTGCGTATCTGACAAATTGACTGTTGCAGATGCCACACTCAAGAAGCGTATTGGAGAGGTCGAGGGAGAGTTAAAAACCCAAAAAGAAACGGAGGTTAAGGCATATTTTGACGAATATTTATGCAGTAAAAATATAGATTTTGTATATTTTAAAGATGCAAAAATTAACGTCACATTGTCCGCGAGTGTGAAGTCTTTGAAAGAACAGGCGCAACAATTTATTGACCGCATTGCTGATGATTTGGCTTTGATTGATACACAGGAATTTAAAGAAGAAATCCTTGTGGAGTATAAAAACAATTTGAATTGTTCTCAATCAATTACGGCAGTGGTTGCACGCCATAAAGCCATTGAGGAACAAAAAGCCAGACAGGCAGAAATTGAAGCTAAGAGACAGGCGCAAGCCGAAGCTGCTAAGAAGGTTGAAAATGTCGCTTCTACGCCGTTAGAACCTCCAAAACAAGCTGTATCTGCACCAGAACCAAGACCGCAGGAGTCAGAAAAAGCACCAGACCCAGTAAGAACGTTGTCGTTTAAGGTAACAGCACCAATCAGCAAACTGAAAGAATTAAAAGCTTTTTTAGTAGAAGGAGGATATAAATATGAGTAATCAAGTAGCACAAAGACCCAAGTTTTCCGTAGCAATCCAGACTGATACATATAAAAACCTTATCAATAACACCTTGCAAGACCCTAAAAGGGCGCAACGGTTTATCGCTTCTATTAGTTCGGCGGTGGCTATCAATCCAGACTTACAAACATGTGATGCAGGAACAATTTTATCAAGTGCATTGCTCGGAGAAAGCCTTGAATTGTCACCTAGTCCGCAGTTGGGGCAATACTATATGGTTCCGTTTAAAGATAAAAAAAATAACAGAACAGTGGCTACGTTTATTCTTGGATACAAAGGTTATATCCAGTTAGCGCAACGGTCAGGATATTACAAACATATTAATGTGGTTGCGCTCAAAAAAGGCGAATTAATCAACTACGACCCTTTAAATGAAATAATCGAAGTTAATATGATCCAAGATGATATGAAGAGAGAAGCGGCTGAAACAATCGGTTATTATGCAATGTTTGAGTATCTCAATGGATTCAAAAAAATCATGTATTGGTCTAAAGAAAAGATGGCTAACCATGCAAATAAATATAGTCCAGCTTTCAGCCTCAATGCCTACACTATAAATACAAAAAATGGGCCTGTCAAAAAAGTATCTTTCGAAGATTTTGAAAGAGGAAATTACGATAAGAGTACAGAATGGCTTTATAGCAGCTTTTGGTATAAGGACTTTGACGGTATGGCATACAAAACGATGTTGCGTCAGTTAATCAGCAAGTGGGGAATAATGAGTATTGATTTAAGACAAGCTTTTGAAGCTGATGAAACCATGATTGACAAAGATGGTACACCTCAATATGTGGACGAACCAGACATCACAGACCTTACACCAGAACCGGAACCACAGCCGGAAGAACCAGAAGAGGTGTCCATGGATGATCTATAATATCATTTCTACAGGCAGTAAAGGCAATGCGACGGTAATAGACAAAGTAATTTTGATAGATTGCGGGGTGCCGTTTAAGGCACTCCTGCAATACTACCGAGATATTCAGCTTGTTTTATTAACCCATATTCACGGAGACCATTTTAATAAGGCAACCATCAGAAAATTAGCCTTTGAACGCCCGACATTGCGGTTTGGGTGCTGTGAATGGTTGGTTACGGATTTACTGAAATGTGGTGTTAAAAAGGAACAAATTGACGTGTATGCACCTGGTTATTGTTTTATATATCCTAAGTTTACAATTATGCCAGAACGGTTATTACACAATGTTTCAAACTGTGGATATCATGTATGGATTGCGAATAATGCGTTGTTTTATGCAACAGACACAAACAGCCTAAACGGCATAGAAGCACCTAACTATGATTTGTACATGATCGAAGCAAATTATTCGGAGCCAGAGATTTTGGAACGGATAAAGGAAAAAGAGAGCCAAGGTATTCATTGCTATGAATATGACGTTTTGAAAAATCATTTGAGCCTAGAAAAATGCAACGATTGGTTGTATAGGAATCTCGGCGATAAGAGCGAGTATATTTATATGCACCAGCACGAGAATTGAGGTGAAACATGGAATTTAAAATTGAAATACTAGGTACACCAGTCCCTAAGGGTCGCCCTCGGTGGTCGAAACACGGTACCTACACACCGCCGAAAACAAAGCAACACGAAAAATACATACAGCAATGTTGGGATGCAGTATATGGCAATTTAAGCCCCACAGACAAGCCTTTAGCGGTGCAGATAGCCTTTTATATGCCGATACCCAAAAGCACCACGAAGAGAGCGAAAGAGTTTATGTTGATAGGTAAAATTCAGCACACCAAAAAACCAGACCTGGACAACATGGCAAAAGCAGTATTAGACGGTTTGAGCGGTTGTGCGTACAAAGACGATAGTCAAATTTGGATGCTATCAGTCAAGAAGGAATACTCCGAAACCCCTAAGACGGTTGTGTGGGTGCAGGAGGTGGAATAGTGGCACAAAAAAGAATGTTTACAATACACATTTTAGACAGCGATGCATTTTTAGATATGCCTTTATCAAGCCAATGTTTATACCTTCACCTAAATATGCGTGCTGATGATGATGGGTTTATAGGGAACCCAAAGAGAATACAGCGCATGATAGGTGCGAGTGATGATGATTTGAAGCTGCTTATTGCAAAAAGGTTCGTTCTTGTGTTTGATGATGGCGTAATCGTTATTAAACATTGGAGGATGCATAACACCATTCAAGGGGACAGGTATACACCTACAGTGTATCAAGAGGAAATGAATAAATTGCTGATAAAAGGCAATAAATCATACTCTTTGAACGATGGAAACAAAATGTTTCCAAAATGTAAACAAAATGATAACACAGGTTTAGGTTTAGGTTTAGGTTTAGATTTAGATAAAGGTTTAGGTTTAGGTTTAGAAGAGGGCAAGGGAGAGGATGAAGAACCAAAAGAAAAGAAAACTTCGTTTTCACCCTCCATTTACATCAAGGAGCAATGCTTTTCCTATTCTCTTGGAGAAAAAATGCTTGAATGGGTTGCATACAAAAAAGAAAACAGGAAGTCATACAAAGAAACAGGACTAAGAAATTTATGCACTCAGGTTAAAAACCAAGTTTTAAAATATGGCGAAAATGCGGTTATTAATTTAATTACGGAGTGCATGGGTAACGGTTGGCAAGGAATCGCATGGGATAAATTAGAAAAACGAGGTGACAGCAGTGGAAAGCATAGAACAGATAATGCGGAACGCTCAGAACGAGTTGAAGAAACAGAAGGGGAACGACTTAATCGAATCGCCCTCGAAAGAGCAGGAAATAAACCGGGAGGACTACAAGATATTGAATGCGACTTCTGATTGTCCGTATGGGCAGTGCGATGGCACAGGGATAATTCATCTCGTGGAAAAAAAGACTGGTATCTTGTATGACGCATTTTGTCAGTGTCACAAAGATGCAATGCAAAAGAACAGGCTTAAGTTTGCAGATATACCGACGGAGTTTACAGGGTTGACAGTAAATTCATTCGAAGTAAATTGCTATGAAAATGAATCAAATACACAGCTTGCCAGAAAAGCAAAACAAATGACAGCCAACTACATACGCAGTTTTGAAGAATTCGAACGTGATGGCAAGGGGATTTATTTCTACTCAAAAACAAGAGGAAGTGGAAAGACAAGGCTTGCGGTAAGTTTGGGAAATGTGTTGCTTAACACAATTGGACGACAAGTAAAGTTTATCACTAGCATTGATTTATTGCAGGAGATTAAAAACACCTACAACAAGGACACCGAATACACAGAAAGTCAAGTGATTGAATCTGTGACCGATGTTGATGTGCTGATAATTGACGATATCGGCGTGGAGAATAAAACGCCATGGGTAAATGAAATATTGTTCGGGATATTCGATAATCGGATGAAGCACAGTAAAATCACGATTTTTACTAGCAACTGCGAAATTGAGAACCTGGAACATGACGAAAGATTGAAAAGCAGGATTTTTAAAATGTGCATCCCGATTAAGATGCCGGAAGAGGACGTCAGAAAGGCTATTGCCAGAAAAGAAAATGAGGAATTGCAAATTAGATTGATGGAGGGTAAGTGATGAACAAGGCTATTCTTATGGGCCGCCTAGTGCGAGATCCTGAAATAAGATACTCACAGGGAGCAGAACCAAAGGCGGTAGCAAGATATACTTTAGCGGTCAACCGCAGATTTAAGCAAGAAAATCAACTGGATGCTGATTTCATCAACTGCGTAGCGTTTGGCAAGGCTGGGGAGTTTGCGGAGAAGTATTTACACAAAGGCATGATGATTTCCGTTGTCGGCAGATTGCAAGTTCGTTCCTGGGATGACAACGAAGGGAAAAAACGATGGAGTACGGACGTTGTGGTTGAGGAACAGTATTTTGCAGAGAAAAAATCCGATGCGGGAAAAAGCGTTTCGGGAAATCAACAGCAAAATAATAGCGAAGATGGCTTCTATCCGATTGACGAAACTATCGAAGATTCGGACTTACCTTTTTGATGGAGGGTTGACGATGCCAAAAATAATTCAGCTGGACTACGACACCCGAGAACCTGTCGGCACATACGACAATATCAGATTAGCCGCCAATGATAACTACCTCAGCTATATCAGTCTGAGAGAACGGTTGGCAAGGGGCGAGGGTACAGCGGTATATAACGACAAGAAATTGATATTTATCAAGGCGTACAAGCCTAAGCCATTTTAAGGCTGTTACAGGCGTTTTAGTTTTTAGGTGAAGAATTAGTCACCGAAGATATAAAAATGGATACAGCGGGGCAAATTTGGACGAGAATAGGTATTCACGATAAGGAGTGATATAGTTGAAACCAATTTTATTCAATACAGAAATGACAAAGGCTATTTTGGACGGCAGAAAGACGGTAACAAGGCGGAATCCTTTTCAGTTTGTGATGAAAGACGGATACAATCCGAACTATAGCGGATATTCGTTAGGGGAATATTTTACAGGACACATTAAAACGGGAGTTTGCTTGTATTCTCGTGGAGCGCATGACGTTTGGGGAGTGCGAAGTAATGTTGTAAAACCGAAATATCAAGTTGGTGATGTACCGTATGTTCGGGAAACGTGGTGCGACAGATGGCTTCCGGATGGATTTTTAGAAGGCAAAAATAGATATGGATATAAAGCGGACGGTGAGCCAACATTTGGTTATTGGGGAAACGAAAAACAATGCAAAGACAATGTGTGGATACCATCCATCCACATGCCCAAAGAAGCCGCAAGAATCTTCCTGAAAGTGACTGGTGTTAGGGTTGAACGGTTGCAGGAGATGGCACAAGAGGACGCCATTAAAGAGGGCGTGGAAAGTCCAAGCGAAGAGCAGTTTGCTGAATTATGGAATAGCACAATCAAAAAACAAGACCTTGATACATACAGCTGGGACGCTAACCCATGGGTTTGGGTGATTGAGTTTGAGCGAATTGAGAAGGGGGAATAACAATGCGAGAGATTTTGTTTAGAGGTAAACGGAAAGATAACGGGAAATGGGTGTATGGCTATCTTGCAGAAATAGAAACAGCTTGGGATAGATATGAATATGGTTCATTGCCTACAGAATATGAAAAAGTAATCATAAGAACTGATTTGCTGACGAGGGAACCAGTTACCATTATCACCGAAACCGTCGGACAGTGGACTGGTCTGACGGATAAGAACGGGGTTAAGATTTTTGAGGGGGATTTCATAAACGATATTGACTACGGCATTATGATTTGCGTCTATCTGCATGGTTCTTTTGTTTTTCAGTCAATTAAAAATAATATGTTTTGGATAGATTTGCAAAGGTATGTTCCGGTCATCGAAGTTATTGGCTCAATCCACGACAATCCAGCGAAGGGAGATACAGAATGAAAAAAAGGGATCGAATAACGGACGAACATAAAGAACACAAAATAGATTATTTGAAAAAACTTCAAGCCTATGAAAATACTGGATGGCAACCTGACGAAATAACGCCTAAGCCAGGGAGCGTTGCGGATTTAAACAAAAATATTGTTAAGCCGAAAAAACACAAAATACATCTTGTTTCACGGTCAACTGCTGATAACAAGAGGACGTTTTGGGGAATCAAAATGGATGGAAAAGAATTAAGCATTGACGAATTCGGAGAAGCAATTGGAATTAAAGGAAATACGGTTAGATCGTGGGTGACACATAATGTGTTTGAACAGAGGATAAGAGAGAAGGGCTTGATATGATTAGACCTGAGTTATTACGTGATATTGGAGATTTAGCCAATGAGGAATTGTTATTTGCAAACCAAAAGTTTCCTTTGTTCGCTTCTCCGCATGAGGGATATGCAGTGCTGAAAGAGGAAATTGAGGAAACGGTTGATGAAGCAGAATCGTTAAAAGAAAATGCAAAGAGCCTATGGTATCAAATAAAAAATAACAGTGATGTGTCATTACGCATTGAAATGATTGAGAGTCATGCGTTGCAATGTGCCGCCGAAGCAATCCAAGTGGTAGCAATGTGCAGGAAGTATAGGGATAGTTTGGGAGGTGCTAAATGAGCATTGAGGAAACGGTAAAGGCGTTGCGGTGGATAGCTAAAAATGACGAGGTTGTTTTCAATGCGGAACAGGCTAATATTGCCGCAGACCAGTTAGAACAGCTTCAAGCCGAGAATGAGCGGTTGAAAGCAGAAAAGCCTGTAACGTGCGGGGAATGTATTAATTTAATCGAACGGCACTATGAGGATAAAGGTGAAAAGCCTTATATAAAATACGGATGCAAATACAGGGGTTCATATCAGGTTCACACGAATGAATTTTGCAGCTATGGCGAACGGAGGGATGTGGAGTGAATGAGATTGAAAAAATAAAGGGTTCGATATCCTTCATGGAACAATGGAAACAAGTGTGGATTTCCGAACTAGCCAAGTGTTATATGGATACAGCCATTCAAGCCGTGCAAGAAAAACTAGAACGGGAGAACCCAAAGCCGCTGACGCTTGATGAATTGGAAAGCATGGTAGATGAACCAATATATTGCGTATCTATTGACGGCGAAGAAAAAAACCAATGGGGAATACTTGCATTATCCATGATGGGAACGGTTGGAATTTGGACAGATGAGATATATATATTTTTGGAGAGAGACTACGGCAAAACATGGCTTGCATACCGATACAAACCCGATCTTGTTAACGTCAACAAAATCGAGCATATCGCTCAGGTGGGCGAGATGATGGAGGGGGAATAGGGATGAAGGAATTAACAATCAAAGTTAATCTCACTGATGATGATACAAGCACAGACGTGACGAACTTACTTTTGAATGTTATGGAAGTCTGTGGAGATAATTTTTACAGTATCGAAAGTGCAGATGTTGACGGAAGAGAAATATTTTCTGTCGGAAAAGGAATTTGTAGAGATTTTTGTAAAAAGGGGGAATAGGGATGCGGTACATAGATGCGGAAATCGCAGAAAAATCTTTACGGCAATACGCAGATCAGAAACACGCCAACGGGGAAATTGAACTTGCCAATGGAATTTTAAAGGCTGTGTGCAAATTAAAAACACTGCCTGCCGCCGAACTCAAAGCAAGGCTAAGTAAGGCGGTGGAGTTGCCGTGTAAACTGTTATGCGCTCCAGGGGATTTGGTCTTTGAAGCAAATATAAACCGCAATATAATGTCAGTCTATGAAGTGACAGAAATTGCAATACAGCAAGGCTTTGTAAGTTATAGGTGGAAGATTGTAGACGGAATTTATAGTAGATTGACAGGATTTAGTGATTTAGATTTTGGCAAAACTGTATTCCTCACCGAAGCCGAAGCACAGGCGAAGTTGGAGGAAATGAAAGGTGGTGCGGAGTGTTGAATAAAACAACAACACGTGAGCGAATAAGAAGTTTTCTAAAAAGATTGTTTCTAGTTTGGTTCATTTCTCTTGGGATATATATGACAATTGCAATTGCTTGGGGATTTGCAGAAACAGCGATGTACGGTCATACCAATCCGAATGATATAGATAGCATTGTGACTTTTATACTTACGGTGCTGATATTTGACAGACTGAAAATTAAAATAAATGTTTGAAAGGCGGTGCGTTATGAGCGAAGAACGTAAAATGTGCGGATTTATAAAAGAATGTAATGAGTTCATAGCAAGAGAGTTGTCAGGGGGAGGTTTCAAAGCTACAACAATGGGCAAATTAAAAGGTTTTCTCTTTCGGCTGATAATTGACGTTGCGGTCTGGTTGGATAGAAGGAATATGCCGTTTTAGGGGGGTGTGAGGTATGGAGGAATTGAAGAAATGCCCGTTTTGCGGCGGGGATGTTAAAGCAGTGACATACGATGATGATGGATTCTTGAGGGTTCTGGATAGTGATGATATTGAAGAAGATACTGCTCCGTGCTTTATTCATTGCTATAATTGCGATATGGAATATTTCCCTTGTGATGATAGGTGCGCTGATGTGATAAGTGCGTGGAACAAAAGGGCGGGTGATTGATTGAAAGAAAGAGATTTAAAGATACTTGAACTATCGCCGAACAGATACAGGGAACTGAAATACTTTTGCCGTCAATACCGAGAGAAACAATCACAGTTACGGTCAATTACCGAGTTATCCTCTCCTAGCTTTGGAGGATGCGGTGGAGGAAATAAAACGTCTGATAGAACGGCAGATACAGCGTGTAGACGGGCGCAGTTAGAAAGGGATATAGAAATCATTGTCCAGTCTGCAATCGAAGCTGACAGCGAGATTTATCCGTACATAATCACTAATGTGGTGGATGGAGTGGCGTATGAATATTTAGATGTTATGTGCGGTCGCAGACAGTTTTACGAAGCAAGAAGAAGGTTCTTTAAGATATTGTCTGATAAAAAGGGTAACTAAAGGGACATACTTTTGTGTTATTATGATAGTGTTAATAATTCATGATATTCCTCGGAAAGGGGCGTTGGCTTAGGTCGGCGTCCTTTTTTGTAGGCGTTTAACTCAGTTGGTTAGAGTACCTGTCTTATACGCAGTTAGTCGTGGGTTCGAATCCCACAACGCCTATTTAGTAAAAATAGAAAGGGGTGGTATTTACGACCGAAAAACAAAAGAAGTTTGCAAATGAATATTTAATCGACCTTAATGCCACCAGAGCATATAAAAAGGCGTATCCTAAAATTAAGAATGACGATGTAGCTGCACAAGCTGGAAGTCGGCTGTTGAGGAATGTCAAGGTTTCGGAATATATAGAAAAACGCATGAAGGACAGGCAGAAGAGAACTGAGATAACACAGGATAAAGTAGTTGCTGAATTGGCTAAAATAGGCTTTGCCAAAGTGACTGACTTTCTTTCTGTTTATGACGGCCATGTTTTTATAAAATCAACAGATGAAATTGAGGAAGAAAAAATAGGGGCAATTGCTGGTATCAAAAAAGGTGCAAACGGAATTGAGGTTAAACTTAATGATAAAGTTAAAGCTCTTGAACTACTTGGAAAGCATTTGGGTATGTTTGATAAGGTTGAGGAATATAAAGATGCTCTTGAAAAGCTTGACTTAATTTTGGAGGGGATTGACAATGCAGCTAAGTGATATGCAAAAGGACTTCTGGAACAATGCTCACAGCCGTTGGAACATCAAATCAGGGGCTACACGTTCGGGTAAGACTTATCTTGATTATTATATCATTCCACGCAGAATTCGGGCTGTAGCAGGCAAAGAGGGGCTTGTAGTTATACTTGGCAATACAAAGGGGACATTGCAAAGAAATATAATTGAGCCGCTCCAAAAGATATTTACTCCTGCTTTGGTATCGGATATTCGCTCTGACAATACGGCAATGCTTTTTGGAGAAAAGTGTTATTGCTTGGGTGCAGATAAAATTAATCAGGTCGACCGCATTCGAGGGTCAAGTATCAAGTATTGCTACGGTGACGAGGTTGTGACATGGCACGAGGATGTTTTCAATATGCTTAAATCTCGTCTTGATAAGCCGTATAGCTGTTTTGATGGTACTTGCAATCCAGAAAGCCCCAACCATTGGTTTTATAAGTTTCTACAGAGTGATGCAGATATTTATTTAAGGCATTATACATTAGATGATAACCCATTTTTAAGTAAAGAGTTCGTAGAAAACCTAAAGAAAGAATACTACGGGACGGTTCTTTACGACCGCTACATATTGGGTAAATGGGCATTAGCTGAGGGGCTCATCTATAAAATGTTTGCTGACTGTCCAGAAAAGTACATGATCGCAAAGAAAGATTTGCCTAGATTCTCAAGCATCAACATAGGTCATGACTTTGGCGGTAACAAATCAAATCATGCATTTGTAGCATCCGGTATCAGCTTTGACAATCATCTTTACAAGCTTAGAGCCAAGAGCATAAAGGCAACGGGAATGAGTTTTGATAAACTGCAAGCTGAGTTTGTAAAGTTTGTCGAAGGTATTATAAAAGATTACGGCTATCCCGATGGTGTTTACTGTGATAGCGCAGAGCAGACCATGATTAACAGCTACCGACAGCATACGCCTTACCCTGTCTACAACAGTATTAAACGCCCTATAAACGACCGTATTAGATGCACACTATTATTAATGGGCGGCGAACGGTATCACATCGTTGAGGGCGAATGTGACGATTTAGTAAATGGTTTGAAAACTGCGGTATGGGATGATAAGAGCCTGGAAGATAAGCGTCTGGATGATGGCACAAGCGACATTGATATTTTAGATGCCGACGAATATAGCTTTGAATACAATATCTATAGATTGGTGGGTGATTAAGTGTTAAAGACATTATGGGAATATATTTTAAAGCTGTTTGGTCGCAATAAAACAGACACGACAGACAGTGATTTAACAAGCAACGCAACATATGCGAGCCAATTCGAAAACGCCGAAGAAGTTAATTTCACAGCCATATTCGCCGCCAAAATGACCACTCTGTCAGTTAGCGAAAGTACAGCGGATATTGTAGGGGAAAATGCGAGAGTGGCTTTTTTGGACGAATGTGCGGTTGATATGTGGGCAAAGATAAAACGGATTACTTCCAGAATGCTTGGGACTGGCGGCTGCGCTGTTGTTCCATATGTGCAAGACGGAGCGATTCATTTCGATGTGCTGACGCAGGATAGAATTATGATCCATGAGAAACAAGGTGACAAAATTACCTCTGCTACGGTATTGGCTGACAGCGTGACACAGAATAATGTCAAGTATTATCGGTGGACAGATTACAAAATTGAAAATGAAACAATATTTATTACAAACAGAGTAACAAATGAAAGTGGAAAAGACGAATTTATTGAGCAATGGGAAGGGATTGAGGACAGGGCGATAACGGGTGTTGACCGTGTGTTGTTTGCTTATTTGAAGTCTCCTGTAGACAACCGACAATTCAGTGACTTTTACGGCGTGCCAATTACTTACGGTTGTGATTCAATTATTGCGGAAATTAAGGAATGCATGAGCCAAATTCAAGACGAATACAACCTAAAAACGGTTAAGGTATTCGCTGATGAAAGAATGTTTCAGAAAGACCCGAAAACAGGGAAATATATCATGCCTAGCAAGCTATTTTTTGCCGCTCATGGTAATGACACAGATACCATGCTTGAGACATTTAGCCCTGATATTAGAGACAGTAGTTATTATAGCCGTCTACAATACTTATTTGAACTATTAGAGCGTGCTATCGGAACCAGTAAAGGCGTTTTAACCGCACCCGAAACCAGAGGGGCTACAGCAACGGAAATTAAGGCAGGACTATATGATACATACGCAATGATCGGCGATATTCGTACGGTCATTGAAAACGGCACAAGAGATTATATTTATGCTTGCAATGTTCTTGCCAATTACTACGGGTTATCGCCGCAAGGGGAATATGATGTTGCTTTTGACTGGTCGTATTCATTAATCGAGAGCAGTACAGAAACATGGGCACAGCTTAAGGACGCACAGGCAATGGGAATCAAGAGCAAGGTTGAGTTAAGACAATGGATGAATCCGAATGAGACATACGATGAATCACAATCCATGATTGATGAAATTAAGAAAAATGAGCCTACATTAAGCGATTTAGGAATCGGGTGATTGAATGCTTACCGAAGAGGAATTAAGCTTCTTAGCTGATGTTTTCGGTGAAAGATTCGGAGATGTTGGCGCAGGGCTGTTGAAAGATATGGCTGAATCACTGAAAGAGACAGGCGATTTAATACCATCCTATGCAAACCGATTGCAACAGCTTTATACCTATGGTTATGATGTGGATTTGATTACCAAAGAGTTAGCCAGGGAATCAGGGAAAAGTCTCAAGGATATTGAGAAATTATTTAATTCAGTGGCACAAGAGGGTTATGACTGGTCAAAGCCGTTTTATGATGCAAAAGGGATAAAACAAATTCCGCTGGCTGAAAACAAGACGTTGCAAACTATTATAGCATCTGCCGCCAAGACAACCAAAAACAGCCTGTTAAACCTAAGTAATACAAAGGCAATTGGTATTGGTGGAGGGAAAGACTTTCAGTCGATAGGAGCGTTTTATAAAAAGACGATTGATAAGGCTATTACCGCCGCCGCTACTGGTGCAGAGGATTACAACACAGTAATTAAAAAAGCAATCAGAGAAATGAGCCAAAGCGGCTTAAGAATTAAATATGAAAAAGGCTATACAAAGCGTTTAGATTCCGCTGTAAGGCAGAATGTGCTTGACGGTATCAGCTATATCGCCCAAGAAACTGCAAGGGCTACAGGGGAAGAATTTGGCGCAGATGGGGTGGAAATATCAGCCCATAGCCCATGCGCCCCTGACCATATACCGTATCAGGGTAACCAGTACAGCAATAAAGATTTTGACAGTTTACAAAAAAGCCTTACCAGACCTATTGGAGAATGGAATTGCCGCCATATTGCCTATCCAATCATTTTGGGGATTAGTAGCCCCACATATTCAGAAGGTGCGTTAAAGCGTATAGAACATCATAGCAATAAAATTATCAAAATTGACGGCAAAGAATACACCAGATATGAATGTACACAGATTCAACGGAAATTAGAAACTGCTCTGCGCTACAAAAGAGAGGAAAAACAGATATTTCAAGCTGTTAAAGATGTGGACGGAACAAGAGAAGCAACTGCAGATATTCGTATTTTATCGAATAAATATAAGGAAGTCAGCGATAAGGCTGGACTGCCTACCAAGGCAGAACGCACAAGAATTGTAACAAAGCAATTAAGGGATAAAAATATTGAGGGGGTGATTTCGGAGTGAAAAAGTTACTTATTGGCTTTTAGCTTGGAGGTGATCCGATTATCTCGTCCTTGGCAAGACGTTAAAGGGCTTATTAGTCAGTAGATTAGACTTAAAACAGTCAATTCGTGGTGGACAGTAAAACACCTAAAACTACTTAATGCGAAAGGGGTATAAATATATGAAAACAGAATTTTTGAAATCGCTTGGTTTAGAGGATGATGCAATCTCCAAGATTATGGCAGAGAACGGCAAGGACATTGAGAAAGAAAAAGCAAAAACAACCGAAATGTCAACAAAATTGGAGGAATCTAAGACTAAGATTTCTGAATACGAGACAAAGATTACAGAGTTGCAGTCTTCCAGTGGTGATGCGGAGAAGTTTAAAACTGAACTGGAAACGCTGAAAAAGACAATCGCGGATGAAAAAGCCGCCGCAGATCAGGCAGCAAAAGAAGCGAAAGAACATGAAGAATTCCAAAACCGCTTTAATTCCGTTGTCGGTGAACAGAAATGGCGGGATGAATTGACGCAAAATGCTGTTTTTGGTGAGTTTAGAAAGGCTCTGGCAGATGAAGCAAACAAAGGAAAGGGTGATAAGGATATTCTGGAAGTATTGACGAAAGATAAGAATTATTTTGAAAATCCTAATAAGCCTAGCGATATGCCAGGTATGGGAAGTGCAAGTATGACAAGTGTTGAAGAAAATCAAATGAGGGCGATCATGGGATTAGCCCCTAAAGAATAAGGGAGGTTTAAAACATGGCAAATAGTATTGTATTAGCAAAAAATTATACCAATTTATTGGACGAGGTTTATAAAAATGCATCTGTTACCGCTGATCTTATTAGTGATGGATCGATGATGCGTGCTGGGGCAAATGCAAACGAGATTTTGTATCCACAGATCAGTACAACGGGTTTAGGTGATTACACCAGAAATAGTGGATATACTACTGGTGCGGTTAATGTATCTTGGAAAACAGCCACTTTTAACTACGACAGAGGTACAAAAATCTCCGTTGATACCATGGATGACCAGGAGACATTTAATATTGCGTTCGGACAGGCAAGCGCATCTCTACAGAGAGAAAAAGTTGCACCGGAAGCAGATGCATTCACATTCGCAACATTAGCGGGGATTACAGGAATTTCCACAGCCACGGCGGCTACATATGCAGATGCGGAAGCTTTCCTTGCGGCTTTAATTGTAGCAAAGAATAAAATGGACGAGGACGAGGTACCAGAGGAAAACCGCTTGCTTTATGCTACACCAACATTAATGAACAGCGTAATGGCATTAGATACCACGAAGTCAAGAGAGATTTTAGCGGCATTTACCACAAAGAAAACTGTTCCTCAAAGCCGTTTTTACACTGACATTGATTTGTTGGACGGTTCTACGGCAGGAGAAGAAGCTGGACACTACCAGAAATCAGCAACAGGCAAGGACATCAACTTTATGATTATCCACAAGCCAGCAATCATTAAATTTGATAAGCACGTTGTAGGTAATGTTATCGACCCTGCAAGTAACCCCGACGCAGACAGCTATATTGTAAAGTACCGTAAATATGGAATTGTCGATGTGTATGCAAACAAAGTGGCAGGGATTTACTTATCCCATAAAGCATAAGGAGGTAGGCATATGCGTAAAATTGGATTGCACGTAAAACCAGAAAAGGAAGTTGATGAAAGTAAGGCTTTGAAAAAAGAGATTTTAACTTTGAAAAAAGAAAATGCAGAACTAAAAGCACGGTTGGACAAAAAAGAGGGCAAATAACCCTCTTTTCTTTTGAGAGAGGTGATTTGATTGGATGCATTTAAAAATATACATATTGGGCAAGAAACACTTGAAATTGCCACAACTGTAACAGGATTAACAGCAAGTATTTACAAAAATGCGGCACGGGGTATTGTGACTGTCAAAAGCGGCACAGTCTACTTTACGACCAGCGGAACAGAGCCGTCAAAAGACAACAGTTTCACAGCCAATGAAGAGGATATAATTACATTAGTAGGCTGGGCTGAATTGCAGAGTTTTAGAGCGGTTGCAAGCACCACGGCATCTATTTATGTAGAGTACAAGGGGTGATATTATGCATATTAATAAAAGTTCGCCCAACCGATTTTTTAAAGATGATATGTCTGTAATGTTTAACGGGCTGGTCGAAGCATTGTACAACTGCAAAATGTCATTACCATTTAGAGGGACAAAAGCAGAAATCCCAAGAGGGTGGCAATTATGTGACGGCACAAATGATACAGATGATATGAGAGAGCAATTTGTAAGGTGTGCGAGTGATGATAGTCAGGTTGGCACAACCAAAGATAGTAGCACTGCACAACCTCAAAGTGGAAACTTTCGGATACCAGAATATAAGCATAGTCATACACTTTTAAATACAAGTAACGGAACTACGCTTGATACTGTAACTAATGTTGATAACAGAAAAGGATTGCATGTTCATGGCTCAATATCTGAGGGCAAAGGATATACAGATGATGCCTATGCAGATGGTACTACAAATAACAACTATTACCCATATGTAACTGGTGCAACTTGGGGAACTTTTCCTTTTAACTCTTTTTCAGGTACTAGTTATAAGTTGCCTTGTTTACCTTACAATTACACTGTAAGTTCTTCAAGATTACAACATAGGCATAAAATAGATTCGGCGAACAGCGAACACCAACATCAGATTAATTTAGCTAGCACGAAGACAAACGAGACTACCTTAGCCGAACATGATACAGCTGGTGGTGATTCTGAGACAGCCCCTCAGCACATTTATATGTATTGGATTGCCTACACTGGCGAACGGGCGCCAAATTGGAACGCATAAGGAGGTGGTTAAATGGCATACACAACCTATGAATTTTATCAGAGCGGTTATCGGGGTAATGCAATCCCCGAAGCTGACTTTGCGAGATTAGCCGAGAGAGCGTCGGAATATATTGACTATGCTACATTTGGCAGAGCGTCAACCTATGATGATACAGCAGACTTATTAAAAAAGGCTTGCTGTGCCGTGGCTGAATCCTATCAGTTAAATGAAAATGGTGGCGGTGTGGTATCTGAAACAGTTGGGAAAATTACAAGGAATTACATTGTTGGCACATCCATTGCACCAACGGAAGACCAAAGACTATATAAGGCTGTGAGCCGATATTTAAGCCGCACAGACCTTTTGTATTTGGGGGTGGATGGAATTGACACCTAACGCGGATTGTACGATTTTCAGCCAACAATATAACTCCGCTACCCGAAAGAATGATTGGGTTAAGGCATTCATTAGCGGCGTATATTGGCAGGGTTCTATTGGTTCTAAAAATAACAAATCTGGTATGGTACAGGATAATGAAACGATTGTATTCATTCCGTTTTCGGCTGTATCTGAATTCAGTTTAAAACCAGAGGATAAAATTTTAAGAGGTGCAACAACAGCGACTACCCCAGTAGGATTAAATGATGCATTGACCGTTACAGGCATTGACACTTTCGACTATGGTAGTTCCGATATGCAGCACTGGGAGGTGACAGCGAAATGAAATATGAAGTTAAGTTGGATAGTCCTTCTAAGATTGCCAAACGTCATGGATTGGGTAAGGGTGGCGTGATACAAAAATACATCGACAGCCGAGTAATTACGTTATCTGCGCCATATACGCCTTTCCAGACTGGTACTCTGACCAGATCAGCAACATTAGGCACTGTTATAGGCAGCGGTGAAGTTACCTACAACGCACCATATGCAAGATATTTGTACTACGGCAAAGTTATGGTTAGTCCTACCACTGGCTCTGCATGGGCAAAAAAAGGAGAACGCAAAGTAGTAACAGCTGAGTTAATTAAATATAACGGTGCGCCAAGGCGTGGGGCGTATTGGTTTTCGAAGATGAAAAAGAATCACGGCAAATCATTATTGAGAGAGGTGAGGGCATTTGGCAAGCTTAATGGATAGCGTGAGAACATTCCTTTGCGAGTGTCCCTATCTTAAAGATGGAGTATTTAATGTTGACTATTTAAGTGGTACTCCCACGGAATACAGCATTGATTCTCTCTCTGTCGACCCGATTATTAAAAAATATGTGGATGGTAGTTCCGTAAGACAGTTTGTTTTTGCTTTCGGCAGTGTGGAGCCGTACGGTTCAGACGTGGACACGAATTTAGCAAATAGTACATTCTATGAGGATTTCGCCGCATGGGTTGACCAAAAGAACAGTAACAAAGAATTTCCTTCGCTTGAAGCCGATAAAACACCCATAGAAATACAGGCGCAAGGAGCAGGATATTTACTCGAAAACACAGAAAATGCGGCGAGGTACCAAGTGCAATGCCGCTTAGTTTATATGCAGAAAGGATGATATAAATGGCAGAAACAGTAATGAGAAATCAAATTGCAGATTATTTGAACACAGGCACAGCAGAAACACCAGCATGGTCACTTATGGGTGTAGGTTTTAACACTTTGGACGAGAATCCCAACGCACAGCAGGACAGTAAAACTTACATCAACCAAGTATCACAAACAACCCATATTAAAAGCTATCAGACGCAATTTCCTTTCGATACTGACTTGATTGCATCAGAGGATGCGGTAATGGCTTTATATACAATCGGCAAGAATCAGAAAACAGGCGCAGATGCGGAATTGGAATATATCAGAGTTGATTTATTTGCGCCGCATCCTACACTGGAAAATACTTATGAAGCGAGAAAATTCACGGTTGCAGCAAGCGTGACAGGTATTACAGGCGCTGGCGGTGAAACAGTGAAAGTAACAGGTACCTTGTACGGCGTAGGTGACGCAATTCAAGGCACATTTGATACATCAACAAAAACATTTACAGCAGTTTAATTTTAAAGCCTACCTTGCTTTGCAGGGTGGGCTATTTATGATATAATTTAGATAAGAAAATAATTCCAACATTATAAGGAGGATTTTAATATGAAAAAATTTGTGAAAAGAACTACAGTAAGGGAAATTGAGATTGGTGGCAATAAGTTTAATGTTGATTTTGGTAAGGATCATATCAGATTCGTATTTCAGAGGGTTGCAGAGGAAAATAAAAATGTTGCAAATACAATCGAAAAAGGGCTTTCCCCTGAGGATGAATACAATGCAATCGTAGAAGCCAACAAGAAAATCTTTGAAAAAGCCATCAATGATATTATTGGTGACATTACAGCAAGCGAAAAGATTTTTGCAGAAGACAAAACAGCGGTATTTCATGCTGATGTTTACACGTTCTTGGTTGAGCAGTTTATGGAGGTCATTAACGAAGAATCCCCTTACTCCCCTAAGCGCGTGAAATGAACCTGTTAATTGATGATTTACCCCACTCAATCTATATTAAAGACAAAGAATATGCCATAAACTGGGGATTTAGAACGGCAATATTATACGAAATGATGATGTTGGACAATGAGGTTTTGGCAGAGGAAAAACCTTTGCTTGCCTTGCGGTTATTTTATCCAACCATTCCCGACGATTGGCAAGAAGCATTGGAGGGGATACAATGGTTCTATCGTTGTGGAGAAGAAGAACGGGGTAAAAGGAAGAAGCGTGGAAGGAATACCAACCAAGATAGAATATATTCATTTGACTACGATGCGCCCTATATCTACAGCGCATTTTTAGGGCAATACGGCATTGATTTGAACGAGGTTGACCGTTTGCATTGGTGGAAGTTTAAAGCGTTATTTCAGGGCTTAAATGAGGACTGCGCTATATCTAAGATAATGGGCTACAGGGCGGTTGATATTAACAGCGTTGGAAAAGAACAAATGGACTTCTACAAAAAGATGAAAGAACAATATGCAATCCCTATTTCCAAGACCGAACAAGAGAAGCAAGAAGCATTAGAGCAAGCTTTAATGGGAGACGGTAAGTTGAAAGGTATATTGTAATTATTGTCAGTTTGTGATATTCTGGAAAAAATACCAGAATAGGGGGATTTGTATGAGAAAAATATTAATTGCGCTGTGTTTGGCGTTGTGTTTGACGGGGTGCGGAAAGCCCGCAAATGTGAGCGAAGATGTTTATAATTTAGGTTTAAAGGCGGTTGATGTGACAGAACAGTTTTTGGCGGCAGATTTAACCGTGGATGAAGCATATGAAAAATTAGATGATATTGAAGATAGGGCTATTATAGATGAAGATTATCCGAAAGATTCATCTGTAAAAGGAAAAATAGGCACTTTAGCTTGGGACGTCCACAAATCTGACGATGTATCAGACGGAACACAAGTAGTAAAAGACGAATTAGATAAATTAAAGTCATATCTCGGAAAGTAATTACGAAGCACTCATTAACTTGGGTGCTTTTTTCATGCAAATTTTAGAAAGGAGGGATTAAATGGCTTACAGTTATGACGGATATTTAAGGTTTAACACGGAAGTCGACCAGAGCGGATTCAATAATGGCGTAAATAGCATGAAGTCAGCGGCCGCAATGGGAGCGAAAGCAATTGGTATAGGGCTGACGGCGGCTACAGGTGCAATAACGGCTATGTCGGTGGCGGCTATTCGGGTAGGGTCTGATTTTGAATCATCCATGAGTAAGGTTGCCGCTATATCTGGCGCAACAGGAGATGATTTACAAGCTTTATCCGATAAAGCCAAGGAAATGGGCGCAACCACTCAATTTAGTGCTACACAAAGCGCAGATGCCTTGCAGTATATGGCTATGGCTGGCTGGGATGCGCAACAATCAATTTCGGGGTTACCTGGTGTCATGAATTTGGCAGCTGCATCTGGTGAAGATTTGGCAAGTGTATCAGATATTGTGACCGATGCTATAACGGCATTTGGACTGAAAGCCGAAGACAGCAGTCATTTTGCTGATGTTTTAGCGGCGGCGGCAAGTAGCGCAAATACTGACGTTTCCAAGATGGGTTACACATTCAAATATGCGGCTCCTTTGGCTGGTGCATTGGGATATTCCATCGAAGATACAGCCGTAGCGATTGGTTTAATGGCTAATGCTGGTATTAAGTCAGAAACGGCTGGTACAGCATTAAGAACCATGTTTTCAAATATGACTGGTGATGTACAACTAACAGGGAAAGAATTAGGGAATTATACTCTTAAAATGCAAGAAGCAGACGGTACTATGGTTCCTTTATCGCAAACCATGGGCAGTTTGAGAGAAGCTTTTGCAAAAATGACCGAAGCAGAAAAGCTATCTAATGCGGAGAAATTAGTTGGAAAAGAGGCCATGTCTGGTTTATTGGCTATTGTCAATGCTAGTGAAGCAGATTACAACAAATTGACAGGGGCTATTCAGAATGCCGATGGTGCCGCCGAGGATATGGCTAAAACCGTAAATGATAATCTCAAAGGCGATTTAACCATACTTGGCAGTACCGCTGAGAGTGTCGGGATAAAGGTTTATGAAAAATTCCAGTTGCCTATGAGAAATGCGGCACAAGAAGCAACAAGCAGCCTAAACAAGGTTTTGCAAAGCTTGAACAGTGGACAACTTGACAAAAGTGTGGATAAAATTGCCGATGCCGCAGGGGATTTATTGGCAACGACGGCAGAATTAGCGGCTGATGGATTGCCGAAACTGATAAATAGTTTTGCGTATATGGTTGACCATGGAAAAGAATTAACATCTGTCATAGTCGGTGCGACAACGGCGTTTGCGAGTTATAAAGTAGCTATTAAAGCGGCGAAGCTAATTAAAGACCTTACAACAGCAGCCACAGAAGCACTTGCAACGGCACAGATAGCAGAGACAGCAGCTACTGGACTAGGCACAAAGGCTTGGGTGTTATTTAATGCAGCTATAGCGGCTAACCCTATAGGACTTGCGGCTATTGCTTTAGGGGCGTTAGCGGCAACAGTTGTTTACTTTAATTCTAAGCAAGAAGAAACAGTATCAGAGAACCAAAAAGTAATTGATTCCACGAATGAGGAAATTGAAGCGTGGGAAAAAGCAAAAGAAGCAAGACTGGATAACGTTCAAGCGCAAGTGTCAGAACTGGAAACAACGCAAGACATGATAGATGAACTTGAGAATCTCACCGACGCAGAGGGCAAAGTTGGCGATAATAAGGCGCGTGTGGCTTATCTGGTAGAAAAAATTAATGAGGTTCTTCCTGATTCAATTAAAT